>NZ_KI914814.1:0-15482 GCF_000520535.1 Arthrobacter sp. H41
CGTCAGCCGCCGCGCATCACCTGCCGTGAGAGATCCGCGGCGCCGATGAGTCCCGCAGCGGGCCCGAGTGCAGCAAGGTCGATGCGCGCAGCAGGCCGGAAACCGCGGCCCGTCAGGTTCCGCGCGAAGGCCCGGCGCGTGGGTTCGAGCAGGAGCCCTCCGGCACTACTGAGGCCGCCGCCGATCACGAAGGTTCCAGGATCAAGCGCCGCCGCGAGGTTCGCCAGGCCGAGTCCGAGCCACTGGCCGATGTCGTCGACCAGCTCCCTCGATGCCTGGTCGCCTCGCAGGGCGAGGCTGGTGACCAGGGCTCCCGTGATCGCCGGGACGTCGCCGTCCACGGCGTCGAGCAGGTTCCGGGCCACGGGGGAATTGGCTGCGGCGAGCTCCCGTGCCTCGCGGCCGAGTGCGTTGCCCGACGCGTACTGTTCCCAGCACCCGCGGTTTCCGCACTCGCACCGGTGGCCCTGCGGCACGAGGATCTGGTGCCCGAACTCGCCGGCAACGCCGTACCGGCCCCGCTCCACCCTGCCGTCCAGGATCATGGCGCCACCGATGCCGGTTCCGAGGGTGACACACACGAGGCGCGGCTCGTCGCGCCCGGCACCGAAGCGCCACTCCGCCCACGCCGCCGCGTCGGCGTCGTTCACCACTGTCACCCGCCGCCGCAGCAGAACCTCGAGGTTGCGGCGCAGGGGCTCGTTCCGCCAGGCGAGGTGCGGACTGAAGAGCACTGTCCCGTTCGCCAGGTCCATCCAGCCCGCCGCTCCGATTCCGACGGACCGGATGCGGAAGTCGCGCGACAGTTCGCCCACGAGTTCGGCGATGACCCGTTCCACCTCGCGTGCGTCCTGACCGGGCGTGGCGCGCGTGGCCTCGGCGAGGGTCCGCCCGTACACGTCGACGACGCCGGCCGCGACCTTCGTGCCGCCGATATCGACACCGACGGCGAGACCGCGCCGCGGCGGATAGGAAAGGCCCACACGCGGGCGGTGCGCAGCGAACGGTGCGCGGCTGTGCCAGGGGGGCATCGGTGGGGTGTCGGCGCGGCGGGAGCGGAAGAGACCCCTGTGCTGCTGGGATGCCATCGGATTTCCCCTCCGTTGCGGGAAGGCCTGCGGGGTTCCGCGTGACCGTTACTGATTCGTACATTACTGGACGGTAATTTATGCGCGAAAACCAGTAGGCTAGGGAAATCCCACAGGCATTGGTGATATCGAAGGAGCTATCGTGCGCGAAATCAGCGTTCCCGTCCTGGTGGACGTACCCCGCAACAGCAACACTACGGACCTCGTGGTGCGGCAGGCGGAAAAACCGTCCAACCCCGCCCTTTTCTCCGTTCCGGACGGCGACGGCCAGTGGCAGGACATCAGCGCCACCGAGTTCCGCAGCCAGGTGGAGGCAGTAGCCAAAGGCCTGATCGCGTCGGGCGTCAACGCCGGTGACCGGGTGGCCATCATGGCTCGCACACGGTACGAGTGGTCACTCGCGGATTTCGCCATCTGGTTCGCGGGGGCCGTGTCGGTTCCCGTGTACGAAACGTCATCCCCCGCCCAGGTGGCCTGGATCCTCAGCGATTCCGGTGCCGTGGGTGCTTTCGTCGAAGCAGCACGCCATGAGAACGTGGTCCGGGAAGCAGCGGCCTCCGAGAACCTCAGTGCACTGCAGCACGTGTGGCAGTTCGACGGGAACGGACTCGATGTCCTCCGCACTGCGGGAGCGGGCGTCGAGGACCAGGCAATCGCTGCCCGCCGGGCGATGGCCGGGCTCGACGACGTCGCCACCGTCATCTACACGTCCGGCACCACGGGCCGGCCCAAGGGTTGCGAGCTGACGCACGGGAACTTCGTCGAGCTCGCCGACAATGCTGCCGCCGCGTTACCGGAAGTTGCCCATGAAGGCGCGCAGACCATCATGTTCCTTCCCCTGGCGCACGTCTTCGCGCGGTTCATCTCCGTACTGTGCGTCTCGGCGGGAGCCACCGTGGCGCACACGTCGGACGTCAAGAACCTGCTCCCCGATCTCCAGAGCTACAAGCCGACCTTCATCCTCGCCGTACCCCGGGTGTTCGAGAAGGTGTACAACAACTCGATGCTGAAGGCCGAGGACGGCGGCAAGGGCAAGATCTTCCATGCAGGAGCCGACGTCGCCATCGCGTGGTCGAAAGCCGACCAGGCGGGCAGGGTCCCCCTGATGCTCAAGGCCAAACATGCCGTCTTCGATCGCCTCCTCTACGGCAAGATCCGCACCGCCATGGGCGGACGCGTCCAGCATGCAGTCTCCGGCGGGGCACCCCTCGGCGACCGTCTGGGCCATTTCTTCCACGGCATCGGGCTCATGGTGCTCGAGGGCTACGGCTTGACGGAGACCACTGCCCCCATCACCGTGAACACCCCGAAGCGGATCAAGATCGGCTCCGTCGGCGCGCCCCTGCCCGGCAACGCCGTGCGGATCGCCGACGACGGCGAGATCCTCGCCAAGGGGGTCTGCGTGCTGAAGGGCTACTTCAACCGTCCGGACCTGACCGCTGAGGCCTTTGCCGACGGGTGGTTCCGCACTGGCGATATCGGGCAGCTCGACGATGACGGATTCCTGTTCATCACCGGCCGGAAGAAGGAGATCATCGTCACGGCCAGCGGGAAAAACGTGGTGCCGGCGATGCTCGAGGACACCATCCGCGCCAACGCGATCGTCTCCCAGTGCGTGGTCGTCGGTGACCAGCGCCCGTTCATCTCGGCACTGATAACCCTCGACGAGGAAGCACTGCCGGGCTGGCTGGACCGCCACCAGCTGCCGGCCGGCACCACCATGGCCGAGGCCGCTGAGCACCCCGTGGTGCTGGCGGAGATCCAGGAGCTGGTGGACGGCGCCAACACGACTGTGTCGCGGGCCGAGGCCGTCAAGGTCTTCCGGATCGTCCCGACGGATTTCACCGAGACCAGCGGCCACCTCACTCCCTCACTCAAGATCAAGCGGGCCCAGGTGCTGAAGGACTACTCCGGCGTGATCGAGGGAATCTACTCTCCGAGCAAGGTCTGACCGCTGACCGGCCTGCGGAATTCCCGCCGGCCGGTCAGCCGGTCCCCAGGGACAGCAGGGCGTTCTCGACCACCTCGGTCAGCGCCGGGTGGATCCAGTACTGCCCCCTCGCCATGTCATGGGCGCTCAGTCCGAACGACATCGCCTGGATGAGGGGCTGGATGATCATCGACGCTTCGTGCCCCAGGATGTGGGCGCCGAGCAGCCTGCCGCTGCCCCGTTCGGCGATCAGCTTCACGAAACCGGTGGTGTCCTCCATCGCCCACCCGTAGGCGGTGGAGCCGTACTGCTGAACGGCGGTGACAACCTCGCCGCCGGTCGACTCGGCATGCCGAAGCGCTTCCTCCTCGGTCATCCCGACGGCGGCGAGCTGCGGGTGCGTGAACACCGCTGCTGGTACGTACTGGTGGTTGCTCAGGCGCAGGTCCTGCGGGTGGAGCAGGTTGTGCGACACCACCCGCGCCTCATGGTTGGCCACGTGCTTGAGCTGGTGTGCACTACTGACATCCCCCAACGCCCAGACTCCCTCCACCGGGCGCCCGCCACTGAGCACCCGCTGGTGGCCGTCGACGTGCAGGCTGCCGTTGGTCGACAGATCGAATCCCGCCTCCGATGCCCCGAGCCTGTCCGTATTGGCGACCCTGCCCGTGGCGACGAGCACCGCATCGACGTCGTATGCCTCGGGCCCCTGCGGACCCGACACCAGCGCATGCACCGAGCCGTCGCGGTTCTCCGTCAGCGAGGCGACGGTGGAGTTCAGGCGAACCTGCCACTGTTTACCCGCTTCCTCGGTGAACCGCTCCGACACTGTCTCGTCGAGGGCGGTGAGCAGCGCACCGGAACGGGCCACCATCGTCACCTCCGTCCCGAGGGCTCCGAAGACATGGGCGAATTCCGCTGCGATATAGCCGCCGCCGATGATCAGCAGACGTGCAGGCTGCGTCGCCAGCCGCATCACGGTGTCGGAGGTGTGGACCTGCGGAAGCGTGATGCCCGCTATATCGGGCAGCACTGCACGTGATCCTGCCGCGATCACCACCTGGTCGGCAGTGACCTCCTGCCCTGTTGCCGACACGAGCGATTTCTCACCGGTCAGGCGGAAGTACTCCTCGAACAGGGTGACGTTTTCCAGGTCCTCGGCCCGATACTTGCGTCCCCCGGTGGAGATCGCGTCGATACGGGTGAAGATGCGGTCGCGGATGTCGGGCCACCGCGCGCCCTCGAAAGTGAGGTCCACGCCCAGCCGCGATGATTCGCGCGGAGCAGTGGCAAGGCCCGCGGGGTAGACGTACATTTTCGTCGGGATGCAGCCGACGTTCAGGCAGGTCCCGCCGAAGGTCCCGCCGTCGATCAGGGCGATCCGGTGGTCATCCCACTCCGGGGTGATCAGGGTATTTCCGGAGCCCGAGCCGATGATGGCGAGGTCGTAGTGCGTCACGCCCCCTCCGGTGTCACCTCGAGGAGGAGGTCGCCTCCCTGGGCTTGGGCTGCACCGGCGGTGGTGCGTTTGATGGTGCCGGTGATGGGGGTGGTGATGTTGGCTTCCATTTTCATGGCTTCGATGGTGGCGACGGTGTCTCCGGCCTTCACGGTGGCGCCTTCTTGAACGGTGATGGTGACGGCTCCGGCGAAGGGCGCGGCGATGTGGCCGGGTTTGCTGGGGTCGGCTTTCTCGGCGGCTTTGACGTCGCTTTCGATGCTGCGGTCCCGGACGCTCACGGGGCGCATTTGTCCGTTCAGCACGCACATCACGGTGCGCATGCCTTTCTCGTCCGGGTCGGACACGGCTTCGAGGCGGGCGATGAGCCGGACGCCTTTCTCGAGTTCGATGATGTGCTCTGAGCCCTGCTGCAGGCCGTAGAGGTAATCCGCGGTGCCCAGGACCGAGACGTCCCCGTAGGTGTCCCGGACGGCCGCGTAGTCCTTCGCTGGGCCGGCGAAGAGGAGCCGGTTCAGGGTTCTCCGGCGCTCCGCCGAGTCGCCGGCGAGGCGTTGTTCATCCTCCGGGTCCAGGGCTGCATCGCGGGGTTTGACGGTGCGGCCAGTAAGGGCTTTGGTCCGGAAGGGTTCGGGCCAGCCGCCGGGCGGGTCGCCGAGGTCACCGTTGAGGAACCCGATCACCGAATCCGGGATGTCATAGTTCTGCGGGTTCGCCTCGAAGTCGGCCGGGTCCGCGTTCGCGCCCACGAGCTGCAGGGCGAGGTCTCCCACGACCTTGGAGGAGGGGGTGACTTTCACCAGGCGCCCGAGGATCTTATCGGCGGCGGTGTACATGTCCTCGATCGCCTCGAAGCGTTCCCCGAGCCCCAGCGCGATGGCCTGCTGCTTCAAATTGGAGAGCTGCCCGCCGGGGATTTCGTGCCGGTAGACCCGCCCGGTAGGTCCGGGCAGCCCGGATTCGAACGGTGAGTAGATCCGCCGGACCGCTTCCCAGTAGGGCTCCAGCGCGCATACCCCTTCCAGGTCCAGCCCGGTATCCCTGGGCGTGTGGGCCAGGGCCGCGACCAGGGCCGAGGCCGAGGGCTGGCTCGTGGTCCCGGCCAGCGGCGCGCTGGCCACATCCACGGCGTCCACCCCGGCCTCGATGGCGGCCAGCAGGGTCGCGAGCTGACCCCCGGCGGTGTCATGCGTGTGCAGGTGCACGGGCACCTCGAAGCGATCCCGCAACGCGGCCACGAGCTTCGCCGCCGCGGCGGGACGCAGCAGACCGGCCATGTCCTTGATCGCCAGGATATGCGCCCCCGCATCCACCATCCGCTGCGCGAGGTCGAGATAGTACTCCAGAGTGTAAAGAGTCTCCGCCGGGTCGAGCATGTCCGCCGTGTAGCACAGCGCGACTTCCGCGACGGCGGTCCCGGTCGCCCGCACCGCACGGATCGCCGGCTCCATCTGCGAGACGTCGTTGAGGGCATCGAAGATCCGGAAGATATCGATCCCCGAGGCCGCCGCCTCGGCCACGAACGCCGTGGTGACGGCTTCCGGGTAGGGCGTATAGCCCACCGTATTGCGCCCGCGCAGCAACATCTGCAAACAGATGTTCGGGATCTCCCGGCGCAGCGCATCCAACCGATCCCACGGATCCTCCCCCAGGAACCGCAACCCCACATCATAGGTCGCCCCGCCCCAGGCCTCGACCGAGAACAATTCCGGGGTCAACCGCGACACCGGGCCGCCGGCCGCGGCCAGGTCCCGGGTCCGCACCCGGGTAGCCAGCAGCGACTGATGCGCATCCCGGAACGTCGTATCCGTCACCGCGACCGCCACCTGGGCCCGCAACTCCGCCGCGAAACCCTCCGGCCCGAGTTCCAGCAACCGCTGCCGCGAACCCGCCGGCAACGGTACGTTCCGATCGGCATCCCGGTCCTCCTCGGGGATGCGGGGGAGTTTCTCCTGCGGATCCAGATGCACCGGACGCTCCCCGTGCGGCTTGTTGACCGTCACCTCCGCCAACCACGTCAACAGCTTCGTGCCCCGGTCCGCCGGGATCCGGGCCGTCAGGAGCTCGGGGCGCTCATCGATGAAGGACGTCGCGACGTTCCCGGCAATGAAATCAGGATCATCCAACACCGCCTGCAAGAAGCTGATGTTCGTCGAAACCCCGCGGACCCGGAACTCCGCCAACGCACGCCGGGCCCGGGTCACCGCCGAGGCGTAATCCCGGCCCCGGCAGGTGAGCTTCACCAGCAACGAATCGAAATGCGGACTGATCTCCGCCCCCGCATACACCGTCCCACCATCCAACCTGACCCCGGCACCACCCGCGGAGCGGTACGCGCTGATCCTGCCCACATCGGGCCGGAACCCGTTCGCGGGATCCTCCGTGGTGATCCGGGACTGCAACGCCGCGCCCCGCAGATACACCGTGTCCTGCGACAACCCCAGATCCGAAAGGGTTTCACCCGCGGCGATCCGCAACTGCGCCTGCACCAGATCCACATCGGTGACTTCCTCCGTGACCGTGTGCTCCACCTGGATACGCGGATTCATCTCAATGAACACATGCTCCCCGGCACGCTCCCCCACCGTGTCCACCAGGAACTCCACCGTCCCGGCATTCACATACCCCAGGGCCGTCGCGAACTTCACCGCGTCCCGGTGCAACGCCTGCCGGATCCCCTCATCCAGGTTCGGGGCCGGGGCGATCTCGATGACCTTCTGATGCCGGCGCTGCAACGAACAATCCCGCTCGAACAAATGCATCACATTCCCGGCCGCGTCCGCCAGGATCTGCACCTCGATATGACGCGGCCGCAACACCGCCTGCTCCAGGAACATCGTCGGATCCCCGAACGCCGACTCCGCCTCACGCATCGCCGCCTCCAACGCCTCCGGCAACGCCTCCCGCGAATCGACCCGGCGCATCCCCCGACCCCCACCGCCGGCCACGGCTTTGGCGAACACCGGGAACCCGATCTCCTCCGCCGCCGCAATCAACTCCGCCACATCCGCGCTCGGCCGCGAGGACGCAAGCACCGGAATACCCGCAGCCCGCGCCGCATCCAACGCCTTGACCTTGTTCCCGGCGAGTTCCAGCACATCCGCCGGCGGGCCCACAAACGTGATCCCCGCCTCCGTCGCAGCCCGCGCCAACCCCGGATTCTCCGACAGGAAACCATAGCCCGGGTAGATTGCATCACACCCCGACTCCCTCGCGACCCGCACGATCTCCTCGATATCCAGATACGCCCTCACCGGATGACCCTCCACCCCGATCAGATACGCCTCATCAGCCTTCTGCCGGTGAATCGAATTACGGTCCTCAAACGGAAACACCGCCACCGTCTTGGACCCCGCCTCATGACCGGCACGAAACGCACGAATGGCAATCTCACCACGATTAGCTACCAGAATCTTCGAAAACATCGCTCTCCTGCGTCCTTGCGGGTCGGTTGCGGCTTGCTGGGAAGTTCCTCCGATCCTACAGTTCGGTTCCTGGGGGAAGTTCATCTCCCCGTAGCGACACGTAATGGCGGGCGGGGACGGTCCGGAGCCTCGGCTCGTCCCTTTAGAATGGTCGAGGGATTTTTGCTCACCTGCTGCACACCTGCCGCAGGACACCAGGTTAGGAATGGGTATCTCGCGTGCAAGTTGTCAGTATCAGCAGCCTCAAAGGCGGAGTCGGGAAGACCTCGGTCACCCTGGGGCTTGCATCGGCGGCTCATGCTGCGGGAATTCCGACGCTCGTGGTCGACCTCGATCCCCATGCGGATGCCACCCGGGGGCTGGGCGCTGAACGAGGCGGCCAACTGGACATCGGGCGGCTGTTGAAGGACTCACGCCGCGGGGACCTTGCCGCCCACACGGTTCCGAGCGGTTGGACTGCGACGGCCGGCCGGCCGGGCCCTGCGGGCAGGATACCGGCGCTGGACGTGGTCGTCGGTTCCGGTACTTCGGCAAGTTATGACCGGCCGGACCTCGGCGCGCGTGACCTCAGAAGACTCTCGACGCTGTTGTCGCGGGTCGATCGGTACAGCCTGGTCCTCATCGATTGCCCGCCCTCGCTCAACGGGCTCACCCGCATGGCCTGGACTGCCAGTGTCCAGGTGCTCCTGGTGGCCGAGCCGGCGCTGTTCTCCGTAGCCGGAACCGAACGGGCCATGCGCGCCCTCGAGCTTTTCCGTTCGGAGTTCGCGCCGAACCTCAGGACGGCGGGAATCGTGGCGAACCGGGTGCGGCCGGCATCCAACGAGCACGCCTTCCGGCTGAGGGAGATGAAGCGGATGTTCGGGGACCTCCTGCTCAGTCCGACGATTCCGGAGCAGGCGAACTGGCAGCAGATCCAGGGTGCCGCCCACTCGGTGCATTCCTGGCCCGGGGACTCGGCGCGGCAAGCATCGGGGTACTTCGACGAGCTCCTGGGAAACCTGTTCGATTCGGGCCGCCTCCGGAGCCGCGCGTCGCGCCGGTAAGCCTCGAACCGGCTGAACGCCCGCGAAACGAGAGATGCCCCGGATCGACGGTCGATCCGGGGCATTTCTCGCTTTCCAGAGGGTTTCCCGAGCGTTTCCTGCTGGCGCATGCCGACTCGTAGCCGGACGCCTGACCGGACGTCAGCTGATGCGGCGTGCCGTGGTGCGGCGCTTGCTCAGCTCGTCGCCCGGGAAGCCCTGCCCGGGCGCGTGCTCGCTGGGAAGTGCCGCAAGGGTGCCTTCGACTTCGCGCCAGACCCGCCCTACGGCGATGCCGAACACGCCCTGGCCGCCCTGCACGAGGTCGATGACCTCGTCGGCGGAAGTGCACTCGTACACGCTGGCGCCGTCGCTCATCAGGGTGATCTGGGCGAGATCCTCGACCCCGCGCTCCCGAAGGTGCTCCACGGCACTGCGGATCTGCTGGAGTGAAACACCGGTGTCGAGCAGGCGCTTCACGACTTTCAGCACCAGGATGTCGCGGAATCCATAAAGACGGTGCGTGCCGGAGCCCGTGGCTCCCCGCACGGCAGGCTCGACGAGCCCTGTCCGGGCCCAGTAGTCGAGCTGGCGGTAGGTGATCCCCGCGGCCTTGCAGGCGATGGGGCCGCGGTAGCCGGCGTCCTCGTCGAGGACCGGGAGGTCCTCGGTGAACAGTAAGCCCTGGGCACTTGCAGGTAGCGCGGAACCCGCAGCTGCCTGGCCCGCAAGCTCGCCGGCATCACCCTTCGGACTCACGCGCTGCCTCCTCATTGGGGTTCCCGGGAATGTAGCTTGAAAAGCCTGCGGGCCCGGGATTGAACTCAAGTCTGCCCCGGCTCGGGCTTCGGTGCAATGGGAACTGTTCTTCGACGTTAGATCGCTGCGGTTCGAAGGTCAAAGACCCGGCCCCTATAGAATTCCCGTGTCGGCGGAAGCTTAGGCCGGATGGGGAGTCGGAGCGGGCCTCAACCCGCGTCCGGAGGATCAGCTCTCGAAGTCCTCGGGTTCGACATCGGCGAGGAATTCCCGGAACTGGCGGAGTTCCTTCTCGGCGGTTTCCTGCTTCTCATCGGAGGCATCACCGGCTTCGCCGTCATCCTCCGCCTCGGCGATCTCGACCCCGGCCGCAAGCAATACCTCGTCCGCGCAGAAGATGGGACACGGCACGCGCAGGGCGACCGCCAGTGCGTCGGAGGCCCGCGATTCGACGGTCGTGCCGTCGTCGAGCACCAGTTCGGCGTGATAGACCGTGTCCTCCACCGAGGTGATGCGCACCTCGGTGATGCCTCGTCCCGCAGCAGCCACGACGTCGACCAGCAGGTCGTGGGTCATGGGGCGTGGTGGGACGATGCCCTGCTGTACGAAGGCTATGGCGCTCGCTTCCGGCGCGCCGATCCAGATGGGAAGGTGCTTCGGCCCCGAGACTTCCTTGAGCAGCACGAGGGGCTGGTTCGAGGGCAACTCGATCCTCACCCCGACGACTTCCACTTCGATCATCGCAGGGCGCCTAACTGTCCAGCCTGGAGATGTGGCTGTAGACGAGGGCGCTGTGGAGGCCGAGGCACAGTTCGCTGATCTCACGCGCGGTCTCGGCAGCGCGGGCTTTGGAAGCAACGTCGCGGCGGGACGCTTCGGGAGCGATCACCCGCTCCACGAGGCCCAACTCGCGGTCGGCCGCGGCGCGGAAGGGGCGCAGATGCCGGGGTTCGATGCCGTGGCTCTCGAGTTGGACGCAGGCCTTCGTGATCTTGAGGGCATGTTCGTCGAAGCGGCCGTCAGCGGGCGCTATCAACCCGAAGTTCACGAGGTCCGCCATGAGCCGAGGAGTTGCACCGGCTTCCGCGGCAAGCGTCTCGGCGGTCAGGCTTCGCGCATGGGAACTCAGCTCGCGGGCGAGCTGATCGGACACCATACGCGGCGAGAGGCTCATCCCGCCGGGCAGTGATTCGGGCCGCTCCCCCCTGTCGATGGCATCGACATAGTCCTTGATGACTTTCAGGGGAAGGTACTGGTCCCGCTGCAGCGCCAGGACGAAGCGGAGGCGTTCGACGTCGTGCGCCGCGTACTTGCGGTAGCCCGCGCGGGTCCGCTGCGGGGTGATCAGGCCCTTTTCCTCGAGGAATCGGATCTTCGAGGCGGTGACCTGGGGATAATCCTCGGCGAGCTCACGCAGGACCTCGCCGATGTTGCGGACGCCGGAGCCCGGGAGCGCCGGAACCGTACCGAGGCTGCGCCGGCTGGAAGGAGTTGAAGGCATGAAGCGGACTACGCCTGCGCGGTGTGCTGCGTCGGGGGCTGGCCGGCGGCGCCCGTGCGTGCCGCGTAGAAGGTGAGGCGGAACTTTCCGATCCGCACCTCGTTGCCATTGCGAAGCGCAATGCTGTCCACGCGGTCGTTGTTGACGTAGGTGCCGTTCAGGCTCCGGGTGTCGACCACCAGGAAGCCCGTTTCGGTGCGGCGGAACTCGGCGTGCTGACGGGACACAGTGACATCGTCGAGGAAGATATCCGCATTCGGGTGGCGGCCGGCTTTCGTCACGTCCTCGTCGAGGAGGAATCGGGCGCCTGCGTTGGGACCGGAGTGCGCGATCAGCAACGCGGATCCCGCAGGAAGAGCCGCAACAGAGCCCTGTTCCTCACGGGTGAGGTTCCGCTCGATCTCGGTGGTCTCGATCTGCGGGGGCAGACCGATGGTCGTGGTCTCCGAAGATTCCATCTGCGGTTCCCCTCCGTTCGCGGCTGCGGTGTTGTCGCCAACCATTGGTTTTCCTCCCCACCCTACGTGTCCTGAGATCTGTGGCCTGGCCATCCCGGGTAGCGGAAACTGCCAGAGCCGGTAGCCCTAGCCTACCTGCTGCGAGTATTCCGAAGAACTCAACAATTCCTCCATCACTGCGGCACTTTCGACGCGAATTTCGAGGAGCCAGCCCTCGCCGTACGGGTCGGTGTTGATGAGCGACGGATCGTTGTCCAGGGCCTCGTTGCGTGACACCACTTCACCTGAAACCGGAGCATAGACATCGCTGACGCTCTTGGTCGACTCGACCTCGCCCACGACGTCGGCGCCGCTCACCGTGGAACCGGCGTCCGGCAACTGGACGTAGACGACGTCACCCAACGCGTCCTGCGCGAAATCGGTGATACCGACGCGCACCACGCCGGCGGCATCCGGCTCGCTGATCCACTCGTGCTCGGCCGTGTAGTGGAGACCTTCGGGAATGTTGCTCATGATCGCCTTTCGGTTGGTGATGCCGGGTGAGGACCATAGGGCGACTGCACCCGGTCCGGTATGGATCGAGTATAGGCATGGTTCGGCCCCGTTCAATGACAAGCGGACACAGAGAAGGCCCGCCTTCGCCTGCTGCCTGCAACAGGTGAAAACGGACCTTGGACTGCTGTTCCATCCGTCGGGATGACAGGATTTGAACCTGCGACCCCTTGACCCCCAGTCAAGTGCGCTACCAAGCTGCGCCACATCCCGAACAGTTCAACCTTACCGGTCAAACCACCTCGATAACTCTACAGCATACGGCCGGTTTTCCCGGACGAGGACCCTGCCGTCAGCGCTTCCGGCTGCGCTTCTCCCTCACGCGCATGCTGACTTCGATCGGGGTTCCCTCGAATCCGAAGGTTTCCCGTAACCGTCGCGTAATGAAGCGGCGGTAACCGGGATCGAGGAAGCCCGTGGTGAAGAGGACGAACTTCGGCGGGCGGCTCGAGGCCTGCGTGCCGAAGAGGATCCGCGGCTGCTTGCCTCCCCGGACGGGGTGCGGATGAGCCGCCACCAGTTCCCCCAGGAAGGCGTTGAACCGGCCCGTGGGAATCCGGCGGTCCCAGGACTCGAGTGCGACGTCGAGTGCCGGCACCAGGCGGTCCTTGTGCCAGCCGGTCAACGCCGAGATATTGACGCGCGGCGCCCAGTCCACGTGGGCGAGGTCCTTCTCGATCTCACGCTCGAGGTAACGCCTGCGCTCGTCGTCGAGCAGGTCCCACTTGTTGAAGGCCAGCACGATCGAGCGGCCCGACTCGATCGCCATATTGAGGATCCGGACGTCCTGCTCGCTCAGCACCTCGTCGACGGCGAGGAGCACGACGGCGACTTCCGCCTTCTCGAGGGCGGACTGCGTCCGGAGGGAGGCGTAGTAGTCGGCGCCCTGCTGCATGTGCACGCGCCGGCGAATGCCCGCAGTATCGACGAAGCGCCAGGTGCGCCCGCCTAGTTCGAGCATCTCGTCCACGGGATCGCGGGTGGTGCCGGCCAGCGGATCGACGACCACGCGGTCGGTCCCGGCGAGCTTGTTCAGCAGCGATGACTTGCCGACGTTGGGCCGCCCGATCAACGCCACGCGGCGGGGTCCGCCGGACCGCTCGATGCCGCCGTGCTCGGAGAACTCGGGGAGGGTCTCCACCACTTTGTCCAGCATGTCGGCGGTTCCGCGGCCGTGCAGTGCCGAGACCGGCCAGGGCTGGCCGAAGCCGAGGCCCCACAGGAACGCGGCGTCCGCCTCGTTCTGGATGTCGTCCACCTTATTGGCCACGAGGATGACCGGCTTCTTCTTGCGCCGGAGCATCCGCACCACTGCCTCGTCGGTCGCTGTGGCACCGACGGTGGCGTCGACCACCAGCAGCACGGCGTCGGCCATGTCCACGGCGATCTCGGCCTGGTCGGCGACCCGCCGGTTGATGCCCTTCGCATCCTGTTCCCACCCGCCGGTATCCACGAGCGTGAAGTTGTGGCCGGTCCACTGTGCGGGGTAGGACACCCGGTCACGCGTGACACCGGGGGTATCCTCGACGACTGCCTCCCGGCGGCCGAGGATCCGGTTGACCAGGGTCGATTTGCCGACGTTCGGGCGTCCGACGATGGCGAGGACTGGGTTCAGCCGGTGCTCGGCGTCGTCGTCGTAGTTTTCATCCTGACGCGCAAGAAGCGCAGCGTCCTCGTCGTCGAGCTCATAGTCCTCGAGCCCGGCGCGCAGCGAAGCGGCGCGGACCTCGGCCTCGGCGTCGTCGAGGACCTCAAGCCGCTCGGCTATCCGATCCTCGCCCGCGGGCTCGAATTCCTCGTCGGATCCGTTGGGATCCAGGGGCGGAAGAATTCCGCTCATAATGCATTCCTTCGTTAGTACGTGGCTGGTGGGCGGCGCCTGGCTGGTGCTCCGATCGTCTCGAGTGAGGGTTTCGGGGCATCGGCCGTCCGGCGCCTAGTGGGCGACGGCGCGCACGACGTCGAGAACTGCGGACACGGTCTGCTCGAAATCGAGCGCCGAGGAGTCGACGGTGACCACTCCGTCTGCGGCCTGCCGGAAGTTGACCACAGTGGAATCGCGGGCGTCCCGCTCGAGTACCTGCTGCTTGAGCTGGCCCTCGCTCTGTGAACCGCCCAGCTGGTCGCCGCGCCGGCGGAGGCGGGCCTCCTCGCTTGCCGTCAGGAGGATTCGCACCTCGGCATCGGGGGCGACGACGGTGGTGATGTCGCGTCCCTCCGCAACGATGCGGTGCCCGGCCCCGGCGATCAGGGCGCGCTGGCGGCGGATCAGTTCACTCCTTGCACCCATGGTCGTCGCAACGGCGCTGACAGCGGACGAGACGGAGGGCTCCCGAATGGCCTCCGTGACGTCCTCGCCCGTCACGGTGACCGATTCGCGGTTCGGATCCGTGCTGATGAACAGGTCGACGCTGCGGGCGGCCTGCTCGACCGACACGGCGTCCTGCAGGTCCACGCCCTTGGCCAGGCAGTGCAGGGTGACCGCGCGGTACATGGCGCCGGTGTCGAGGTAGGCGGCGTGCAGGCGCCTGGCAACTTCCCTGCTGACACTCGACTTGCCCGAGCCCGACGGCCCGTCGATGGCCACCACGAGGGATTTGCCGAGCCGGAAGCGGGAAAGGGGACGGGTCTCGTTCACTGGATCACCTTCCAGCCCCGCTGCGTAAGGGACTCCGTCAATGTCTGCCGCTTTCCCGGCAGGACCGAGATCTCGGCCATCCCCAGCTGGCGTCCTGGTGAGTGTTCAAGCCGCAGGTCCTCGAGGTTGATGCCGGTGTCACCGATCTCGGTCAGCAGCCGGGCGATCTGCCCGGGCGTGTCATCCACGAGCACCGTCAACCGGGCGAACGAGCCCGGGGGCGTGCCGTGTTTGCCCGGGATCCGCGCCTGGCCGGCATTCCCCTCGGACATCAACTGGGCCATGTCGAGTCGCGCGCCGTCGGCGACGGGGTTCTCGAGGGTCCCGATCAGGCGGTTCAGGTCCTCGCGCACCCCGTACAGGATGTGCACCAGGCGCTCGGCGTTCGCGGTGAGGATCTGCACCCATAGGCCTGGATCGCTTGCGGCGATGCGTGTGACGTCCCGGAGCCCGTTGCCGGCGAGCGACAGCGCGTTCGCCGGAGTCTCCTGCAGGCGGCTCGCCACGAGGGAGGACACCACCTGCGGCAGGTGCGAGATGAGGGCGACGGCCTGGTCGTGGTCATCCACGCTCATGCGCGCCGGGATCGCCCCGAGGTCCACGGCCAGCGCTTCGGCGCAGCGCACCGCGGCGGATGAGCTCTGTTC
>NZ_KI914814.1:15582-17203 GCF_000520535.1 Arthrobacter sp. H41
GAACAGCTCGGCGCGCGCCGCCACGGGACCGGATCTCTCGCGGCCTGCCATGGGGTGCGTGCCCACATACCTCGACAGCTCGGCTTCCCCGGGCAGCAGTTCCTCGAGTTCCCGCAGGACGGCGGATTTAACACTCGAGATATCGACGACGACGGCCCGGGGGTAGTCCCCCAGAGCGGCTGCGGCGATCCGGGCGGTCACATCGGGCGGCGCGGCGACGACCACGAGCTCCGGTTCGAAAAGCGCCCCGGTCGCCGCGGGCTCGAGGATCCGGCCCGCACCGATGTCCCGTGCCACGGCCTGCGTGGACGGTGAGATGTCGGAGAGCACGACGTCGACGCCCCGGGCCCGAAGCCCGAGGCCGATGCTCGCCCCGAGCAGCCCGGCACCGATCACCAACACGGGACCTGCCAGGTGCGTCCCGTTGTCCGCCTGTGCCTGCATCCGCTACAGGCCTACCGATGCGAGGAGGTGGCCTACCTCCTGGCGCCCGAGCACGCGGATGCTGCCCTGCCGCTGGTCACCGACACGGATGGGTCCCACCTGGGTACGGACGAGCCGCTCGACGGGATGGCCGACGGCGTCGAACAGTCTGCGAACCACGCGGTTGCGCCCCGAGTGGAGCACCACCTCGACGAGGAGGTGGCCGGGCGTGGAATCGACGAGTTTGAAGGAATCGACCCGCGCAACTCCGTCCTCGAGCTCGATGCCCTCTTTCATCTGGGCACCGATTCCCTGCGCCATGGGTCCGCGGACCTGGACGAGGTAGGTTTTCGGCACTTCGTACGAGGGGTGGGTGAGCCGGTTCGTCAGCTCGCCGTCGTTGGTCAGCAGCAGCAGGCCCTCGGTTTCGGCATCGAGCCGCCCCACGTGGAAGAGCCTTTCGTTCTTGTTCTTGTTCTTGAGGAAATCGCCGATGCAGGGCCGGCCCTCGGGATCCTCCATGGTGGAGACCACCCCGCGAGGCTTGTTGAACACGTAGTACCGCTGCGACTCATTGAGCTGGAGCCGCATGCCGTCGACGTGGATGGCGACCTTCTCAGGGTCCACGCGGACGCCGAGTTCGGTCACCACGCTGCCGTCCACCTCCACCCGGCCATCGAGGATCATCTCCTCGCAGACGCGCCTGGACGCGACGCCGGCCAGCGCCATGACCTTCTGCAGCCGGACACCCTCGGGATCGTGGACATCGACCTCGTCGGCGGGACGCGAGGAGCGCGCCGGTTTGGGACGTCGGACGGGCCCGAGATCCTTGCCGAACCGCTCACGCCCGAAGGCCTTCGGTCCTGCAGGCTTTTGGCGTGCCGGACGGCCCGTCTTGGACGCTCCGGGCTTGCCTGCCCCGAACTTTCCACCCGACGGACGTGCTGCCCCGAACTTCTTCTCGCCCGACCGACCCACGCCCTCGGCGTTCCGTGAGGAACCACCGCTCGAGGAGCCGTCCTTCGAAAAGCTGTTTCGGCCCTCCCCGGGCCTGCCTGGCGCGTTCCTGGAGAACCCGTCCCTGGAGGGACGCGCGCCGGGGGAACCCTGGCGGCCGGAGGTCTCGGCGCCGAATCGGCTGGCGGGACCCGTGCCGGGCCTCTGACGCTCGTCGCGGGCTCCGGGCCTCTGGCGCTCG
>NZ_KI914815.1:0-6143 GCF_000520535.1 Arthrobacter sp. H41
ACCGGCCGGCCGCCGCGCTGGCTGCAGCCGCTACGCGAGCAGCTCGGCCATCTGGGCACTGTCATCTGCTCCAACGGCGCGCTGACGTACGACCTGAAGGCCGAGCGCGTCCTCGATGTCCACCTGCTCGACCATCGGCACATCTATGAGGCCCGGGACATCATCCGGGGGCTGTATCCCGCCGCGGCGTTCGCCGCCGAAACCGTTTCGGGTTTCATGATCGAACCGGGATTCGCCGATCCCGGCACTACTGAGATCCTGGGGAGCATCGAGGCCCAGGTTTTCGAGGATTCCCTCCCCGGAGAGGACGTGGTCAAGTTCCTGGCCCGGGAGAGGGACGTCCACCCCGACGAGTTCCTGCACACCGTCCGCCCGGCCGTGCAGCACCTTGTGTCCGCGACCCATTCGGCGCCGGCCATCGCCCTGCTGGAGATGGCGGTGCCATCCATCAACAAGGCAGTGACCCTTGCGGAGTACGCGAAGGCCCGGGGGATTCCCGCAGCCGATGTCGTAGCTTTCGGGGACATGCCCAATGACATCCAGATGCTGGAGTGGGCCGGACATGGCTACGCCCTGGCGTCGGGACACCCCGAGGCCCTGAAGGCGGCGAACCTCGTGGCGCCCGCGTTCGAGGACGACGGCGTGGCGCAGGTCCTCGAACAGCGCCTGGCCGCACTCAAGACGGCCTGACGGCGCCGGGCCGGTGAGCCTTCCGTACTTCTCCTCCCCGCGAACTGCTTCGGTGCAGCCACAGCCACAGGTACAGGCGCACGACGCCGGACCGCTGCCACACGCGTTGTCCCTCGCATTGTCCCACCGAGGGTTCGCCCCTGACGGCGACGAGAACTCCCTCGCGGCTTTTTCCCGGGCCGTGGAACTGGGGTACGGCTGGCTCGAGATCGATGTGCGCACTTCACGCGACGGCGTGGTGATGGTGTTCCATGATCGACTGTTGGACCGGGTGACCGATGCCTCCGGGCCCCTCGCTGACCGGACGCGGGACGAACTGCGGACCGTGCTGATCGGCGGGCGCGAGCCCATCCCCACCCTGGAGGAGGTGCTGCTGCGCTGGCCGCACCTCCGGTTCAACGTCGATATCAAGGACGGCCCTTCGGTGGAGGCGTTCGCCGACGTCGTCAATCGATGCGACGCGCACGACCGCGTGCTGGTGGCGTCCTTCTCCGACCGCCGGCGGAAGAAGGTGCTGCGCCTACTCACCCGGCGCACGGCGTCCTCGGCGGGCATGCTGGTGAATTCCCTGATCCGTGTCTTCGGTCCCCTCGGCCTGACGCGGGCCATTGCCCGGGCAGCCGGGATCGATGCCGTGCAGGTTCCGCTGCGCTATCGCGGAATCCCCGTGGTGACTGCCGGCTACATCCGCCGGTGCCGGGCAGCATCGCTCGAGGTGCACGTGTGGACCATCAATGACGAGCCCACCATGGCAGCGCTGCTGGACCTGGGAGTGAACGGCATCGTCGCCGACCGGGCGGACCTGCTCGCCGGAGTGATGAAGCAGCGCGGATGCTGGCCGCAAGGCACGGCCCCTGGGCGGAAACAGCGTTGATCCGGGCGGACAAAACGTAGCCAGCGCGCACGGAACGCGCGTAGGCTCGAAAGCGGCCAGCCTGTTGCTGGCCGATGTGAACACGGAAGGAGTTCATCATGGGTTTGAGCAATATGATCAAGAATGCCGCCGGAAAGTACGCAGGGAGGGCCGGCCGCCCCGCTGGAGGAAGCCCCCGAACCGGTGGGCTGAACACCGGCAGGGGAACAGCAGGCACCACTGGCACTGGAGGAATTGGCGGAAAGATCCGCAGCATCCTCAATCGGCGCTAAGGCGCCCGGAGTTCCAGCGGGACAGCGCTGACGGACAGGAGCGGCCGGGAAGCGGCCTGCTCCTGTCCGGGCATGCGTTGTCGAAGAGCACGCGGAACGACCACGGCGTCCGCTCCGGGCATGCATTTCGAACAAGGAATAGAACCCCCCATGCCGTCAGGATCGTTTCCCACCATCGAGACCATCCGGCTCCGGAAGGATTTCGGCCGGGCCGCCGCGCTCACCGGTCTCGATCTTGATGTCAGGCCCGGGGAAGTCCACGGGTTTCTCGGACCCAACGGCGCCGGCAAGTCCACCACCCTCCGGATCCTCCTGGGCCTTATCCGCCCCACTTCCGGCGCGGCCCGCGTTTTCGATCTGGACCCCTGGGCGAACCCTGTCCGGGTCCACCGGGACGTCGCCTACGTTCCCGGGGACGTGAGTCTGTGGCCGGCTCTTTCCGGTAGCGAGGTCATCGACCTGCTGACCGGCCTGCGCGGCGGCGCAGACGAAAGGCTTCGCCGTGAACTCATCGACGAGTTCGACTTCGATCCGCGGCGGAAATGCAGAACCTATTCCAAGGGCAACCGCCAGAAGGTGGCACTCATCGCCGCGTTCGCCCGCCCGGCCCGTCTCTACCTTCTCGATGAACCGAGCTCGGGCCTGGATCCGGTCATGGACGCGGTTTTCCGGCGCCAGGTAAAGCGTGTCAGCGGGGATGGGGCCACGGTGCTGCTCTCCAGCCACATCCTCAGCGAGGTGGAGCAGCTCTGTGACAGGGTCACCATCATCCGCGCCGGAAGCGCCGTGGAGACGGGGACCCTGGCGGAACTCCGCCACCTGACACGGACCCGCTTCCGGATCACGGCCGCGGCCTACCCGGCGATGCTGGAGGCGCTGCCGGGAGTGTACGGCCTGCACGACGACGGCGCAGGCACCGTCTTCGACGCCGACGCCGCCGAGCTGGGATCCGTGCTGAAAGCTCTCGCGGCCGCCGGTGTCACCGGGATCACCGCGGCCCCGCCCTCGCTCGAGGCGCTGTTCCTGCGCCACTACACCGGGCCGGACGACCAGGTGTAGCTGATGCGCGCCGTCGTCCGTCTGGGGCTGGTCCAGGCACGCCGGGACCGGAAGGTCCTGACCGTGTGGATCCTGGGTATCGCGCTGCTGGGCCTTGTCACTTCGACAGCGGTGGCCGGCCAGTTCGGGAGTGAGCGCGAACGGGCGTCGATCATCACCGTTGCCGCGGCGAGCCCGGCGTTCCTCTTTCTCCGCGGGCTGCCCGACGGCACCGGCATCGGGTCGGTGGTGTTCTTTCAGGGTTACTCCTTCACCGCGGTCCTGGCCGGCCTGATGAGCACCCTCCTCGTCGTACGGCACACACGCGCCGACGAAGAGCTCGGGCGCTCGGAACTTGTCGGGTCCACCCCGGTTCCCCGTACCGCACCCCTGGCAGCAACGCTGCTCATGGCCGCCGGCGCGAACCTGGTTCTGGCCGTGGCGGTGGCCGCAGGTTTCGCCGCAGCCGGTCTACCGGTTGCCGGATCACTCACGGCCGGGGCTGCCGTGGGCGCGGTGGGACTGTTCTTCGGTGCCGCTACCGCGGTTCTCGCCCAGGCACTTCCGTCGGGGCGCAGCACCAACGGGGCCGCCGCAGGCCTGGTCGGTGCCGCATACCTGATCCGGGGCATCGGAGACGCCCTCGGCACTCCGGATGCCGGCCTGACGCAGGTCACCGCGGCGTGGCCCTCACTGCTCTCACCCATTGGCTGGGGACAACGGTCACGGCCGTTCACGGCCGCCGACCTCGTGCCGCTTCTGGTGGTGGCAGCGGCCGCGCTGGTGCTGGCAGCGGCAGCGGTGCTGGTTCGGAACCGGCGGGACCTCGGCGCCAGTGTCCTGCACGAAGGCGAGGGGAAGGACCGGGCCGGCACCGGAGGGACTTCGCTCCTGGGCCTGGCGTGGCGCCTTCAACGCTTCCCCCTGGCCGGCTGGTGCCTTGCCTCCCTGGCGCTCGGCGCCGTGGCAGGCGGACTCGCTCCAGTGGTCGGGAACGCACTCGACGGGAACCCGGCCCTCCAGGACCTGATCAAGCGCCTCGTGCCGGGGGAGCAGCCCGACGTCGTCGACCTCTTCACCACCGCCCTGCTGGGCATCGCCGGTGTTGTCGCTGCTGCCGCCGGAATCCAGACGGTGCTTCGGCTGCGGACCGAGGAGGTCGAGGGGCGGGCCGAGCTGCTCCTCGCCGTCCCGCGGTCCCGCACGCGATGGCTGGCCGCGACTCTTGTTCTAGCCGCCCTGTCGGTGACAGCGGTGGCGGCAACCGCGGGTACTGCAGCGGCCGTCGGGCTGGGATTGTCCGGAGCGGGCAGCAGCCAGGGAGGAATCATTGTGGCCGCGGCACTGGCTCACGCCCCGGCCGCGGCTGTCTTCCCGGCGGTGACATCACTCGTCTTCGCCACCGTGCCACGGCTGGGCAGTCTGCTGGGCTGGGGATTCCTCGCCGTCGGGCTGGTTCTGGGCCAGTTCGGGGAGCTGCTCGGTCTTCCCGTGTGGATGCAGGACATCAGCCCGTTCCGTCATTCCTCCGCCATGCCCGTCGAGTCCTTCGAGCCGGGCGGGGCCCTGGCTCTGACCGCCGTCGCCCTCGCCGGAGCAGGACTGGCCGCCTATCTGATCCGGCGGCGGGACCTCACGGCATGACGCGCGCAGGCAGCGCACCGTCCGATCCGCGGTTCTCCTGCCGCGGGTTCTCCTCGAGAATTCCGGCTAGTCGTGTCCCGAGCTCGGGGAACTCCCCGTACCCGTCGCTTCCGAGGAAATGGCCGGCATCGTGCACTTCCACCAGTGACGCCGACAGGCGCTCCGCCAGTGCACGTGTTAGTCCGGAAGGAACCACAGGATCATTGTCCGAGGCGAAGACCGTCCGGTGGGTGATGTGTCGCGCCAGGGCGGGAGCATCGACCGGAAGCGCAGTGAAAGGGTCAAGGAGCGGCAGTTCCGGTACGCGCTCCTCGAACCCGGCAACCAGGATGAGGCCATGAAGGGACCAGCTCCCGGCCAGTGTGTCGAGGTAGCGCAGCGCCGCGATGCAGCCCAGGCTGTGGCAGACAAGGACCGTCGATTCATCGGGCCGATGGACGGCAGCCTCGATGGTCTCCACCCAGGGTCCGGGCATCGGTTCCTGCGGAGTCGGCAGGTGCAGGACCTCGACCGTACTGTCGCCCTGCCCGAAGGTCCTTTCCATCCACGGAAACCAGTGGTCGCCGGGGGCGGCCTGGTAGCCGGGGATGACGAAGATCCGCAACTGCTTCATCCGAGCTTGGAGGGACGACTGCCATGGTCGGTGGACTCCGGCTCGTCGGGCGCTGCGACGTGTTCGCTCCCGCGCGCACGGGCGATCGCCGTCATGCCGTGGAAGATCAGCAGGGCAGCGCCGGTGCCGAGGGCGATCCCGGCGAAGGTGAGGTCGCCGATGATCCAGGTGAAGTCGGCGATGCCGATGACCAGTGCCACACCGGCTGTGGACAGGTTGATCGGATTGGAGAAGTCCACCCGGTTCTGGACCCAGATCCGTACGCCGAGGATGCCGATCATTCCGTACAGCACCACGCCGGCGCCGCCCAGGACGCCCGGCGGGACGGTGGCGATCAGTGCGCCGAATTTCGGGAACAGGCTCAGCAGGATCGCGACGATCCCGGCCACCCAGTAGGCTGCCGTGGAGTAGACGCGCGAGGCCGCCATGACGCCGATGTTCTCGGCATAGGTGGTGGCTGTCGCCCTGCCCGAAGGTCCTTTCCATCCACGGAAACCAGTGGTCGCCGGGGGCGGCCTGGTAGCCGGGGATGACGAAGATCCGCAACTGCTTCATCCGAGCTTGGAGGGACGACTGCCATGGTCGGTGGACTCCGGCTCGTCGGGCGCTGCGACGTGTTCGCTCCCGCGCGCACGGGCGATCGCCGTCATGCCGTGGAAGATCAGCAGGGCAGCGCCGGTGCCGAGGGCGATCCCGGCGAAGGTGAGGTCGCCGATGATCCAGGTGAAGTCGGCGATGCCGATGACCAGTGCCACACCGGCTGTGGACAGGTTGATCGGATTGGAGAAGTCCACCCGGTTCTGGACCCAGATCCGTACGCCGAGGATGCCGATCATTCCGTACAGCACCACGCCGGCGCCGCCCAGGACGCCCGGCGGGACGGTGGCGATCAGTGCGCCGAATTTCGGGAACAGGCTCAGCAGGATCGCGACGATCCCGGCCACCCAGTAGGCTGCCGTGGAGTAGACGCGCGAGGCCGCCATGACGCCGATGTTCTCGGCATAGGTGGTGG
>NZ_KI914815.1:6243-9358 GCF_000520535.1 Arthrobacter sp. H41
CCCCCGCCGGCCCCCGCTATCATCGTGGCGAGGCCGTCGGCCATGAGCGCCCTGCCCGTGAGCGGGTCGAGGTCGCGGTTGGTCATGGCCGCCACCGACTTCACGTGACCGATGTTCTCGGCCACCAGGACGAGGACCACGGGAATGAACAGTCCGACGACGGAGAGGTGGAACTCCGGGGTGGCGAATTCCGGCAGGCCGATCCAGGCGGCGTCGGAGATGGCGGCGAAATCCACCTCGCCGCGCAGTACCGCGACAAGGTAGCCCACGAGGACGCCGACGAGGATCGACAACCGCCCGAGGATTCCCTTGAACAGGACGGTGACCAGCAGGATGGTGACTACGGTGGCCGCCGCCGTCACCGGCGCCTGCTCGAAGCTCGCCTTCGCCGTCGGCGCCAGGTTCAGGCCGATCAGGGCCACGATGGCGCCCGTCACGACCGGGGGCATGGCTACCTGGATCCAGCGCGAGCCGGCCCGGTGGACCACTGCGCCGATCAGGGCGAGCGCTGCCCCCGCCATCAGAATGCCGCCAAGGGCCCCGGCGGCGCCGTGCTGGCTCTGGGCGGCGGCGATGGGCGCGATGAAGGCAAAGCTCGAGCCGAGGTAGCTGGGGATACGGCCGGCCGTGATGATCAGGAACAACAGGGTTCCGATGCCGGAGAACAGCAGGGTGGTGGACGGCGGGAACCCGGTGATAAGCGGTACGAGGAACGTGGCGCCGAACATGGCGACCACGTGCTGGGCTCCGATCCCGATGGTGCGGGGCCAGCTGAGGCGCTCGTCCGGGGCCACGAATCCGGAGGCGGCGACGTTCTTGCCATCGCCGTGGACAGTCCAGTTGGTTCCGAGTGCGCTCATGGCGGTACCTTCCAACGGTAATTTTGTGATCCCCAGAATCCTACCGTTCGCAGTTGTCCGGGATGTTACGGTGCTTCCACGGCTACGGGAGGAAAAAGTGGAGTTCACTGTGGAGGGACGTACCGTGCTGGTGACGGGTGCGGGGATGGGCATGGGTTTGCTGTATGCCGAGCGTGCCGTGCAGGTGAAGGCCGGAGCCGTGGTGCTGTGGGACATCAATGCCGAGGCGCTCGAAGCGGCTGTGGCAAGGCTCAGCGGACAGGGTTCGGCCATCCACAGCTACACCGTCGACGTCGCTTCCCTCGAGCAGGTCCGGACGGCAGCGCGAGCGGTGATGCACGACGTCGGCGTCCCCGCCGTGGTGATCAACAATGCCGGCATCGTGCGGGGGAAAAACTTCTGGGAGCATGATCAGGAAGCGGATGTCGCCCTCACCATGAGGATCAACGCGCTGGCTCCGATGCACATCACGAGGGAATTCCTTCCCGCCATGATGTCGCACGGCGGGCCTGGGCGGGTCCTCAACGTGGCCTCTGCATCAGGAACCCTGGCCGTGCCGCGGATGAGTGTCTACGCAGCGTCGAAGTGGGCCGTGATCGGCTGGAGCGATTCGCTGCGCCTTGAGCTCGCGTCAGCCGGGCACCGGAATATCAGGGTCACGACGCTGATTCCGAGCTACATTTCGACGGGAATGTTCGAGGGTGCCCGCGCGCCGCTGCTGACTCCCCTTCTGGAGCCGGGGTATGTGGTGGACAGGGCCTGGGGTGCTCTGATGGAGGGCCGGCCGAGGCTCCAGCTGCCCTGGACGGTTGCCCTTGGAAGCGCGTTGAAGGGGTTGCTTCCCCAGCCCGCCTGGGACTTCGTGGCTCGACGCCTCAGGGTGTACCGGTCGATGGATCACTTCACGGGCCGACGGCCATGACGACCTCCGGACCGGCAAATGTCGAGACGGCCACGGTGCACCGCCTCCGGGAATGCTTCGCCAGCGGAAAGACCCGGCCGCAGCCCTGGCGGCGCGAGCAATTGCTCGCGCTCGTCCGGATGCTCGGGGAGAGGAAGGAGGAGCTCCTGGAAGCGTTGCAGGCTGACATCGGGAAAAGCCCCACCGAAGCTTTCCTCTCCGAACTGGCAACTGTCCGGGCGGAGGCGGAATTCGCCCTGAAGCATCTGTCGAAGTGGACAGCCCCAGTCAAAGTGGATGTTCCTGCGGGACTGCTTCCTGCCCGGGCCTGGACGCAGGCCCGGCCCCTCGGCGTCGTACTCATTCTCGGTCCCTGGAACTACCCCCTGCAGTTGCTGCTCGCTCCGCTGGTCGGCGCACTCGCCGCAGGAAACGCCGCCGTCCTCAAGCCGAGTGAACTTGCGCCCGCCACCTCGGCAGTGCTTTCACGGCTGGTGCCGCAGTACCTCGACGGCGACGCCGTCGCGGTGCTGCCAGGCGGAGTCCGGACCAGCACCGTGCTTCTCGGACTGCAGTTCGACTCCATCTTCTACACCGGTGGGGAACGCGTGGGGCGAATTGTCCTGAAGGCAGCGGCGGAACACCTGACGCCGGTCACGCTCGAGCTGGGAGGAAAGTCACCCGCCGTCGTACTGGGCGGGAACCTCGAGACCGCGGCGCGCCGCATCGCCTACGGCAAATTCATGAACGCGGGGCAGACCTGCGTGGCACCCGATTACCTCCTCACGACGCCGGAGCTGGCGCCGAAGCTCCAGGCGGCGCTGGCAAGGGCGGTGACAAGCTTCTACGGGAAGGATCCCTCGGTCAGTCCCGACTACGGCCGGATCGTCACCGAGCAGCATTTCGACCGGCTGGTGGGTTTCCTGGGAGACGGCAGTGTGGTGTTCGGTGGGCGCCATGATCGGCCGTCGCGCTATTTCGAACCGACAGTCCTCGCCGGAGTGGCAGCGGATTCGCCGGTGATGCAGGAGGAGATTTTCGGCCCCCTGCTCCCGGTCCTCGAGGTGGCGGACCTGCCCGAGGCCCTGGCCTTCATCGCCGCCCGGCCGCATCCGCTTGCCGCCTACCTGTTCAGCAGCAGTCCCGGCGAGCGATCGGCATTCGAGGAGGGTGTGCAGGCGGGCGGCATCGCGCACAACGCCTGCACCATCCAGCTCGCGGTTCCCGGACTGCCTTTCGGCGGAGTGGGAGCAAGCGGCACGGGCAGCTACCACGGGAAGCTCTCCTTCGACACTTTCAGCCAGCAACGGCCGGTGTTCTCGAAGAACCCCGGACCCGACACGCTGCGGCTCGC
>NZ_KI914815.1:9458-16961 GCF_000520535.1 Arthrobacter sp. H41
GACGGGCCGATCAAGCGGAGGCTCCTCCGCCGGCTCCTGTAACCGCCGGCTCCTGCAATCGAGTTCAGCCGCCGATCACGCCGTCGACCAGCAGTTTCGCCTCCGCCTGCACCTGCGCCAGGTGTTTCTCCCCGAGGAAGGATTCGGCGTAGATCTTATAGACGTCCTCGGTGCCCGAGGGCCGTGCGGCGAACCACGCATTCTCCGTGGTGACCTTCAGCCCACCGACGGGTGCGCCGTTGCCCGGAGCCTCGGTGAGCCGGGCAGTGATGTCCTCGCCGGCGAGGGTGGTGGCAGTGACGTCCGACGGCGAGAGCTTCCCGAGGGCTGCTTTCTGCTCACGGGTGGCGGCCGCGTCGATCCGCGCGTACACGGGCGCACCGAACCGCTCGGTGAGCCCCGCGTAGTGCTGCGACGGCGTCTTTCCTGTCACAGCGGTGATCTCCGAGGCGAGCAGTGCCAGGAGGATGCCGTCCTTGTCGGTGCTCCACGGTGAGGCATCGTGCCGGAGGAAGGAGGCCCCGGCCGATTCCTCGCCACCGAAAGCCAGCTCGCCCGAGAGGAGCCCCGGGACGAACCACTTGAAGCCGACGGGAACCTCCTGCAGCACCCGGCCGAGGTCGGCCGCGACGCGGTCGATGATCGAGGAGGAGACGAGGGTCTTTCCGACAACGGCGTCGGCGCGCCACGCCGGACGGTTGCGGTAGAGGTAATCGATGGCCACCGCGAGGTAATGGTTGGGGTTCATGAGCCCGGCGTCGGGGGTCACGATGCCGTGGCGGTCGGCGTCGGCGTCGTTGCCCGTGGCGATGTCGTACTCCGACGCGCGGGCGATCAGGGAGGCCATGGCCGAGGGAGAGGAGCAATCCATGCGGATCTTCTCGTCCCAGTCCAGGGTCATGAAGGCCCACTGGGGATCGACTGCAGGGTTGACGACGGTGAGGTTGAGGTTGTGGCGTTCGCCGATCGCGCCCCAGTAGTCCACCGACGCGCCGCCCATGGGATCGGCGCCGATGTGCAGCCCGGACTCCCGGATGGCCTCGAGGTCGAGGACGTTCGGCAGGTCATCGACGTAGTGCTGGAGGAAGTCGTACGTGCCGATGCCCTCGGCCTGCTGGGCCTCGGCGATCGGTACGCGCTGCACGCCCCGAAGACCGTCCTCCAGGAGTTCGTTGGCCCGCGCCGCGATCCAGTTGGTCGCATCGGAATCGGCCGGTCCGCCGTGGGGCGGGTTGTACTTGAATCCGCCGTCGCCGGGCGGGTTGTGCGACGGGGTGATGACGATACCGTCGGCCCGGTCGGTGCGGCCCAGGTTGTAGGCGAGGATCGCATGCGAGACGGCGGGCGTCGGCGTGAACGCTCCCCGTGCGTCGATCCGCACCGTCACCCGGTTGGCGGCGAGGACCTCGAGGGCGGTGTTCTGGGCCGGCTCGGACAGTGCGTGGGTGTCCTTGCCCATGAACAGCGGACCGGTGATGCCCTGCCCGGCCCGGTACTCGACGATCGCCTGGGTGATCGCGGCGATGTGTCCCTCGTTGAAGGAGGCCTTGAGCGAGGACCCCCGGTGCCCGGAGGTGCCGAACGCAACACGCTGCGCCGGATTCCCCAGATCTGGTACGACGTCGAAATACGCGTCGAGGAGTGCCGTCACATCGATGAGGTCGCTGGGTAGGGCAACAGTGCCCGCTCGGTTAGCCATGGCTTCAGCATGCCAAAGAACCAACCGAAATACACCCGTTACCTCCGGCCCGGACCCGGACTCAGTAAGATGAAGGCCTGGTAGTCCCCTAGGTAAAAGGTGCAGACATGGCCGACAACGGCCCGCAGGACCGCCCACCGTTCAACGACCCCAAGGACCCGCGCTGGTACTCCGACCCCGGCAGGCCGCCCGCCGGGATGCCGCCGTACGGCGCATCACCCGCAGAGACCTCCCCCTATGGAACTCCACCGCCCGGGATCCCGCACGGCGGTTACGGGATGTCCGAGCCGAAAGGGCTGAGCATCGCCGCCCTGGTCTGCGGCGTCGCGGCCATCTTCACCGGCGGTTTCCTGGTGATTCCGCAGATCCTGGCCGTGGTCTTCGGTCATCTCGCCCTGAAGCGGGAACCGAGCGGAAAGGCACTGGCCCTGACCGGTCTGATCATCGGCTACGTCATGGTCCTGTTGACCGTACTGGTGGTCGTGTTGTTCGTCGCGCTCATCGGTTTCGCTGCCACCACTGCTCCCTGAGCAAAGCGCTTGATGTCCAGCCAATACTAAGTAAGCTGAGTATCGGTACCCGGACCGGGCGCCTCAGTTCGGAGAAAGGCAGAATCGTGAGCGAAAATCCCACCGATGCCAGTGGAAACCCCGACGACGACGGCGCTGACGCCGCAGGCAAGCCCGAGGAGCAGGACGCCGGAGGCTACGGCGGCCCCGGTCCCGAAGCAGAGGTGGCTCCCGGCTTCGAGGCCGATAACGACGACAAGTAGGCTGACCCACCGGCCGGGCCGGATTCACACGAGTTGGACTTACACAGTGATTTCGCGCTTGAGGATCTTCCCGGTCGGGCCCTTGGGAAGCTGATCCACGAAAACGACCCTGCGCGGGTACTTGTAGGCGGCGAGGCGTTTCCTGGCGAATTCGAGGATCTCATCATTGAGGACACGGCGCGCCTCGTCATCGGCAGGCATCGATTCCGCCTTGAGCCCGACGACGGCCACCACCTCCTCGCCGTGGAGCTCATCGGCGACGCCCACCACCGCCGCCTCGGCGACTGCAGGATGTTCGTAGAGAACCTCCTCCACCTCGCGGGGGTACACATTGTAGGAGCCGCGCAGGATGACGTCCTTCTTGCGGTCCACGATGAAGATGGCGCCGTCCTCATCGAACCGCGCCAGGTCTCCCGTCCGGAACCAGCCGTCGGGAATCGCTGCGGCAGTGGCCTCGCTGTTGTTCCAGTAGCCCTTCATGACGCAGTGCCCCCGTACCGAGAGCTCGCCTACCTCGCCCGGGGGGACGTCGGCGCCGTCTGCGTCGAGCATACGCACTTCGACGCCGTCCACCGGGGTGCCGATCGAGCCGGGCTTCCGGACGTCCCCCACCCGGTTGAAGCTGACGATCGGCGAGGTCTCGGAGAGGCCGTACCCCTCCAGGAGATCGGCCTCGAAGACCCGCTCGAACTCATGAAGCACTTCGACCGGCAGGGCGGAGCCCCCGGAGACCGCCACGCGGAGCGAGGCGAGGTTCGTTTCCTTCACTGCAGGGTGGCGTAGCATCGCGATGTACATGGTGGGGACGCCCTCGAAGACCGTGACGCCGTCGCGTTCGATGATCTCGAGCGCCTTTCCCGGTTCGAAGCGGGGCAGGAGTGTCACCGTGGCCCCGGTCAGCACGGCGGCATTGAGGGCGCAGGTCTGGCCGAAGATGTGGAAGAACGGCAGGCCTCCGAAAAGGACTTCGCCCACCTCGATGCCCATCAGGTCCCGGGAGATCTCGGTGTTGCGCCGGAGGTTGTCGTGGCTGAGATCCGCACCCTTGGGCCGTCCTGTGGTGCCGGAGGTATAGAGCAGGACGGCGGTGTCCGAGCCGTCCACCTCCACAAGGCCCGGTGTCGGTTCAGCCGCCGAAACCCGCTGCATAAAGGTTGCGCCGTCAACGGGGATGACGTCCACCGCGGCGCTGTCCTCCGCGGCACTGTCCGCTCCGTTCTGCGCTTCGGCGAGGACGCCCTCCCAGGCGAAGACCAGTCTCGTTCCCGAATCCACGAGGTGGTAGGCGATCTCGCGCCCCTTCAGGAGGGGGTTGAGCGGCACCACCACCGCTCCGTGACGGAGCACTCCGTAGTAGATGAATGCCATCTGAGGAATGTTCGGCAGGATGAGGGCCACCCGGTCGCCGCGCCCCACACCCATCTCGACAAGGAGTGTGGCGATCTTCTGGCTCAGCACCTCCAGGGCGCCGAAGCTGACTTCGACGTCGTCGAGCTTGATGGCCACAGCTGACGGGTGGGCTGACGCTGTGGCCACAAGGTTGGAGGCGAGGTTGGGCACGGGATCTCCTTTGATCGGCGCAGTACTGCCGGGCTTGTTACCGGTCAGTACGAGTTTGGGGGATCCTCACCGCAAGCGCAAGGAAGGCCGGCGGACCGCGCTGTTCCTACCGGACGCCGGACATCAGCTTCCGGATTGCCGGCGCGGCCGCCATGAGGGCGGCTCCGAGCACGATCGCCGTGATGCCGCTGAAGGAGAAGTACGGCACCTCGTTGTCGGCGCTGTAGTATCCGGCGAGGATTCCCGACACCGTGGTTCCGAGCGAGATGGAGAGGAAGAAGAGCGCAACCGTCTGGGTGCGGAACGCTTCGGGTGCGAGTTTCGTGGCTACCGAAAGGCCGATCGGGGAGAGGAACAATTCAGCCCAGGTGAAAAGGAGCAGTATCCCGGCCAGCGCCAGAAGCGGGGTGCTGTTGGGGCCGCCACCGGAGAACGGGATGAATGCCAGGAAGGCGATGCCCATGACGACGAGCCCGAGGCCGAACTTCACCGGTGAGGAAGGCTGGCGGCTGCCGAGTTTGGTCCACACCGCCGCGAAAACTCCGGCGAACAGGATGATGAAGATGGGATTGATCGACTGGACCATTCCCGGCGGCATCTCCCACCCGAAGATCATCCGGTCCAGCCGGGATTCGGAGTAGAGGGCAACCACGGTGAACTGCTGCTGGAACAGGGACCAGAATGCGGCGCTGGCCACGAACAGCGGAATGAAGGAGTACACCCGCCTCCGTTCGACCGGGGAGACCTTGCTGCTGGAAAGAATCACCGCGAAGTAGGCGATCGTCGCTGCGATGGCGGCATAGGCCATGACGTTGGCGAGGCTTCCGGCGTTCAGGAGGCCGGTGACGATCGCGAGGATCACAGCGGCGACGCCGGCTGCGCCGATCACTGCCCAGCGGCGGTACTGGGCGCGGGGGAGCGGGTTCTCCACGGTATGGGCAGCCGCGGGAAGGTTCTTCCTCGTCGTCGAGTACTGCACGAGCCCGATGGCCATGCCCAGCGCCGCGAGGCCGAACCCGAGGTGGAAACCGTACGAGGCCCACACGAGGTTCGTCAGGAGCGGGCCGAGCAGGGCGCCGACGTTGATTCCCATGTAGAAGATGGAGAAGCCCGCATCACGGCGCTCGTCTCCGGGAGCGTAGAGCGTGCCGACGAGTGATGAAGCGTTGGCCTTGAGCCCTCCCGAACCGACACCCACGAGCACCAGGCCCACGGTGAGGCCTGCCACGCCGGGTAGGGCGGCAAGGGCGATGTGCCCGAACATGATGAGGATCGCCGAGTAGAAAAGTACTTTCTCCGACCCGAGGAGCCGGTCCGCGATCCACGCGCCGAGGATCGTCGAGAGGTACACACCACCGCCGTAGGCCCCCACCAGGCCGGCCGCTGTGGCCTCCTCGAAGCCGAGGCCGCCGTCCTGCACCGTGTAGATCATGTAGTACAGCAGCAGCGCCTGCATGCCGTAGAAGGAGAACCGCTCCCACAGTTCGACGCTGAACAGATCGGCGAGCATCCGGGGATGCCCGAAGAAGCTTTTGGAAAGGCCGGTTGTCGGCTGGTTGCGCACAGTGCTCATTTATTCCATGGTGCCATTGGCGTTATGGAATGCAAATTCAGGGATGGGCCTCAAGTTGAGCACAGACCGCGAGAAGGTGCGCTTCGTCGCTGGGACGTCCGATGAGCTGCACCCCCATGGACAGCCCCTCCGGCGTGGTCAGTGTGGGGAAGGTGATGGCGGGAAGGCCGCAGACATTCACCATGGAGGTGTAGGGGGTGTACCTGCACTGGCGCTCGTAGTCGGTGTCGGCGTTCGAGTCCGTGTACCACCCGACGGGTCGCGGCGACATGCCGAGTGCCGGGGTGAGGATCATGTCATAGGCCGAATACTGCAGGATGGTGTCGTATTCGAACTGGCGCAGGATGTCGACGGCGGCGGCGAGCTCGGGCGCACTGCGCCGTTGTGCGCGCCGCCTCATCACCCGCGTGAGGTCGGTCAGGTGCTCCTCGCGGTCCTCGGGGATGGGCGCCGTGGCGAGCCCGGCCGTCCATACGGTCTGGAAGGCGGAAGCGTAACGAGGATCGTAGGTCAGCGGGGCGTCCACCAGGTCATGACCGGCGGATTGGAGCTGCCGGATCCCGCTGTTCAGCGCCTCGAGGCTCACCTGGTCGGGGTCGACGTCGAGCGCCGCGGAGAACGGGGACGCAGTGCTGACTCCGATCCGGAACCGGCCTTCCGCGCGCAGTGCGGCGTCGAGGAAGGACCGGGCGGTACGGGAGGCGGCGGACGTGGCGCGGTAGTTCGGTGAGCGCACCATGGCATCGAGGAGCAGCGCGGCATCCACGGCGGAACGGGCAAGGGGGCCGGCCACCACGAACTGCCCGAGGTCTGCCTGCCCCGATCCGGCAGGTACCCTGCCACGGTTCGGTTTGAGCCCCACGAGGCCGGTGGCCGCAGCCGGGATGCGCACCGAACCGCCGCCGTCGGTCCCCGGAGCGAAGGGCAGCATGCCTGCGGCCACTGCGGCAGCGCTGCCGCCCGAGGATCCTCCGGGGCTGAGGTCGAGGTCAAGCGGATTGCGCGCCGGCGGCGCGATGAGGTTCTCGCTGTAGCAGCTCAGGCCGAATTCGGGCACCTGTGTCTTGCCGAGGCTGATGGCGCCGGCCGTCCGGAGGACCGCGGCGAGGGGAGAGTCTTCGGTCGCGACCGCAGGATCGAGGGCGGCGGTGCCCAAGGTTGTCCTCACGCCGGCGACGTCGGTGAGGTCCTTGTGTGCCAGGGGCATCCCGTGCAACATCGGCAGGGGCGCCCCCGCCCTGCGCCGCTCGTCGGCTGCGTCGGCCTCCGCCAGCGCCGAGTCGTGCGTCACTGTCACGAAGGAGCCCAGGCGCGGATTCAGTGCATCGATCCGTCGGAGGAAGTGTTCAGTGATTTCACGTGCGCTTACCGCTCCGCGGGCCAGGCCATTGCGCAGGGTCAGCGCGGAGAGCTCGTGAAGCTCGCTCATTCCACACGTCCCCGGGCTGCGGGTGGTCGCGGGGCCGCGCAGGTACCGGCTGCCATGAGTACTCCGATCCTGTGACGGTCGGCACCGGCCTGGGGCGCCCGACTTCCGTGTCCACTATAGGCTGGGGATGTCGTTCACCGCGGGTGCCTGCCCTGCATCGAACCGTCGGCATTGCATCCAAGGGAAGGGAAGTACCGAGTGAGCCAGCTCGAGAACGTGTCGGTGGACTCCGTCGGCAAGAACGCGAAGATCCTGGATGTCCGGGAAGACTACGAGTGGGAGGCGGGCCACATCGAGGGTGCGGTCCATATCCCGCTCGACCAGCTACCGGAACGGCTTGCCGAGCTGAACCCCGACGACGATCTCCATGTCATCTGCCGTGTCGGCGGCCGCTCGCAGCGTGCGGGTGAGTGGCTGGTCGGCAACGGGTACTCCGCCGTCAACGTGGCGGGAGGCATGGGGGCCTGGTT
>NZ_KI914816.1:0-1688 GCF_000520535.1 Arthrobacter sp. H41
ACGACAAGGATTACGGCAAGGACAAGGACGACAAGGACGACAAGGACGACAAGGACGAGCACGACAAGGATTACGGCAAGGACAAGGACGACAAGGACGACAAGGACGACGACAAGGGCCACGGCGGCGGTTGGGGCAAGGACGACGAGGACGAGCATTACGGCCACGACCACGGCTCCGACGACCACGGCCACGCCGTGCAGCAGATCATGCACGTCGTCAATAATTACTCCTACACGGTCACGGTGGACGACCGCGATACCAGTGTTGACCAGTCGGTAAACCAGAACATCTGGGCTGAAGGCGACGTGACGCAGATGTTCGACAACGACGCCTACATCGCGTCGGGCGACGAGGCTGTCGTCGTCAATTCCAGCACCTCCGGGGACACCACCCTGGACAACTCCGAAGACAACTCGGTCGACAACTCGGAAGACAACTCCACCACCATCACCGCCGAGGGCGAAGCGAACGTGGCGGTTGGAAACACGACCGTCGTGGATTCGTTCAACGACAACTCCGACAATTCCGACAACTCGGTCGAGGATTCGTACAACGACAACTCGGACAACTCCATCGATGCCGATGTAGACATCACGGATTCGTTCAACGACAACTCGACCACCACCGACAACTCGATCGACGCCGAGGTGGAGATCGAGGACTCCTTCAACACCGACAACTCGATCGACGCCGAAGTGGAGATCGAAGACTCCTTCAACACGGATGAGTCGGACAACTCGGTCAACACCGACGTCGTGCTGAACGACTCGCTCAACGACAACTCGGTCGACAACTCGATCGACGCCGACGTGGAGATCGACGAATCCTTCAACACCGACGAGTCGGTCGAGGTGGAGGACTCCTTCAACGACAACTCGGAGACCACGAAGGTGGAGGACTCCTTCAACGACAACTCGACCAACACCGAGGTGGACGTCGAGGTCGAGGACTCCTTCAACGACAACTCGGAGACGACGGAGGTCGAGGTCGAGGACTCCTTCAACGACAACTCGGAGACCACGGAGGTCGTGGTGGAGGACTCCTTCAACGAGGAGACGGAAATCGATGTCGAGTTCGAGGATTCCCTCAACGACAACTCGGTCGACGATTCCACGATCATTGCGGACAACGAGGTTGAAATCGAAGCCGATGTCGCTGTCGAAGCTGCAGCAGGCTAGTAGGTAAACACCAACCCGGTCTCACGGAACCGGCCCAACGGGAAGCACGACATCCCGTTGGGCCGGTTTTCGGGGTTCGGCCATAATCGTCCCGCAGAAGGAGTGTCACGGTGGTTGAGCTGGTCAAGCTGGTGGAAAGCGGTATCGAACTGGTGAGCGCGGGGGAGCGCCCTGACCTGCGACAACGTCTGGAGCAGACACGACGCCGATTGGCCGACCCGGATATCCGGGTCATCGTGGTGGGGGAGTTCAAGCAGGGTAAGAGCCAGCTCATCAACGCCTTGGTCAATGCGCCGGTCTGTCCCGTGGACGATGACATCGCCACCTCGGTCCCGACAGTGGTTCGCTACGGCACTCCGGCCACAGCGGTGGTTCTGGCGCCGAGTGAGAGCACCGAGCCGATTAACGGGGAGCCGGCACTGGAGCGGCGCCCGGTGTCGCTCAACGACATCGCGGACTTCGTGTCGGAGCGGGGCAATCCCGCCAACAAGCAGCGGCTCGCTGCCG
>NZ_KI914816.1:1788-2665 GCF_000520535.1 Arthrobacter sp. H41
CTGCCGCGGAGGTCTGCCTGCCCCGCAAGATCCTCGCGAACGGGCTCTCCCTGATCGATTCTCCTGGCGTGGGCGGCCTGGACTCCGCGCACTCACTCGCCACCCTGACCGCCCTGCCCACCGCGGACGCTATGATCCTGGTGTCCGACGCTTCCCAGGAATACACGGAGCCCGAGCTCCGGTTCCTGCGCCAGGCCATGCGGATCGTTCCGAACGTCGGCTGTGTCCTGTCCAAGACCGATCTCTATCCACAGTGGCGCCGGGTGGCCGAACTGGACCGTGCACACCTGACGCATCTGGGCCCGGAGTATGCCGAGGTGCCCCTCATGCCGGTCTCCTCCGATCTGCGACTGCACGCCGCCCGACTCAATGACGCCGAGCTCAATGAGGAATCCGGGTTCCCCGCTTTGGTCAGCTACCTGCGGAAGGAGATCGTCGGAAAGGCGGAGCGGCTCCAGCGGCGCTCGGTGGCCCAGGACCTGCTGTCCACTGCCGAGCACCTCCGGCTCTCGCTTCAGGCGGAACTCAATGCCCTCGAGAACCCTGAGGGTGTTCCGCTCATGCTCGCCGAACTGGAGGAGTCCAAGGCGAAGGCGGACCGGCAGCGCAAAAGGTCGGCGCGCTGGCAGACAACCCTGAACGACGGCGTCACCGACCTCATCGCCGACATGGAACACGATCTTCGGGACCGGCTGCGCAAGATCCAGCGGGAGGCCGAAACGGCGATCGACGCGGGGGATCCAGGACCGTCCTGGGACCAGTTCGCCGACTGGCTCGAACAGCGCATAGCCTCAGCGGTATCGGACACCTTCGTCTGGACGAACGAGCGGGCACAGTGGCTCGCCGAGCAGGTGGCGGAGCTGTTCGCGCAGGATGA
>NZ_KI914816.1:2765-23380 GCF_000520535.1 Arthrobacter sp. H41
GGTGGCGGAGCTGTTCGCGCAGGATGAGGTGGCCCTGCCACTCCTTCAGGTGTCCAGCACCGAACACGTTCTGGATCCCGTGGAAGAGGTACCCACGCTCGATCCCGGCATCCTCGGCCCCGGGCAGAAGGTCCTGATCGGCATGAGGGGCTCGTACGGCGGTGTCCTGATGTTCGGCCTCCTCACCGGAATCGTCGGCATGGCCCTCATCAATCCGATATCGGTGGGTGCAGGGCTCCTCCTTGGACGCAAGGCGTACAAGGAGGACAAGGAAGCCCGGCTGAAGCGCCGTCAGGGCGAGGCGAAGGCGCTTGTCCGCCGCCAGATCGACGACGTCGTCTTCCAGGTCGGCAAGCAACTCAAGGACCGCCTCCGGCTGGTCCAGCGTTCCACGCGGGACCATTTCACGGATCTCGCCGAGGAGCACCACCGGTCGCTGGCGGACTCGGTCTCGGCCGCCCAGCGCACTGCCTCGACGCTGACCCAGGAGACCGGCCAACGCGTGCGGACCCTCAAGGCCGAACTGGGCCGGGTCGAAGCCCTGCGACGTCAGGCGAGGGCGCTGGAGCCGCACCTCGCCGTCGCGGCGGCGACGTGAACGGCACCGGCGCCGCAGTCGTCGGGCTTGTTGCCGAGGCGATCGGTATCTACGGCGATGACCCGCTGCTGCGCAACGAACTCGAAGGCTATGCCCGGAGGCTCGACGAACCATTGCGCATCGCAGTGGCGGGCATGGTGAAGGCAGGGAAGTCCACGCTGCTCAACGCCATCATCGGGGAGGAGGTCGCGCCCACCGATACCGGCGAGTGCACGCGCGTCGTCACCTGGTACCGCTACGCGGATACCCCCCGCATCACCCTCCATCCGTTCGACGGCGAACCACGCGCGCTTGCCGTGCGGCGCGTTCAAGGGCGGCTCCAGTTCGATCTCGGAGAGGCCCGCGCCGAGGACATCGAGCGACTCGTGGTCGACTGGCCCGCCGAGAGCCTCCGCCACCTCACCCTCATCGACACCCCCGGGATCGCGTCCCTGTCCTCGGACGTCTCGGCCCGCACCACGAACTTCCTGACGCCCGATGACACGCCGTCGGAAGCCGACGCCGTCATCTACCTCATGCGCCACCTGCATGCCTCGGATCTGAAGTTCCTCGAGGCATTCCGTGATACCAGTGCCGGACGGTCGGGAACGGTCAATGCACTGGCCGTCCTGTCACGGGCCGATGAGGTCGGAGCCGGCCGCATCGATTCACTGCTGTCGGCAGGGAAGATCGCCGAGCGTTACCGCAGCGACCCCGCACTGCGTGCACTTGCGCTCGGGGTTGTCCCCATAGCCGGCCTGCTGGCGCAAAGCGCCCGTACGCTGCGCCAGAGTGAGTTCAATGCCCTCCTCAAACTCGCGCGGCTCGAAAAAGCGGAGCGTGAACGCATGCTCATCTCGGCTGACCGTTTCTGCCGGTCGAATCCGGACCTGGATATCAGCCCTGAGGAACGCGCGTCGCTGCTCGATCGGTACGGCCTTTTCGGCATCCGCCTGGCCTCGGTCCTGCTGCGGAGCGGCATCACCGAGCCGACGGCGCTGGCGCACGAACTGGCGAAACGTAGCGGCCTCAACGACCTGCTGTTGCTTGTGACACGACAGTTCGAAGCCCGTGCCGCCCAGCTCAGGGCACGCACCGCGCTCAGTGCGGTCGAGGGGATCCTGAAGGAGCACCCACGGGAGGACGCCGTACATCTGGCCGCGACGGTGGAGCGCATCCAGTCGGGAGCCCACGAGTTCACCGAGCTGCGCCTGCTGGCCAGGCTGCGGGGCAAGGACGTGCCCCTCGCCTCCCATCAGGCGGCCGACGCCGAGCGGCTCATCGGCGGTTCCGGGATCGACGCTGCTGCCCGCCTGGGGCTTGCCGACACGGCGACGCCGCAGGAACTCCGCTCGCAGGCACTGGGGAGCCTTCACCGGTGGCGCCTGGTGTCCGAGAACCCATTGACGGACCGTGCGGCGCTCGAGGCCTGCCAGGTGGTGGTGCGCAGTTGTGAGGCGCTGCTCGCGCAGCACCACCAGCAGACCTCAGGCGGGCCGGCGCTGGCTGGCACTTCGGCCCGCCCGGAACCACCGGGTCGCTCCGGGGAGCAGGCAGGCGACAAGCGCCGCGCCGGCTAGGACTGCCTGGGCGATCACGAGCCAGGGAACCGGTTGCAGCCCCGTGTCGGATCCCGTGAGGAAGGCGGTCGCTAGGAGCGCGGCTCCCACTTGAAGCACCAGGGCACAGAGCAGGGCCCAGCGCGCCCAACCGCCGCCCTTCAGCAGCGGCCGCACAAGGAGCATCTCGATGAGAATGACAACGAGAAGTGCGCCGAGTGTTCCCCAGAACGCCAGGCCGATGACGACGTCGATCTCGTCGGGCTCCAGCTCGGTGCCCAGTCCGCCGGCCGTCTCCCTCAGGAATGACAGGTGGGTCGTGCGGTCAAGGAAAGCGACGACCAGGGCGAGCGCACCGACAAGGAAGCTCGCCGTCCAGAGCCTGCCTGAAGTTCGTACCTCGGTGTTCGGTTCGCGCGGAGCCAGTGCCGGAGGAGGATTGGGGTCGGACATCTCGGGGCGTGGTGGGCGCATGGTCGTAATGTAGCCGCATGAGGCCGATCCATCAATTCCCCAGTGCCCGGTCCGACCCGCCGATCGGAGGCGGCTGCACACGGCCGCTTCCGGATCCCAGGCTCCGCATGCGGGCCTCCCTCCTTGCGGCAGGAACCGCGCTCGTCTCCTGTTCCCCGGGCGGATCCGGACAGACTGAGCAGCAGGTCCCGAGCGAATCCGCTACCGGCGGGCAACCTGCCACCGTCCTGCTGTCGGGAGATTCCATCACTGAAGGCTGGCATGCCACCACCGAGGAATCGAGCTTCCGGGGAATCGTGGAGGAGTGGCTCGCCGACGGTGGAGCCGGATCCGTCACCGGGACCTTCCGGGCGGGCTTCACTGTGCAGGAGGTGGCCAAAGGGTTCGAGGTTCCGCCCGGAGTGGATCTCGCCGTGGTGGAGCTGGGGACCAATGACATCGGTCGGAACAACGCTGTCGGAACCTTCGGCGTCCAGTACGCGGCGTATCTGGATGACCTCGAGGAAGCTTCTCCCGACGTACGGCTCGTGTGCCTCGGCGTCTGGTATCCGGCGTCGGACCGGACCGCCGCGTTCGACGCCGTCATCGAGGGAGAGTGCACCAGCCGCGGCGGGGTGTTCCAGCCGCTGTCGGGTCTCTTCGGTGAACCGGACCTGCGGGGCCCGGAGGGGGAACCGACGTGGCTGGGGGACTCGGACACCTTCCATCCGAACGACGCCGGTCATGAGCGGATCGCGGAGATCGTGAAGGAGCGCATCGCAGCACTGGACAATGCACCTCAGGGCCACTCGCCGGCCCGGCTCGCCGTCGGGCGGCGGGTCGTGGCAAACTAGATAACCGTGCGCAGGTGCCCCGCCGGTTCGGCAGGGAATCAGCGCGGTCCGCCCTGGTGTAATGGCAGCACCCCAGCCTTTGGAGCTGTGGAGTATAGGTTCGAATCCTATGGGCGGAACGGCCGAATGCGCCGCGTAGAATTGCGCCGGGTCCGTCCGGCCGATCAGAACCAGTAGGAGCGCTTCTTCGTGAGCCACCAGAACGCAGACACTGCCACGCCGTCCTCCCCGGGCTTCTCCCACCCGTCCGCAGTGATCGTTCTCGCTGCCGGTGCCGGCACCCGGATGAAGTCGCGCACCCCCAAGATCCTGCACCAGCTCGGCGGCCTCTCAATGGTGGGCCACGCGCTCGAGGCGGCGCGCGGGCTTGAACCGCAGGCGCTCGCCGTCGTCGTCCGGCATGAGCGTGAACGCGTGGCCCGGCATATCACCGAGCTCGACGGCGGGGTGCACCTCGTGGACCAGGATGACGTCCCGGGCACCGGGCGCGCCGTGCAGGTTGCCCTCGAGGCACTGGACGCGCATGCCGGCCGGCCCCTCGGCGGCACGGTCGTGGTGACCTACGGAGACGTGCCGCTGCTGACCTCCGACACACTGGTGGCACTGGTGAAGGCCCATGACGACGGCGGGAATGCCGTTACCGTGCTGACCGCAGTCCTCGACGACGCAGCCGGGTACGGCCGCATCGAGCGTGCGGCCGACGGCACGGTCACGGCGATCGTGGAGCACAAGGACGCCACAGCAGCGCAACTGGCCATCCGTGAGGTGAATTCAGGTATCTATGCGTTCGACGCCGGAATCCTGCGCAGCTCACTGCAACAGGTGGACGCAGACAATTCCCAAGGCGAGATGTACCTGACGGACGTGCTCGGCATCGCCCGGGCCGGGGGCGGGCGTGTTGCCGCGATCGTGGCCGCCGACCGTTGGCAGGTGGAAGGCGCGAACGACCGCGTCCAGCTGGCACATCTCGGCGCGGAGCTGAACCGGCGCGTCCTCGAGCGCTGGATGCGCGCGGGCGTCAGCATCGTGGATCCGGGCACCACCTGGATCGACGCGACAGTGCGGCTGGCGGAGGACGTCACCCTCCTGCCCGGCACCCAGCTACACGGGGCCACGCAGGTGGCGCGCGACGCCGTCGTCGGGCCAGACACCACACTCACCGACGTGCAGGTGGGCGAAGGCGCCTCGGTGACCCGCACCCATGGCGCAGGCGCCCGTATCGGCGCCGGCGCCTCCGTGGGGCCCTTCACCTACCTGCGCCCCGGCACGGTCCTCGGTGAGGAGGGGAAGATCGGCGCCTTCTACGAGACGAAGAACGTGACGGTGGGCCGGGGCTCCAAGCTGTCCCATCTCGGCTACGCGGGCGACGCCGAGATCGGCGAATACACGAACATCGGGTGCGGCAATATCACGGCCAACTACGACGGCGTCAGCAAGCACCGCACGGTGATCGGCTCCCACGTCCGCACCAGCTCCAACACCGTTTTCGTGGCACCGGTGACCGTTGGGAACGGCGCGTACACCGGAGCCGGGGCGGTGATCCGCAAGGACGTTCCGCCCGGGGCGCTCGCCGTGAGCTTCGCGCCACAGCGGACCACCGAGGGCTGGGTGTCCGAAAAGCGCCCGGGATCGGCCGCTGCAGAGGCCGCGGAAGCGGCAGGCACCCCGGCTCCCACTCACACCCCCAGCACCCCCAGAGAAGAAGGCGGTCACGCATGAGCGAGATTACGGCACGCGGCGAGAAGAAACTGGTGCTCGCCTCAGGACGCGCACATCCCGAACTGGCCGAGGAGATCGCGTCCTGGCTCGGGACCGAGCTGCTGCCGGTTTCTGCCTATGATTTCGCGAACGGCGAGATCTACGTCCGCTCGGGCGAAAGCGTCCGCGGTACCGACGTGTTCGTCATCCAGGCACACCCTGCACCGCTGAACAACTGGCTCATGGAACAGTTGATCATGATCGATTCGCTGAAGCGGGCCTCCGCCAAGCGCATCACCGTCGTCTCGCCGTTCTACCCCTACGCCCGGCAGGACAAGAAGGGCCGTGGCCGCGAACCCATCTCCGCGCGGCTCATCGCCGACCTCTACAAGACGGCGGGCGCCAACCGGCTCATGTCCGTGGACCTGCACACCTCGCAGATCCAGGGCTTCTTCGACGGGCCGGTGGATCATCTCATGGCCATCCCCCTGCTCGCCGACTACATTCGGTCACGAGTCGACGCCGACAACGTCACTGTCGTTTCGCCCGACACCGGACGGGTGCGCGTAGCGGAGCAGTGGGCCGAACGCCTCGGGGGAGCGCCGCTGGCCTTCGTCCACAAGAGCAGGGACCTGACCGTACCGAATCAGGCGGTTTCCAAGCAGGTGGTGGGCCAGGTGGAGGGCCGCACCTGCGTCCTCATCGATGACATGATCGACACCGGTGGAACCATCTCGGGAGCCGTGCAGGTCCTCAAGAATGCAGGCGCGAAAGACGTCATCATCGCCGCGACGCATGCAGTCTTCTCCGATCCCGCGGCACGCCGCCTCGCTGAATCCGGAGCCCGTGAAGTGGTGGTCACCAATACCCTGCCCATTCCCTCCGAGAAGAGATTCCCGCAGCTCACGGTGCTCTCCATCGCGCCGCTGATCGCACGGGCTATCCGCGAAGTGTTCGACGACGGCTCGGTGACAAGCCTGTTCGACGGAAACGCGTAGGTTTCCTGCCCTTCGGGCCTCGCCAGCCAAGTGCTGCCGCCTGTCGGATAGGTAGTTGAGGGAAGGCAGGGCGCGAGTGGGTAAGTAGAAAGAGCGGTGGGGCTCTCGAGTCCGTTCAGGCGAGCAAGTGGGAAACCGAGTAGGTATCCGAGTTTTTCCCGCATGTACCACTCGTGAAATCACTGGTTCCTGTTCCTAGGCTGGGAAAAGTATTTCCACAGGCTGGGAAGGGGAAGCCGTCTCATGGAATTTCATCAGTTGTTGCTTTTGGACGTCGGGTCTCGGGGAACGCCGCCGGGGGACTCGGCATGAATGCGGCCGCTCCGCAGTCATTCATCGGACGTTCAAGGACGCTGGATGAGTTGCGTGAGGTTCTCCCAGGCGGCCCTGGCGCAGGCGCCGTACTGGTCGGGCCGGCAGGTGTCGGCAAGACGGCACTCCTCCAACGCGCACTTCAGCTCGCAGCCCCAACCAGTCACATCGTGCGCGTTCGGGGTTCGGAGCAGTCCGTGCTCTCGTCGTACCGCGCCATCGACTTCCTTCTGTCGAATCTGGAGCCGGACCACCTGGGACACCCGGTCCAGATTCTTCAGGGGCTCATGGCACTGTTCGATGCCCAGGCAGAGGGCCGGCCCGTAGTGGTCTCGGTGGACAATGCCGAGCACCTGGATGGTGCTTCCTCCATGATCCTCAGCCAACTGGTGCTCAGCGGGACCGTGCAGGTGATCCTGGCTACCCGCGACTTCTCGAGAGTGGACCCCGCTTTCCTGGCGTTGTGGAGTGAGGGCTCGCTGCACCGGTTCGACCTTGAGGAATTCTCCTTCGAGGAAGTAGCGCTGTTCGCCGAAGCCGAGCTCGGTTCGCCGATTTCAGGCGAGGCCGTCCGTGTGGCACGGCAAAGGAGTGCCGGCAACCCCAGGTTCCTCAGGGCAGCGCTGCGTGAGCTCCGATTGCAGGGACAACTGGTTCTGAACGGGGGTTCCTGGGCAGTAGTCCCTAGGCGGCTCAGCGTTTGCCATGAAGCGTCAGTGGGTGCGGCAGATCTACTCAAGGACTGCACACCGACGCAGCGCTCGCTCATGGACCTCATCGCGCTGGCCGGGCGTCTTTCGTTGACGAGACTTCTGGCTGACGGTCATGGTACGGCGATCGATGAGCTTCAGGCGATGGGGCTCCTCCAGGTGGACCACCGCACTCCGGTGATCGTGCGGTGCGCAACGCCCTTCCTTTCGGATGCCCTTGCAGCACCCATCCCGCATGGGAAGGCACTCGCCCTCTACGATCAACTGGTCGGTGGTGCTGACGACCAGGACATATTGGGGCTGGACGTCGAGGCGCATGTCGCCTGGCGTCGGCGCTGTGCGCTGCCCGTGGATCCGAAGACCGCGGTCCTCGCGGCCCGAAGCGCGAACCACCGCGGGAGGTACGCCGAGGCCCTCGATCTCAGTACCCTGCATCCCGACGGCGGCCCGCGCGGTGCGGGTACGGTTGAGATGCTTCGGGCGTTCATCGGTCTCGGGGATTATGAGGGAGCCCGCGCGGCTCTTTCCCAGCTTTCTCCTGCAAACGAGAACGCTGACCTCGAGAGCCGTATCCGGCAACAGATCGCCAGGGCGGACATCCTTCGGCACCTGGGCGAGGCCGGCGCGGAGCGACCGCTCGATGAGGCGGAGGAAATCCTCATGGCGGAGGAAAGCCTGCTCGACGAACAGGGGCGGGCGCACCTTTGGGGCGAGCTGCTGCTGGCCCGCGCTGAACTCAACTCGCACCTGGGCCGGTTTCGGGAGAATGAGGCACTCCTGCAGCGCATGTGGACGGAAACCAGTCCTCGCACCACGGACATGCTGATTCGTCTCCAGACCCTACTGTGCGAGGCCTGGATCCTGACGAACAAGCAGTTGGAGGCACTGGAGCTCGCAGACGCGGTGGCGGTGGCGCTGTCGGACGACGCACTGAGCTGGTATACGAAAGAACTCGCCTGGGCCCAGGTCCAGGATGCCCACCGCATGGTCGGCGACAGGTCGTCCACGGTCCAGGTGCTCAATCAGGCGGCTCTCGAAGTTCCCGGAATCGATATGTCCGGCCAATCATGCGGAGTTATGGCGCGAGGGCTTGCCCTGGTGTCGGTCGGGCGGCCGGAAGCGGCGTTGACGTCACTGATCCCGGTCTTCAACCAGCTTCAGATCCGGGATCCACAGGGCCTTCTTCCAGCTGCAGCGGCGGGCATCGCCTACTGCTTCGCGATCGAAGGCGACATCACGCAGGCCATCCACTACCTCCCGTTCAGCGAGCCCTCATCCAGCAGTCCGTGGAAGATCCGAAGGACCGCCCGCTACTTCCAGATCCTGGCATCCGCCCATATGGAATCGAAGGCAGCGGCAGCGAGGGATCTTCACAGCCTCGCCCGGAACGATGCCAACCGTGGAACCAAGGCTTTTCAGCTTTTCGCTCTCTGCAGCGCGGTCCGGCTGGGTGATCACAGCGCCATCGAACCCCTCGCCTCGACGTCGGCGAACGCCCAGGGAGCGTACGCGCGGCTTTGTGAAACCTATGCCAAGGGGCTCGGCAACAGCGACAGTGAACTGCTGGTACAGGCAATGGAAATGGCGGCAGGCATGGGGGACCACAGGTTTGCCCGGGAGGCTGCACAGACAGCAGTGCGGCTCGCCCAGGATTCCCCGGACAAGCGCGCAACACGCCATATCCAGCAACGCGTGCGCTTCGTGGTCCCTGATGTCGATGCCCTGAACACCACAGGACAGAAGCTGGAGGGGCTGACCAAGAGGGAAAGAGAGGTCGCCTTCGCCGCCGCGGCAGGTGCTTCGAACCGGGATATCGCCCAGCAGATGTGCGTCTCGGTGAGGACCGTCGAGGGTCACCTCTATCAGCTGTACTCGAAGCTGAGCGTGAGTTCGCGCGCTGAGCTTTCCGAGCTTTTCCCGGGCACCAGCACACAGTAATGGCACGCGCACCTCGCGAGCCTGTGCCTGTGGGACGGAATGACCTTGCTGACGAGTTGCTGGCCAGTGTGAAGGATCGGATGTCCAGCGGAGCGATCGTCTATGGATCCATCGGCATGGGTAAGAGCGCACTGGCACGCTACCTGGCGGGAACCGTTCAGGATTTCGCAGTACCTTTCCTGCTGCACGCCGGAGTGGGTATGGCCGATGTCCCCTATGGTGCTCTGACTCCCTGGCTTTCCGCCGCGTCCGCTGCCGACATGGAAAGTTCCGTTTCGGTACTCCGCGCGCTCGTCCTGTACTTTCGGACGCAGTCCGCCGGCAGGCCGGTCGTCGTGATCGTTGACGATGCCCACGCTCTGGATCCGGACAGCAGTCACCTTCTGGCACAACTCGTCACTGCGGGGACCGTCAAACTCCTCGCGTTTGCGCGGAAAGTCCCGGGCCGTTCCGAGGAGCTTTCCTCGCTGAGCGAGGACGGGCTCCTCTCCCGGTTTGATTTGCAGAGCCTTTCGTTCGAGGACGTGAGGAAGGTGTGCGAGGTGGGATTGGGAGGCAGGATTTCGCAGGGAGCGTCTGCGTATTTCACCGGAGAATCCGAGGGTAATCCGCTGTTCCTCCGCTCGATACTCGACCATGCCGTTCGAACCGAGGCCCTGGTGCTCAGCGACGAGACGTGGATTCTCACCGCAAAACCTGACGGCGTCGATCCGGGGCTCTCCGACTTGGTTGTGAGCGTGATTCGTCAGCTGCCGGATGCCCAGCGCGACATCCTTGGAGCGGTAGCCCTTGCAGGTGAGCTTCCCGTGACGGATCTTTCAGCACTGGGCGAGGAAGAGGACGTTCGGACATTACTCGAGTCAGGTCTTCTGCTGCCACTTCCCTCCGACAATTCACTCGTTGCCTGTCACCCACCCCTTTACGGGCGGATCGTTCGGACGCTCGTTCCAGCCGCGCGGAGCGCCGTCCTGAGGGAGCGGGTCATGGGGGTGGGCCGAGGGCTACCACCGTTCGGCAAGGGGCGGATCCAGCACCTCCGCTGGGCGCTCGATTGCGGTGCGACGGTCGATGATCCGGTCCTTCTTGACGCCGCACATGTGGCAACAGACCGTTCCGACCCCGAATCAGGCTCGCGTTTCGCTGGTGCTGTGAGGGGAGTCGGGAGTATGCCGGCTGCTGCTGTCGAAACGGCGCGGGCGCAATTCCTCCTGGGCCAACCGGTTTTGATGGAAACCTCGGTGTTCTCACTGATGGAGGCGGCGAAGGACCCCGAAACGCTGACCGCTGCCGCCGTTCTTGCGGCGAGGGTCGCCTTCGCGGTGCATGGGTCGGCAAAGGACGTACAGGCGGTTGCGCGCCGCTTGGACCAGGGGCTTGCGACGAGGTTCGATGATCCGGCGGGCGCCATGGGATCCGTGGAATACGCCCGATCCGAAGCGCGGCTCCTGAGCTCCTTCGCCTTGAACCTCGCGGGACGGTACGTCGAGGCAGAACAGCTACTGCGGCCATTTCTCGAAGCCGGCATATCCGACCCCAAGCTCACGGTGCTGGCGTGCTCATTCCTCGGTGAAGCCCTCGGTGGAACCGGCCGTGGGACAGAGGGACGGAACCTGACAGCACGGGCGCTCGCGATGATCAGCAGGGCGCCGTATGCACTGGCCGAATTCCAGAGTCTCACCCTCACTCGCCACCTCAGTCTGCTGATCCATACCGGCGAATTCGCCGAGGCGGAAGCCGTGTTGCGGGGGCACCAGGATGACGAAGGCGACTGCCTGTTCTATTCAGCGGGGACGCTCTCGGCACTCGAGGCGATCCTCGAGGTCCGGAGGGGCCGGTTTCATAGTGCGGCTCCGTTGTTGTCGACCGCCATCGCAACCCTGCGGTTGTCGGACCGGGATGTGGTTCTCCCCTATGTTCTCGCCGTTGCGTCCTGGGCTGCCGCAGCGATGGGGGAGAAGGCACGGTCCCGCAGCCTTGCAGGGGAATTCGCTGGTCTCTCCCACACCGGTGCGTCGGCGTTTTCACTCATCGGAAAGGCACATGTCGCCGCTGCCATGGTGCTGCTCGAACCGACTGTCGAACATCTTGCCCACTTGGCCGACCTTGCAGGAACCGCCCGAGAGAGCGAGATGTGGGCTTGCGAAAAGGACGTCCTCGAGATGTCACTTCTCTGCGGGGATGAACGCCAGGTCGAGCGCCTCGCCCAACTCACCTACTCATTCGAGGGCATCGAGGCGAAGATCCTTTCCGAGTATGCCGAGGCGGTCCTGACCAAAGATCCCGCCAGGATGGAGCGTGCTGGTGATCTCGCCGAAAACAGCCAGAAGCAGACGCTCTCGGTGGATGCCGCAGCCCGGGCACTCCGTCTCTACGCAGCAGGTGGCGACCATGCAGCTCAGCGGGGAGTACTTCGGGCGCTTCGCCGCCGCACAGGAATGATGGAGCGGGCCGACGGACTCCTCGGGGGGAGCGCTGACCAGGTCAGGGATCTCACGGCACGTGAACGGGAAATCGCGTTGCTTGCGGTCAACGGCGAGTCGAACCGTGCAATTGCTGATCGGCTGACCGTCTCAGCACGGACGGTGGAGGGCCATCTGTACCGGATTTACAGCAAGCTCGGCATCAGCCGGCGGGAGGAGCTGGCGGCCGCCTTCGAGGCCCCTTCCGGTACCGGCAGCCATTCACCATAGGCGGCCATCCGGCACTTGGGGCATCCCTCCGATGACTGGGTAGGAGCCGTGACGGCCGCAGGTAATCAACACTGCATTGATCGAGTAGTTGGTAAGGCAACTCAGGTTCTTCCTACTCGTGAGATGTGGAGGCGGCCCGAATATCGTTGGTCATGCTGGACCGGTCGACGAGACGTGGTCCAGCTACAGGCATGACGGGCCCTGAGACATCAGGCGCCCATCCTGCCGGCACGCGGGCCCCCGAACCGGGGTCGGCGGCGTAGAAGTCTTCCTGAGACCAAGGCTTCATCCCCAGCCGCCGCCGACCCCTCCTCCCGATCCTCCCGTGCTCCTCCTTCTGAGCCTGCCGTTGCCGATCCCGCGGCCCCGGTTCAGCCCGCCGGTATACACCGGGCCGTTCCATTTCTGAGCTATCACTCTCGGTTGTGCGCCCGGAACGCGGAGGCAACTGTTTGGGCCTCCATGCACTAGATTCTGATACACAGGATCAGTCTTCAGTTCTTATGGACGGTATTGAGGAAGCGCTCTAGACTAAGACGATCATCCTGAGATAGTCGTCCGCTCCTTGGGAGGAAAGCGAAAATGGTCTCTTCATTTATCCACGGTTTTTTCCGTGTCTTTTTTCGAATGGCTGATTCGAGGTGACCATTCCTGCGCCAAGGGGGAAAGTAGTTGGGCGCGAGGATCTGGTGAGCAGAACGGCCGCACAGTTGCTGCCGAGTTGCGGAGGGGTGATCCTTACCGGCGAATCCGGAATCGGTAAGACGACAATAGCCAAGCTTGCTCTCGAAAAAGTAGCCGGCAGATTCCATGTCGAATATATCCGTGGAACCGCCGGATCCGCCAAGAGGCCGTACGGTGCTCTGGAGTTTCTGCTGAATGGTTTGGATGAGGACACGCTCCGCCACCCTGCCCTTTTGCTTGAGGGGCTCGCCCAGGTCCTTCTGGACAAGGCGGGCGGACGCCGAATCCTCATATCGGTCGAGAATGCGGATTGGATTGATCCGCTCGCTGCGTTCACGCTCGCCCAACTCGTGCGTGCGAAGCTGGTCACGTTGCTGATAACGTGCCGCGAAGTCGATGCGGGTGGTGGTGAGTTCGTCAAGCTCGGCCTTGAGAATCATCTCCGGCGTATTGAAGTCGGAGCACTCGATTTTCGCAGCAGCGCAGATCTCATCGAGCAGGTAGCTGGCGGCGGTGTTTCCTCCCTCGCCATCCAGAGTCTTTGGTCCAGTGCACGGGGAGTGCCGATGCATCTTCACATCCTCACGAAGGAGCAGCTTCGGGAAGGCTCGTTGCGACTGCACAATGGCGTGTGGGTGCTCGCCAAGCCGTTGGTACTCTCGGGCGAAGTCGCATCCGGGGCTCTTGCCAAACTGGACGCCTTCCCGGGTCAGGAGCGGTTCGTCGTCGAAATTCTGGCTCTTGCCGGCGAGCTGCCCCTGAACATTCTGGGAGGGCTGGTGGATCCTTCCGTTGTCGATCGGCTCGAGGAGCGGCTGGTCCTTGAAACAAAACTGGTTCGATCACCAGTAGTGCAGCTGAAAGACCGGTTGTTCGCCGATTCCATCCGGGCCAATCTTCCGCCGGGGCGCCGCCGGAGCTTGTGGGAGGACATGATGCCGGCGGTGCGCCCCTCGGATATGACGAAGCTGAGTCTTCCGCACTATGTGCTGTGGGGACTGGACAGCGGTGCCCGGCCGGACGACGAATTGCTGCTCGCCGCAGCGTCGACGGCCAACGAGTTGCGCGATCCAGCGGCAGCACTTCGGATTGTCCAGGTTATCGAACACCGCAAGGGCAATCCCAGGGCCGTGGTGGAGGAGGCCCGGGCACTCGCCGCACTCGGCCGCTGGGACGAGGCCGACTCGACGCTGTCCGGGATGGAGCCGCTCACCGCGGCCGATGCGCCCGAGGTGGTTGCCGCGGTGTTGATCGAGAACCTGCGGGTATCCCGATCGGTTCCGCGGGACACCGCCGCCGGGCTGGACGAATCCCTTCGGTCCGCTATCAGTGCCGCACTGCACCAGCTTCCGGAGTCCAACCAGGCGATGCTCACGAGCCGTCTGGTGCTCGCCGAAGCTGAACAGCTCTGCTTTGAGGGCAGATACAGCGAGATCCCCGAGACGGTCTTCGGAATGTATGGGAATTCTGATCTGCCCTTCAGCCAGCGGGTGAGGGCGGGCGGCATGACCGCTGAGGCTTTCGCGATGACGGGCAGGCAGCACGAGAGCGTGGAGCTCTCCCGAAGCGTCCTCGACGAGCTTTGGCAGGACGACCTTCCGGGGAGCGTCCGCGGCGAGGTGCACTTTCAGGTTTTCACCTCGCTGATGGTGTCCGGAATGTTCGCTGAATGCCTGGAGATGCTCGAGCGGGGTTCGGAGTTGAAGGCTGCGAGACTGGGTGAACTGGTTGGTGGTGAGCTCGCACGGGGGTTGGTGCATGCCTATTGCGGTCGGGCCGATCTCGCGCTGCAGTCGCTCCATCCTGCAGTCAGCCAACTGCAGGTGCAGCGACCCGGCGCCCTGCTTCAATTGGCTCATGCCGCCACCGCCTATGTTCTGACCCTCCAACAGGAGACAGGTCAGGCTCAGGAGCACGCCGCACTCGCCCGTACGTCCGATTCGCGAGGCTCATGGATTGTTGGACGGGCAACGTCCTACTTTCTTCTCCTCAGTAGGACACACCATTCGGAGGAAGCAGCGGCGGCGGAACTTCTCCTGCATGCGGAGGCGGAACTCCTTCGGGGCAACAGCGGCCACGGTCTTTCGTTCCTATCAGCCGCTGTCCGGATGGCGGGGAAAGAATCCGGGGCGCGGCTTGCGGAGGCGGCTCAGAAGACCGACGGCCTGCTGGGTGAGATGTCGGAGCACCTGGGCAACGGGTTGTTCCTCGATGATGCCCAATTGCTCTTGAAAGCAGCGAGATTAGCGAGGGATGCAGGGAATACACTTCTTTACTTCGAAAGTGCTGCCGCTGCTCATGCTGCGGCACTCCGATCCGGGAACAGATCCGACATCAAGGTGGCGCGGACACTTGAAAACGCCAGCTACCGGCAATTGCATTACTCCAACAATCCGGACAGGGTTCTGACCCTCCTCACGCCGTTCGAGCTGGAGCTTGCGCGCCGTGCGGCGAAAGGCACCACGAGCGCAGAACTGGGAAGGAAGCTCAATCTATCAACCCGTACCGTCGACTGGCATCTGGGGCGACTGTTCGACAAGCTCCATGTTTCCGGGCGGGTCGAGCTTTCCGAAATCGTGAGCTAGCAGTTGAGCGAGCGCGCGCTCCAGAGCTCGGGATCCCATCGCCTGGTCGGGCGGAGCAGCGACCTGGTCACGGTTCTGGAGGGTATCCGGGACTTCCGTGGAGTCCTGGTCGAAGGAGAGTCCGGATCGGGCAAGAGCGCATTGGCCAACGCGGTCGTGCGGGAAATCTCCCGGAACCAGAAGGTTTTCTACATCACCGCCAGCGCTGCTGTGTCGGCTGTGCCATACGGGGCGCTGGCCCCGCTGCTCACACAACTCTCAGCTGCCGAGTCCACCTCACCGCTCGCCGTGATGCGTACCGTCCTGGCCAGGCTCCAAAGCCCGGAGCGAGGCAACGAGCCACCCGGGCAGGCTCCGATGGAACCGGCGCTGATGGTCCTCGACGACGCGCACGAGTTGGACGACTCGACCGCGGAGTTGGTCGTCCAGTTGGTTTCGTCAATGCAACTTAAAGTATTGGTGCTTGCCAGACCCGGGCGAAACAGTGCCTCCGTAATGCTGGCAACGGCGCTCGACGGTCTCCTGGTACGCCACTCGCTACTCCCACTGACGCAGGAGCAGGTCCACGAGCTGTGCGAGGAGGTACTCGGCGGAAAAGTGTCGGCCGTTTCCTCCTCACTCATTGCCAGCGTCACTGGCGGGAACCCGCTGCTCGTCCGAGCCCTCATATCCTGGCCCTCACTCCAGGAGCATTTCACCTCCAGTGAGGGTGTGTGGATTCTCAAGAGCCAGTTCAGGTCCAACCCGAAACTTGAGGAGCTTCTCAAACGCCACCTCTCCGGCTTGTCAGCCGGTGAACGCGAAACAATGGAAATCATTGCGCTTGCCGAGCCGATCGCCTTGGCGCACCTGTTCAAGGTCGGCCACCACATCGAGGTGGATGCGCTCGCGGAGGCCCACCTCATCCACATCTCTAAATCGCCCGGTCGGCTGGTTCGTCCCCGCTACCGGCTGTATGGGGAGGTCCTGCGGCACATGGTTCCGGCCGGGCGAAGCATCAGGCTGCTGCGGCAGCTTGCCGAGATGCCACCGGACGAGCCGCACACCGTTGAAGCGCAATTGCGGTATCTTCTGTGGTCGCTCGACTGTGGAGAAGCGGTGGACCAGGAGCGGTTGCTCTGGGGTGCAGTGGTGGCGAACAACCTCACCCAGGCATCATCCGCGCTAAGACTAGCGGGAGAGATTACTGCGCCCGAGTATCTGGCCGCTGGACGAGCCCAGCTAGCACGGGCCTACGCCCGGCTTGGAGAATACAAGCGTGCGTGCAGTATTCTCGGCGACCTCGCGAGCAGCGCCACCGACTTCCCGACCACCAAGCTCTGCGCGTTCCTCAGTTCCCAACTCGAGCATCGCTCGCTCCAATTCTCCGACGGTACCGCAACCCATCCCGCTATCTGGCTGGCCAAACTGGATTCCCTGGCGAGGTCCGTCACCGCAGCGGGCGGAGCCCCAGGCGAAGTTGCCGGGATCATGCTCTACCGTGAACTGCTGATGCTTCAGCGCGACCTTCAATCAACGACACCGGAGGGCGTTGCCGAACGGCTTTCCGAGATTCTCAGGGTCGCCGAGGTGGCGCTTGATGAAGACGCGATCCTGCTGGCACTGACTCTTCTGGGCGAAGCTGCGGCATCCACTGGAAGACCGGAGACAGCTGTCGGGTTCACCACCAGGGCGGTGCGGAGGCTCGAGAAGGTCGACCACCACCACCCTCTGTCCTACGAGCACGTCCTGGTCAGGCACCTCTACTTCCTCATGCGCGCAGGGCATCAGCATGAGGCGGAGGAGGAATTGGGTTCCTACCGCCGGAAGCTCATGGAAGGCCTACCCGACGTCGCAGGTGCGCACGATGTGTCGTTGGCTGTCCTCCATCTGGCCAAGGTCCGGAATGCCAACGCGCTCGATGCCCTCGTCTGTGCGATCGAGGAGCTGAAGGTATTCGACCTTCTGTCACTGCGCCCTTTTGCCCTGGCACTAGGCGCATTGGTGGCAGCCGAGTCGGGCGATGCCGCGCTCGCCGGGACCTTCGTCCGGGAATACAAATCCCTGCTGCACACCGGGGCCCCGGCGTTCGAACTGATCAGCAGGGGTTATGTCGCCGGGGCGGAGGTGGTGCTCACTCAGGATGGGGAGGCGGCTGCGCAGCTGCTGGCGCTGAAGCAGGAAGCGAAAGCCAGACGATGGCTGGCATCCGAGCTGGAAATAGTACTTATCGCCATTCGGCTGGGCCTCGCGGACTCGATTCCCGAGCTACGGGCGCTTGCCGAGGCAACCGAAGGGGCCGAGGCAGCTGCGCTGTTGTCCTTCGCTGACGCAGCCCTGGCCCGAGCCCCGGAGGGGCTGATCCAGGCCGCGGAACAGGCAACGAGGGGGGGATACGTGGAAATTGGGATCCTTGCCCTGCGCGAAGGCATGCGACTTGCCAAGAGCCAGGGGAACCGCCCGGCACAGGCGAGCATCTCGCGCTCCCTGGGGCAGTGGAAGGACGCTGCCTCGGTTGCGCAACCGTCAGCCGGCGTATCGAAACTCACGAGGCGTGAACGGGACATAGCCAGGCTGGTCATCGACGGAAAGAAGAATGCAGAGATAGCTGACCTCCTTACTCTGTCGGTGCGTACCGTCGAAGGGCACGTGTACAGGATCTTCGAGAAACTTGCCATCAACCGGCGCGAGGATCTAACCCAGGAATACCTGTAGCAGCGTAGTTCTACGTGCGTGCCGGTCGACCGGTACCCCCACCGCAGGAGTGAGTAGCAGTCTCCGACATCTCCAGCAGTTCCTTCAAGTATGGGGCGTGGATACTGCTGTTGATCAGTAAATCCTGATTCTTCTCCGCGTAGCACCGAATTCGAATCGAGTACCTCCTACGCGTGTGCACGGGGCCTACTTTTTCTACTGTTAGCAGATCGATTGGTACGGCTGGGTGAATGAATAGATCGTGTGGTCTCAAGCAATAAACAAGTGGGTGAAGTCCCGGCAGCATCAAGTGCCGTTGCAATGACCTCACCCGAGCCACGTCTCTTTCGCCCTCGACTGAAAAGAAGGCAAACTGTGGCTCAGCTCCTCCTCATCTCAGCCTGCGGCCTGGCCCGGGAAATCATCGCCATTATGCGTGAAACCCGTTACCCGAATGAAGTAATCGGAATTCTCGACGACAATCCCGATTTCCAGGGCCGTGAATTGGACGGCGTGCCTGTCATCGGGAAACTTGAAACCGCCTCCCGCCACCCCAGCGCGAAGTTCCTCGTCTGTACAGGAGGGAGCGCCGGCCGCGAGAACGCTGTAGGGCGCCTGTCCCGAGCGGGAATCACCGGCAGCCGGTATGTCAGTTTCATCGATCCGAGCGTCACTGTCCCTGCCGGCTCCCGCATCGGTGACGGAAGCATCGTCCTGGCCAATGTGGTGATGACCACCGCTGTCAATATGGGGGATCACGCCGTCGTGATGCCTCGCGTGGCACTGGCCTATGACAACCGGATCGGCGACTTCGCGATCCTTGCGGCCGGCGCGGCACTCGGCGGGCAGGTGACGGTCGGCTCCGGGGCGTATCTGGGGATGAATTCGAGTATCCGCCGGGGAGTGTCGATCGGTGCCCGCGCGAGTGTCGGGCTGGGTGCTGCGGTTCTGGAGGACGTCCCCGCGGGTGAGAAGTGGGGCGGCGTGCCCGCTGCCCCGCTGTCTGTTCACCCCGTGCGGGCGGCGGCGGGGGATTCGAACCCCGGACACACGGTCAGCCCGCGCACCCCCAGATCGGCATTCGAACGGTTGACCTTGTCCGCCAGCCTCCTGGCGCTTCAGTGAAGGCACACTTCTGGGAGCCGTCGCTTTTACTGCTTCACGTCCTCCGCGGACGGGAGCGTCGCCTTGTGCTACAAGTTCCCGAAAAAACGTGCTGTAGGATTGAGGGCGATGCCTAGGCGAGGGAGCGGTGCGGAAGCATTTCCGCGCGAACTCCGTGATCGACGGTGGCTAGCGACAATATGTTTCTAGACAACTCCTCCACGTGCGTGTTTCCCCGCCCGGCAACGTCCATGCAAGGCCCGCACCTCGCGGTCGTTGCCCAGCGTTCAAGGAGAACCCATGTCAGAGCAGAAAATTGCCGCAGTAGTCCGCACCGAATTTGGTAAGGGCGCGGCCCGCCAGGCCCGCCGCGCCAATATGATCCCTGCCGTGATCTATGGTCACGGAGAGGAAGCCCTCCACATCCTGCTGCCGAGCAAGGCGACAACGCTTGCCGTCCGCACTGCAAACGCCCTGCTGACGATCGATGTCGACGGCGAAGAGCACCTGGCGCTTGCCAAGGATGTTCAGCGGAACACGCTCAAGCGCATCGTGGAACACATCGACCTCCTGACCGTGCGCCGCGGCGAGAAGGTTGAGGTGGACGTCGCCATTCACATCGAGGGAGAGCCGGCCCCTGAGGTTGTGGCCAATCTCGAGCACAACACCGTGCTGGTGGAGGCAGAGGCAACACACCTGCCCGAGACCCTTACCGTCAACATCGAAGGCCGCGGCGTGGGCGAGCACATCCACGCTTCTGACATCGTCCTGCCCGCAGGCACCACGCTGCTCACCGATCCTGAGACGCTGATCGTCAACCTCGCCGCGCCGACCGTTCAGGACCTCGGCGAGTCCGATGCCACTGACGTGGACACGGAAGCAGTCTCCGAGGGCGCCACCGCCGCTGGTGCTTCCGACGAGACGATCTCAGACGCCGACGAAAGCTAGGCCGGGCAGCTTCTGTGCCTAGCGAAACATGGCTCGTAGCCGGGCTCGGAAACCCCGGGCCCGGCTATGCCGGCAACCGCCACAACGTTGGCCAGATGGTTGTCGACGTGCTCGCCGCACGCCTCGGCGGCCGCTTCAAGTCCGCCAAGGCGCAGGCGGTCGCCGTCGAAGGACGCATGGGTATCGGCGGCCCACGTCTCGTGCTCACCAAACCGCTGACCTATATGAACCTCACGGGCGGCCCGGTGTCGGCAATCGCCAGGTTCCATGATGTCGCGCCCGATCATGTCATCGCAGTGCATGACGAGATAGACATCCCCTTCAACACGGTCAAACTGAAATTCGGTGGTGGTGAGGGAGGCCATAACGGCCTCCGCGACATCAGCAGGGCGTTCGGCACCAAGGACTTCTACCGGGTGCGTGTGGGGGTGGGCAGGCCTCCCGGCCGGCAGGACGCAGCCGATCATGTACTCAGGGACTTTGGCACCGTAGAAAAGAAGGACCTTGCTTTCCTCCTCGAGGACGCCGCGGACGCAGTGGAGGCCCTGGTCCTCGAAGGGCTGGTTCCTGCGCAGCAGAAATTTCATGCTCCAGTGAGTTGAGACGTACTTCGTTCCGAAGGTTTATGCCCATGTTGACCGCACGGGACTCGCGACGACGTGTTGGTGCTGCCACCAGGATCTTCGATCTGCCCGGATACCGGGCCCTCAGCGCCGTGTCATCGTCCGGCAGGGGCTACCGCAGCTCGAATAGCTACCGATCGCGTACTCAGCTTTCCAGTGGCGGCCAGACGGCGGCATGGCTCTCATCTCAGCAGGCCGTTCCCCATGAA
>NZ_KI914817.1:0-551 GCF_000520535.1 Arthrobacter sp. H41
CAAACCTGAACCCGACGACCAACCCCACCATCATGAAAAATCTGGGCTAGCTCCTTAAGCACCGATCACCACCCCACGGCAGCAGACCCAACCCACCCCGGGCAGCAGGACCTCCAAAGGCAGGCCCTCGAGTGGAGGCAGCCGGGTTGCAGGCATCGGATTGCGTGGTACTCGCCAATTCGTAGAAGAATAACCTATAGAACAATAGTGAAGAGCAGGCGTACCACGCCCGCTGCCAATGAGAGGAACCGCGCCGCGATGGCTGAGCAGGATCGAAATTCCGAAACCGGTGACGAGGCTCAGAGGCCGGCACAGCAGGACCAGGCCCCCAGCGGGGGACAGGGCGGGCGTCGACATTCCTGGGGATCGAAGAGCGGTGCTTCTGTTCCGGCGCGCGATGAACAGCACTCGGCAGGACCTGCCGGCTCCGCGGGCGAAGACTCTTCCGATGAAGGCAGGGAGCGCGGCTCAGGACGAGAAAGCAAGGACGATCGTGCCGGCGAACGTGCCAGCCGCGGCCCCGTCATCGGCGGGGAACGCGCCAGCGGCGG
>NZ_KI914817.1:651-8597 GCF_000520535.1 Arthrobacter sp. H41
GGCGGCGGCAGGCCAGCCGATCGTGCGCCCCGGGACCGTGACGGGAACAGTGGAAGGCATGACCGCGACAAGAGTGCGCCTCGCGAGCGGGACAGGCCTGACCGTGACAGGAGCGGAAGCGATAGGAGCGATCGCGACAGGAGACTGAGCAGCAGGGGCGACGATCGGGGGGACCGGCTCCGAGGCGCGGCATTCCGAGGCGGATCGTCATCAGGATCGGAAGCCGGGCGCCCTCGGACCGGCGGCGGTGCTCCGCGCAGCAACGGCGGGGCCGCGCGCAGCAGCGCCGGCAGCAATCCGGGCGACCGCGCGTGGAGCAAGCGACCGGCAGGCGCCGGGTCGTCCGGCGAGCGTCGGTTCCCAGGCGGATCACCGAATGCGAAACGCTCAGGTGGCTGGGAAGACCGCACCAGGGATGACCGCCGTCCCTCGGACAGCCAACGTGGAGGCCGCCCCGAGGGAAGAGGCGAAGGAACGGACGGCGCAGGTGCCCGTCCCCACAACGCCCGGGACCTGAGGAGCGCCAATCGGCCCGACAGGGAACGGTCCCCCGAGATCGACGAGGACGTCAAGGGTGATGAGCTGGATCGGGTGACACGTGCCCAGATCAGGAACCTCGAAGAGCGAAGCGCTCTTTGGGTGGCGAAGCACCTGGTGATGGCGGGCCGCCTGATCGACGACGATCCCGAGTTGGCGTTCCAGCATGCGCTTGCGGCGAGCAGGCGCGGTGGACGCCTCGCAGCAGTACGCGAGGCGGTGGGCCTTACCGCGTATGCGGCAGGCCACTATGGCGAGGCCCTGCGCGAGTTCCGGACGTTCCGCCGTATCAGCGGCTCGAACGTTCATCTCCCGGTGATGGCCGATTGCGAACGTGGGCTGGGCAGGCCCGACCGCGCTCTCGATCTTGCGCGGGGAGAGGAAGCGGAAACCCTCGATTCGGCAGGCAAGGCCGAACTGGCGATGGTCGTTTCAGGTGCACGGGCGGACCTCGGTCAGCTCGATGCAGCGGTCGCGGCGCTCGAGATCCCCCAACTCGACCTTCACCGGGCTTTCTCCTTCACGCCCCGGCTCTTCCGGGCGTACGGCGATGCACTCGACGCCGTGGGCAGGACCGCGGAGTCCGGCACCTGGCGCAAGCAGGCCCGGGTGGCCGAGACCGCCCTGGGCCTGGATGATCCGACGGAGCCCGACATTATCGACCTCGGGGGCGATGAGGACGACGACGCCGTTTCGGTGGGTGTACCGAGGGTCTCCGAGGTGATCGGGAGCGCGAGCAACGGGATCCCTGAAGGTTCCGAATCCGAGACCGTAGTCGAGGCCGTCCCCGCACAGGTCGGCACTTCACACGACGCCGCCGACCAAGCCGATGGCGAAGCCCTCGATTCGGGCGTAGCCCCGGATCAGCAAGGCGCCGGACGCTCCGATTCGACGCCGGGCATCGAACCTGCCGCCGATCATCAGGCCGGCCGGGAGCCCGAAGAGCAAGCACCTGGCGCCACGCAACAGCCGGCCTCCGAACCGGCGGACGAGGACCGCATTGATGACTGAGGCCCGGCTGATCGACGGGTTCGACGCCGTCCTGGCCGACCTCGACGGAGTGGTGTACGCGGGGCAGCATGCCATTGCGGGCGCAGCCGAAGCGCTTGAATCCCTGGCTGGGGCGGACATAGCCCTGGCATACGTGACGAACAACGCGTCCCGGTCCGCGGACGTCGTGGCGGCCCATCTCCGGAGCCTCGGCGCTCCGGCACGGGCTGACCAGGTTTTCGGCTCGGCGCTGGCCGGGGCCGAACTATTGGCGGCCCGGGTTGCCGCAGGTTCCCGGGTGCTGGTCGTCGGCAGCAAGACCCTTGCCGACCTGGTGCGCGCCCAGGATCTCGAGGTCGTCCCGTCAGCAGAGGAACTGCCCGACGCCGTCATCCAGGGGTTCTCGCCCGAACTCGGCTGGAAGGACCTCGCGGAGGCCGCCTACGCAGTAGCTGCAGGTGCGGTCTGGGTGGCTACCAACACCGATATGTCGATACCGCAGGCTCGTGGGATAGCGCCGGGCAACGGAACGCTCGTGGCCGCTGTTGCGGCAGCAACCGGTAAGCAGCCGGTGGTGGCAGGCAAGCCCGAAGCTGCCCTCTTCGAAACAGCGGCACGCCACGTTGGGGCGCGGAATGCCCTCGTCGTCGGGGATCGGCTGGATACCGACATCCTGGGCGGAAATCGTGCAGGAATGAAGACCGCATTGGTCCTCACCGGAGTGGATACGCTTCAGACCGCTCTTGCCGCAGTGTACGACGAGCGCCCGGACTACCTGATCCCGTCGCTCGCTGCGCTCTACGAGCCGTATCCCGTAGCTCGGTCGGAGGGCGGGGTTCACCGACGCGGGCAGGCGTCTGCACGTGTCGAGGGGGAATCCGTGATGGTGGAAGGCGCGGAAACCGACCTCGACGCGTGGCGGGCGGCATGTTCGGCGTGGTGGTCGGCGCATCCGCTGCAGGACAGGGTCCTGTCCCCGCGGCTGCGGTTCACGCGCTGAGTGGTTCCGGCTGCTGCAGGGAAGCGATGAAGGGACGAGGCAGGCGCGGAATGAAGGAAGCGATGACGCAGGGGAAGGGACTCCATGGGTGATGTGCGTGGTATCGACCTGCCCTTCAGCGGCGGTGCCGGGCCGTCGTGGCCGTCCGATCAGTTCACCTCGGGAGACCCCGACGTCGACGCCGTTCTGGCACGCCTTGCACGGCTCACCGACACTTCCGTTGCGGAGCAGCCGGAACTGTACTCGGAAATCTCCGAGAGCCTGCTCGCGGAGCTCGACCAGGGGCATCAGGAATGACGCGCCTGGACCAGGAACTCGTGAAGCGCGAGCTCGCGCGCTCACGCTCCCATGCTGCACAGCTCATCGTTTCCGGCAAGGTGCTCCTAGACGGCGCTCCCGCAAAAAAGGCCTCCACGCAGGTAACCGGTGACCAGGACCTCGCAGTGGAAATGATCGGTGAGGATTTCGTGAGCCGCGCCGGCCATAAACTCGCCGGTGTACTGAACTCCTTTCCTGCACTTGCGGCGGACGGCCGGCGGTGCCTCGACGCCGGTGCCTCGACGGGCGGCTTCACCGAAGCTCTCCTGACCAGGGGAGCCCGGGAGGTGGCAGCCGTCGACGTGGGGCACGGACAGCTCGCGGACAAGCTTCGGAACGACCCGCGGGTCTTCGTCTTCGAGGGCATGAACGTGCGCTACCTGCAGCCCGGGGATATCGGCGGGCAGGTCGACCTCACCGTCGCCGACCTCTCCTTCATCTCACTTCGGCTCGTGCTCGAAGCCCTGGCGAGGTCGACCCGTCCGGGCGGGAACCTGCTGCTGCTGATCAAGCCCCAGTTCGAGGTGGGTCGGAGCGGGCTCAACGGCCAGGGCGTGGTGATCTCGGATGCCGTGCGACGCAGGGGGGTCCACGGAGTCCTTCGGGAAGCACTGGCTCTCGGGCTGGAAATTCAAGGACTCGCACCGAGCGAACTCCCGGGGCAGGACGGGAACCGCGAGTACTTCGTGTGGATAAAGGTGCCTGAATCCACATTGGTGCCTAGGATCGAGGGGGAACTGGATCAGCTGACACATCAGGTGCTCGACGCGAGCGGTGTGTTCGCGGGAGTGTCCGGTTCCTCGACTCTCGATGGAGCTTGATGACTAGACGAGTACTGGTGCTTGCCCACACGGGCCGCCACGACGCGATGGCTGCCGCGCAGGAGGCCTGTACGCGCCTTCATGCCCTGGGCCTGACTCCGGTCATGCGGCCGGAGGAACTCGCCGACATCCAGAACGAATACGGGGTGCTGACGGCGCCCACCGAGACGCTCGGGCAGGACGTCCACCTCGACGGCGTGGAGCTCGTCATGGTGCTCGGCGGTGACGGCACGATCCTCCGCGCTGCGGAGCTGGTGCGGCAGACCGAGGTTCCCCTGCTCGGCGTCAACCTCGGTCACGTGGGTTTCCTCGCGGAGAGCGAGCGTGCCGACCTCGAGGAGACGGTGCGGTGGGTTGCCGAGAAGGATTACTCCGTCGAGGAACGCATGACCATCGAGGTAGCTGTGTGGCAACGGGATACCCTCCTGTCCCGCAACTGGGCGCTGAACGAGGCCGCCGTGGAGAAGGCCGACCGTGAGCGGATGATCGAAGTGGTGATGGAGGTCGACGGCCTGCCTGTCAGTGCCTTCGGCTGCGACGGCGTGGTGCTGGCGACGCCCACGGGTTCCACCGCCTATGCCTTCTCGGCCGGCGGGCCGGTGGTGTGGCCCGAGGTCGAAGCACTGTTGATGGTCCCGATCAGCGCACACGCCCTGTTCGCGAAACCGCTGGTGGTGGCGCCGTCGTCGGTCCTTGCCGTGGAACTTCTGTCGCGGACCGGCGCGAGGGGCGTCCTGTGGTGCGACGGACGCCGGAGTGTTGACCTCCCCCCGGGCGCCCGCATCGAAGTGAGGCGTTCGCCGATCCCCGTGCGTCTGGCCCGCACCGCCCAGACCCCGTTCTCGGAACGCCTCGTCCGAAAATTCGAGCTGCCTGTCCAGGGCTGGCGCGGACCCGTCGCAGCAATAGGGGGCCGGTCGAAATGATCGAGGAAATGCGAATCCGCGACCTCGGCGTCATCACTGATGCCACCCTCACACTGGGACCGGGTCTCACCGTGGTGACAGGGGAGACAGGCGCGGGGAAGACCATGGTGATCACGGCCCTCGGACTGCTCCGCGGAGCGCGGTCCGACGCCGGAGCGGTCCGGCTCGGAGCGAAGTCCGCGTCCGCCGAGGCGATCCTCCGCCTCGAGCCGAACAGTGCTGTCGCCGCCCGCGCAGCGGAGGCCGGGGCGGCCCTCGAGGAGTACGACGGCGCAGCCGAGCTCATCCTCGCCCGCACCGTCACCAGCGAGGGCCGCAGCAGGGCCTACGTGGGCGGTAGATCCGCTCCGGTGGGAGTGCTCGCAGAGCTCGGCGAGCAGTTGGTCGTGGTGCATGGCCAGTCCGATCAACTCCGGCTGAAGGGTGCGGGTGCCCAGCGCGGGGCACTGGACAAATTCGGGGGAGCGCCGCTCGCCGCGGAGCTTGGTGCCTACGTCAACGCCTACGGTCGCTGGAGGGACGCCCTCGCGGAGCGGGACCGCCTCCGCGCCGAGGCACGCGAGCGGGTGCGAGAAGCGGAAAGCCTCGAGGCGGCACTGGCCGAGATCGAGGCCGTGGAGCCGCAGCCCGGCGAGGACGCTGCGTTGAAGGCGGAGTCGATGCGCCTCGGCAACGTGGAGGAGCTCCGCACCGCCGCCGTCGTCGCTCATTCCGCCCTGGTCTCCGAGGATTTCGGCTCGGGCGCGGACGCGGTCTCGCTCGTCGACGAAGCCAAGAGGCAACTCGAAGCGGTGGCGGAACACGATGCCGACCTCGAGTCGCTCGCAGCGCGCGTCGCCGAGGTGGGCTACCTCCTTGCGGACATCTCGGGTGAGCTGGCGGCCTATGGGGCAGCGCTGGACGGTGAAGGCCCGGGCCGCCTCGCTGAGGTGGAGTCGCGCCGCGCGGAACTCGCGGTGCTCGTGCGCAAGTACGCTCCCACCATCGACGAGGTACTCCAATGGAGTGAGAGGGGTGCGCGGAGACTCGAGGAGCTGAGCGGAGACTCGAGCAGGGTGGACGAACTGGGCGTCGTCATCGAGGAACTCGACCGGGAAGTGCATGCACACGCGAACGTCCTCTCGGAGCTCCGCAGGGCCGCCGCCCAGACCCTCGCCGGCCGGGTCAGCGAGGAACTGAGCGCCCTGGCGATGCCCGACGCGAACCTGCTCATCGAAGTCACCGCAGGGGATTCCCTCACTCCGCACGGCCAGGACGACATCTCCTTCCAGCTGCAGCCGCACCCGGGATCAGCGCCGCGGCCGCTGGGCAAGGGCGCTTCGGGTGGCGAGCTCTCCCGCGTGATGCTGGCGATCGAGGTGGTGCTTGCCGCCGTCGACCCGGTTCCGACCTTCGTGTTCGACGAGGTCGATGCCGGGGTGGGCGGGAAAGCCGCCGTCGAGATCGGGAGGCGCCTCGCCATGCTCGCCGAGCACGTCCAGGTGATCGTGGTGACGCACCTTCCCCAGGTGGCGGCGTTCGCGGAGCGCCACATCCGCGTCACCAAGAATGTCTCCCGGGCGTCGTCCCCTGATGACGACGGCGGATTCACCGCGAGCGACGTCGAGGTCCTCCCCGACGCCGAGCGCGTGCGCGAACTGGCCCGCATGCTCGCGGGCCAGGAAGACTCAGCATCCGCGCGGGCCCACGCCGAGGAACTCCTCGCCGATGCGGCGCGGACCTCCTCCAAGTGATAGGCTCCAACCCCGTGGTGCAGCAAATAAACTCCCGGTTCCAGAAGTCCGCCAAGACGACCAAACACATCTTCGTGACCGGCGGCGTCGCCTCCTCCCTCGGCAAGGGACTGACGGCTTCGAGCCTCGGTCACCTGCTCCGGGCACGCGGCCTCTCCGTCACGATGCAGAAGCTCGACCCCTACCTCAACGTGGACCCCGGCACCATGAACCCGTTCCAGCACGGGGAAGTCTTCGTCACCGAGGACGGCGCCGAGACGGATCTCGATATCGGCCACTACGAGCGGTTCCTCGACGAGAACCTCGACGGTTCGGCCAACGTCACCACGGGCCAGGTCTACTCGACCGTCATCGCGAAGGAGCGGCGCGGGGAGTACCTCGGCGACACGGTGCAGGTCATTCCACACATCACCGACGAGATCAAGCGGAGGATGCGGCTTCCCGCTGAACCCGGAAGTTCGAAGCGGGCGCCGGACGTCATCATCACCGAGATCGGCGGCACGGTCGGGGATATCGAGTCGCAGCCGTTCCTCGAATCGGCCCGGCAGGTCCGGCAGGATATCGGCCGCAACAATGTCTTTTTCGTCCATGTGTCACTGGTCCCGTACATCGGCCCCTCGCAGGAGCTGAAGACCAAGCCGACACAGCACTCGGTGGCGATGCTGCGCTCGATCGGCATCCAGCCCGATGCGATCGTCGTTCGTTCCGACCGCGAGGTGCCTTTGGCCATGCGGGAGAAGATCGGCCGCATGTGCGACGTCGACATCGACGCCGTCGTCAACGCAGCCGACGCCCCGAGCATCTACGACATCCCCAAGGTCCTGCATGCGCAGGGGCTCGACGCGTATATCGTCCAGGCCCTCGACCTGAAGTTCAAGGACGTCAACTGGACCAAGTGGAACAAGCTTCTCGACGTCGTCCACAATCCGAAGCACCACGTCGAGGTGGCGCTGGTCGGCAAGTACATCGACCTTCCCGATGCCTACCTTTCGGTCACCGAGGCGCTGCGCGCCGGCGGGTTCGCCAACAAGACGAAGGTCGACATCAAGTGGGTGCCGTCCGATGATTGCGAGACCCCCGAGGGTGCCCGCGAGGCACTCAGCGGCGTGGACGCCATCTGCGTGCCCGGTGGATTCGGGATCCGGGGCCTCGAGGGCAAGCTCGGCGCCCTGACCTACGCGAGGGAGAATCGGATTCCGACCCTGGGGCTGTGCCTCGGCCTGCAGTGCATGGTCATCGAGTACGCACGCAACGTCGTGGGCCTCGAGGGTGCGTCGTCCAGCGAATTCGAACCCGACACCAACTATCCCGTCATCGCCACCATGGCGGAGCAGCTCCACATCGTGGCAGGGGAGGGCGACATGGGCGGCTCGATGCGGCTCGGACTGTGGGAAGCGAAACTCGCCGAAGGCTCGGTGGTTGCAGCAACCTACGGCAAAACGACGGTTTCCGAACGCCATCGCCACCGCTATGAGGTGAACAACGAGTTCCGTGCGCAGATTAGCGACGCCGGGCTCGTCTTCTCGGGCACGACGACGGACGGCGAGCTGGTGGAGTTCGCCGAGCTTCCCAGGGACGTGCACCCGTACTACGTCTCCACCCAGGCGCACCCCGAGCTCAG
>NZ_KI914817.1:8697-16176 GCF_000520535.1 Arthrobacter sp. H41
CCCCACCCGCCCCCACCCGCTGTTCGCGGGGCTCGTGCGGGCAGCGCTCGACCGCCGTGGGGCCAAAGCGTAGCCGTGGCTGAACTGGCGGCACCCGGAGTGCACAGCTCCGCAGATTTCGGGGACGAGCAGAGCCCGAGAAGGTTGCATTCCTCGGCTTCCGTGTACCGGGGGCGGATCTGGGATGTGGTGAGGGACGAGTTCTCGCTGACCGACGGCGGCGAGCACATCGCCCGGGACTACATTCGACACCCGGGCGCGGTGGCGGTCCTCGTACTCAACGAGGAGGACCAGGTGCTGCTCATCCGCCAGTACCGGCATCCGGTGCGGATGCTCCTCTGGGAGATCCCGGCGGGGCTGCTCGATGAAGAGGGCGAGGAATTCGTCGACGCCGCCGCGCGGGAACTGGCCGAGGAAGCCGACCTCACGGCGCTCGAATGGAAGGTGCTCATCGACCTGTTCCTCTCGCCGGGCTCCTCATCCGAGGCGCTGCGGGTGTATCTCGCGCGCGGCATCGGCCGGGTGCCGGAGCACGAGCTCCACGTCCGTACCCACGAGGAGTCCGAGATCGAACTGCTCTGGGTGGACCTCGACGACGCAGTGGCCGCCGTGCTCGACGGGCGCATCCACAGTCCCTCCGCAGCGGCCGCGGTCCTTGCCGCGCGGGTGGCCCGCGAGCAGGGCTTCGACAACCTCCGCCCTGCCTCGTCCCCCTGGCCCGAGCACCCGAGCCGGCACTCGACCTGGCCCAACGGTGCAGTCTTGCGGGACTGACCATGCCTGCGCCAGCGGAGAAAACGGCAACCGACGAGCTTCTGGAGTCAGGGCTGGGCCGGTTGATGACCGAATACCTCCAGCACATGGCGGTGGAGCGTGGATTGTCGGTCAACACCCTTTCCGCCTATCGCCGCGACCTCCTCCGCTACCACCGCTTCCTGGTGGCCCGTGGGATCAGCGACGCCGCTGCCATCACCCGACACGACGTCACTGCCTTCGCGCAGGCAGTCGCCACCGGGTCCGACGGGCAGTCGCCGCTCAGCCCAAGGTCCGCCGCACGCACGGTGGTGGCAGTGCGGGGGCTCCACCGTTTCTGGGCGCTCGAGGGAGTGACCATCGCTGATCCGGCACGGGACGTGCACCCGCCCCTCGCCGGGCAACGGCTGCCGAAGGCGATCTCGGTCGACGACGTGGTGCGGATCCTCGAAGCGGTGGACACCGAGACGCCGTCGGGCCAGCGGGATCGGGCGCTGCTCGAATTCCTCTATTCGACCGGGGCGCGGATCAGCGAAGCGGTGGGGCTCGACGTCGACGACGTCCTGGACCGGGACGGAACCGGCCCCGCAATCGTGCGGCTGATCGGCAAGGGGTCGAAGGAGCGCCTCGTCCCGCTCGGTTCCTACGCGGCGAAGGCCATCGATTCCTTCCTGGTGCGGGGCCGGCCGGTTCTGGCAGGAGGCGGCACGGGAAGCCCGGCGCTGTTCCTCAACATGCGGGGTGGCAGGCTCAGCCGTCAGAGCGCCTGGTCCATCCTCAAGTCGGCGGCCCAGAAAGCGGGGGTCACCCGGGAGGTCTCTCCGCACACCCTGCGGCACTCCTTCGCCACCCACCTCCTCGAGGGTGGAGCCGATGTTCGTGTGGTGCAGGAGCTGCTGGGCCACGCGTCGGTGACCACCACGCAGGTGTACACGCTCGTCACGGCCGACACCGTGCGGGAGGTCTACGCTGCGGCGCACCCCCGCGCCCTTGGGTAGTCCGGAGACTCCAGGCCATGGTGCGTAGCGAACCAGGTGTGCACAACGGGCCGTTCTTCCGCCCGGTGGCACTGTGCTTCATCTTCGATGCCGATGCCGATGCGTCCGGTGCCGGTTCCGACGCCCGACCCGTCCGCCGCGTGCTCCTGGGGCTCAAGAAGACGGGTTTCGGGACCGGGCGCATCGTCGCTCTGGGCGGGAAGCTGGAACCGGGCGAATCGGCCGCCCAGGCAGCCGCACGCGAGGTGTTCGAGGAAGCGGGCCTCCGTGTGGAAGGCGGGGACCTCACCTTCCTCGGCACGGTCACGTGGGACTTCCCCGCCCGCCCCGACTTCAACATGATCGGCTCCATCTTCAGGGCGGAGCGCTACACGGGCGCCCTTGATGCCAGCGACGAGGTGGACCCCGAGTGGTTCCCCGAGGACGCCCTGCCGTGGGATGGCATGTGGGAGGACGCCGCTCTCTGGGTGCCCCTCGTGGTGGAGGGTGAGCCCTTCACCGCCTCCATCACCCTGAAGGACGACAACGAGGGTGTAGAGACCGCCGTCGTGAAGACCAGCCGTTAGCTGAGGTGCCGCTCGTCCGGACCGTTGTAGGCGCTCAGCGGGCGGATCAGGGAGTTCGACGCCACCTGCTCCATGATGTGGGCCGTCCAACCGGTGATGCGTGCGGCAATGAACAGCGGCGTGAACATCTCCGTATCGAAGCCCATGAGGTGATAGGTGGGGCCGGCGGGATAGTCGAGGTTCGGCTTGATGTTCTTCGCCTCGTCCATGGCGTGTTCCAGTCCGCTGTAGAGCCCGAGGATCTCGTCGCGGCCGTAGTAGGCGATCATGGCGTCGAGGGCGGCCTTCATCGTGGGAACGCGTGAATCGCCGTTCTTGTACACGCGGTGTCCGAAGCCCATGACCTTCTTCTTCTGTGCGAGGGCGTCCTCCATCCACGCTTTGGCCCGGGCCGCGGCCTCTTCCTCGGACTCGTCCTTCCGGATGCCGATCTCCTCGAACGTGTGCATCACTGCCTCATTGGCCCCACCGTGCAGCGGGCCCTTCAGTGCTCCGATCGCGCCCGTCACGGCCGAGTGGAGGTCCGCGAGGGTGGAGGTGATGACGCGGGCAGTGAACGTCGAGGCATTGAAGGAGTGCTCCGCGTAGAGGATCATCGACACGTTGAAGGCGTTCACCACTTCCTCCGGGGCTTCCTCGCCGAAGGTCATCCACAGGAAGTTCGCGGCATAACCGAGATCTTCCCGCGGCTCGACGAGCGGCTGGTTCCGGCGGCGGCGCTGGTCGTAGGCGACGACGGCGGGAAAGGCGGCGAACAGCGAGGTTGCCTTCTCCAGGTTGGCCTCGACGGAGCTGTCGGAAGCCAGCGGGTGACAGGCGCCCATCACGGAGACCGCGGTCCGCCCGACGTCCATGGGGTGGCTGGTGAGCGGCAGCAGGTCGATGGCCGCGACGATGTTCTCCGGCAGGTTGCGGTGGCTGCGTTCGTACCCGGTGAACTCGGCGAGTTGGTCGGCGGTGGGCAGTTCACCGTTCCACAGCAGGTAGGCCACCTCCTCGAAGGAACACCGGGCAGCGAGTTCCTGAACGGGATACCCCCGGTACAGCAGCGAGTTGCTGTCAGGGTTCACCTTGGAGACGGCCGTGTAATCGACCGTCACGCCGGCAAGGCCCTTGTGGATCTGTGGTTCGGTCACAGGGAACTCCTTCGTGGTGCATTCGTCGCGATGAGGTGCCCGGGTGGGCGGGCGGAGCCGGGCCTGGTGCTCAACGGCCGCCCGGTACCTGGAAGTTGAAGACCGAGGAGTCGAACCGGTTGTACGACTCGTAGTCCACCAGTTCGTAGAGGCGGGCCCTGGTCTGCATATCGGGTACGGCGTGCTGCTGGGTTCCGTTGGCCTTGATCGAGTCCAGCGTACGCTCCGCGGCGCCCATGGCGCTGCGGAGGAGGGAGACCGGGTAGATCACCACATTCACGCCGGCCTCCTGGAGCTGCTCGGCCGTGAACAGGTCGCTCTTCCCGAACTCGGTCATGTTCGCCAGGATCGGCACCGATACGGCGTCCCGCATGGCCTGGAATTCGGACAGATCGCGCATCGCCTCCGGGAAGATCGCGTCGGCTCCGGCATCCACGAGCGCCCGAGCTCGGTCCTGCGCGGCTTCCAGGGAGTCGGTGCCGCGGATATCGGTGCGTGCCATGATGAGGAAGTTAGGGTCGCGCCGGGCGTCGGCCGCGGCGCGGATGCGCTTCACCGCCGTCTCGAGGTCGACGACGTTCTTGCCGTCGAGGTGCCCGCAGCGCTTGGGATTGAACTGGTCCTCGATGTGGCACCCCGCAAGGCCGGCATTCTCCAGTTCCTGGACGGACCGCGCGACGTTCATCGGTTCGCCGAAGCCGGTGTCGGCGTCCACGATCGCCGGGAGGTCGGTCATGCGGGCGATCTGCCCGGCGCGCTGCGCCACCTCCGTCAGCGTCGTCAGGCCGATGTCCGGAAGGCCCAGGTCATTGGCCAGCACCGCCCCCGAGATGTAGACGCCGTCGAAGCCCTTGTCCTCGATGAGGCGCGCCGAGAGCGGGTTGAAGGCTCCGGGGAACTGCTGGAGGGTCCCGGACGCCAGGCCGTCGCGCAATGCAATGCGCTTCTGTTCGGAGGGAATCGATGAGTACAGCATCCTGTCGCCTTCCTAGAAGAGCCCGAGCGGGGCCGCGGAGGGGTTGATGTACCCGTTCCGGGCGGTGATGTTGAGTTGATCGAGGGTTCCTGCCCCGAGTTCGGGAAGCCGCTCGACGGCGGCGAGGAACCGCTCGAGTTCGGTGTCCTCGACCACGCCGTCCGCCAGGGTGCGCAGCTTCGCCACGTACTGTTCCCGGGTGAAGGGCCGGGCGCCGAGTGGATGGGCGTCGGCGACGGCGATCTCGTCGGTGAGGACGGTGCCGTCTGCGAGGGTGATTTCCACCCTGCCACCGAAGGCCTTCTCGGCGATGTCCAGTGAGTGGTAGCGGCGGGTCCACTCGGGGTCCTCGACGGTGGTGACCTTTCCCCACAGGGCCACGGTGTCCGGCCGTGCAGCCCTCTCGGGTGCGTAGGAGTCGACGTGGTGCCAGCGGCCGTCCTGCAGTGCCACGGTGAAGATATACGGGATCGAGTGGTCGAGGGTCTCGCGCGAGGCCGTGGGATCGTATTTCTGCGGATCGTTGGCACCGGAGCCGATCACGTGGTGCGTGTGGTGCGAGGTGTGGATCACGATGCCCTTGACCTTCGAGGGATCGGTGAGCTCGGGGTGAGCGCCGTGCAGCCTGCGGGCGAGGTCGATCCACGCCTGGGCCTGGTATTCGGCGGAGTGCTCCTTGGTGTAGGTGTCGAGGATGGCCCGTTTCGGCTCGTTCGCGGCGGGCAGCGGCACCTCGTAGCGTGCCTCGGGCCCGTCGAGCAGCCAGGCGATCACGCCGTCCTCGCCCTCATAGATGGGGGTGGGGGACGTCTGGCCGCGCATGGCCCGGTCCACGGCTTCGACGGCCATCTTGCCGGCGAAGGCCGGCGCGTGGGCTTTCCAGCTGGAGATTTCGCCCTTGCGCGACTGCCGGGTAGCCGTCGTGGTGTGGAGGGCCTGCCCGACGGCGTGGAAGATGGTCTCCGGCGCCAACCCCAGGAGGGTTCCGATGCCGGCGGCCGCCGACGGGCCGAGGTGCGCCACGTGGTCGATCTTGTGTTCGTGGAGGCAGATGGCCTTCACGAGGTTGACCTGGATCTCGTAGCCGGTCGCGATGCCGCGGATGAGGTCGCGTCCGGAGGCGCCCGTGTGCTGGGCCACCGCGAGGATCGGAGGGATGTTGTCCCCGGGGTGGGAGTAGTCGGCGGCGAGGAACGTGTCGTGGTAGTCGAGTTCGCGCACCGCCACGCCGTTGGCCCAGGCCGCCCATTCGGGCGAGGTGGGTGCTTCCACTCCGAAGACCGCGGCCCCCGCTCCGTTGGCCGACACGGGGTGACTTCCCGCCTGCGCCCGTGCGGCGATGACCGGGGCCCGGTTGAGGGAGGCGAGCGCCACCGAGGCGTTGTCGATGATGCGGTTGATCACCATCTCCGTCACCTCGGGGGTGACCTCCACGGGATCGGTCGCCACCTCGGCGATCCGGTAGGCGAGCTGCCCGGCGCGGCCGAGGTTCTCCTCGCTGCGGTGGACACGGACCGGGTGGAGCTCAACCATGATGTTCCTTTCGAAGGTACGGCAGTTCGGCGCCGTCGGAATCGTTATCAGTTCTTGCTGCCAGCAGGTGCTGGAGGCTGTTGTGCAGGTGCACCTGCATGGCGGCGGACGCGAGCTCCCCGTTGCCGGCACTGATCGCGGAGGCGATCTGCGCGTGCTCGCCGGCCGAAGCGTGGAGCCGTTTCCGGTTGTCCCGGGCGAGGCGCCGGATCCGCACGAGCTGGGTGCGCAGATGGCGCTGGGCTTGCAGGAGGTAGGAATTGCCTGCAGCCTCATCCACAGCGGTGTCCAGGTCGGCGACCAGCGAGTAGTAGCGGTTCTGACCGGAATCGCCCGCGTCGATCAGGAGGCCCGCCCGCATGAAGCGCTCGCCCAAGGCGTCGAACACCACCGGGTCGCGGTGCAGGGCGGCGAGCCGGACGGCGGTGCATTCAAGGGGGATGCGGACGGCGAAAAGATCGGCCACGAGGCCGAGGGAGATGTCGGTCACGACGACGCCGCGTCCGCTCGAGGGTGCCGCCAGTCCTTCGGAGATGAGCCGCGACAGGGCCTCGCGCAGGGGCGTTCGTGAGACACCGAAGCGTGCCGACTGCTCGACCTCCGCGAGGACGGAACCCGGCGGAAGCCGCCAGCCGATGATGTCGGAACGGAGGGACTCATAGGCGCGGTCGCTGGCCCGCATACCGTCCTCCTCCGCCGTCGTCGTGCATGTTACCTGCCTCCAATGTATACACAGCAGGGTCGGTGAGCAAGGAATGGCTCGAAAGTGCCGATAGTGATCGTGGTTTTGTATACAGAATGTCTTGAGGAATAGCATCGGGAGCCGTAGCATGAGCTGCATTCCATCCTCTCGCCGCAAAGGACCCCCATGGATTCCGGAACAAGCAGGCCTCTCTATACCCCTGATACTCCGAGGTCCGCCCCCGGCGGCCCGGAGGCCGCTGATCGGTACCGGGCACTCCATCGGCAGAATACTCCGGGGTCCGCCCCCGGCGGCCCGGAGGCCGCTGATCGGTACCGGGCCCTCCATCGGCGGAGCATCGAGGACCCGGCGACCTTTTGGCTCGATGCCGCCGAGGCCGTGTCGTGGACCACCGTGCCCGGGCAGGCGCTGGACAGCAGCCGTGCGCCGCTCTACCGGTGGTTTCCGGGAGCCCGGCTCAACACGTCCTTCAACGCACTCGACCGCCACGTCCTGGCCGGACGCGGTGACACCACGGCGCTCGTCTACGACTCCGCGATGCTCGGCACCCAACAGCATTTCACCTACGCACAGTTGCGGGACGAGGTGGCGCAGTTCGCCGGCGCGCTGCGCAACCAGGGCGTGGCCAAGGGGGACCGGGTCCTCATCTACCTGCCCATGGTTCCCGAAGCCGTCATCGCCATGCTCGCCGTGGCGCGGCTCGGGGCCGTTCACTCGGTGGTGTTCGGAGGATTCGCTCCGGCCGAGCTCGCCTCGCGGATTCGGGACGCGGGTCCGAAAGTGGTCCTCACCGCCTCCGGCGGGCTCGAGCCCG
>NZ_AZRZ01000364.1 GCF_000520535.1 Arthrobacter sp. H41
GGGTAGTCCTGCCGCTTCTCCGTCAGCATTCAGCCGCTCGTAGGTGATGAGGGTGGGGACAAGGTACGCGCCCTTCTCCACGAACAGCTTCACGCTCTCGTCGTCGATCAGGTTTCCGTGCTCGATGCACCGGACACCGAGCCGAAGCCCGCGGTTCACGGCGCGGGCGGTGTAGGCGTGGCCGCAGACGTAGCGGTTCGCGCCTTCCACCTCTTCGACGACGGCCAGGATCTCGCTCTCCGAGAACTGCGTCGAATCCACCCGGTCCGTCGGCGACGCAACGCCACCAGACAGCATGATCTTTATATGGTGCGCACCGGTGCGCAGCTGGTCCCGCGAAGCCTTCCGTACGGCGTCGACGCCGTCGCACACGATCCCGATCGAGGGACAGCACTGGTGTGGATCACTGACGCTGGCGCCCATTCCGCGCATGTCCCCGTGCCCACCGGACTGCGACAGCGCCTTGCCGCCGAAGATCACCCGTGGGCCGATGAACAGCTCTTCCTCGACGGCGAGCGCCACACCGTAGTCAGCACCGGCAACGTCGCGGACCGTGGTGAATCCGCGCGCCAGCATCGCCTTGAGGTTGCGCGCGGTGTGGGCGGCGACGTAATTGGGTGACCACTCCCCCATGGCGCCGAGGTCTGCCGTCGCAGCGGTGACGTGGACGTGGCCGTCGATGAGACCTGGCATCACGAACCTGCCCTGCGCATCAATGGTCTCGCCGTCGAAGGCTTCGGCGGCTGCCGCTCCGGAGTCACCCACCCACGTGATGACACCCTCCTCCATGAGGATGCTCTGACCTGAGGAAACGGTGCCGTGCTCGATGTCCAGGACCGTTGCGTTCCGGATGTGCAAGTGTTGTGCCGTGGGCATGCTGCTCCTCATGGTGGGCCGCGGATGAACCTTCGCGGCGTGTCGTCGAGTGACCTTGACTGCCGATATACCTGACACGATGATCACAAGTAATGAACGAACATGCAACATTCGTTGCAATCTGCGTTGCATATCATGAGGGGCATTCTTGTTGCAGATCACCGACTGGGTGGATGGGCTGGTCCTGGGACGAAAAGCGAGCCCTGGGATTGAAGCCGTTTTGAACGTCATCCGGCATGACGCCGGCCCGGCCTCCTTCATGTCGACACAGGAGCTGGCCACCCGGGCAAATATCAACGTCGCAACCGTGGTGCGCGCCGCCCAGTTCCTCGGGTTCTCGGGTTGGTCCGCGCTCAAATCCGAGCTCCGCCACCGCTACCTTGCCTCGATGACCGCCGAAAAGCTCCTCGACAGGGATTCAGCCACCGGTTCGGGACCAGCAGGCGCGTCGATGGCCAGCGATGCCCGCAATATGACGCGACTGGGTAAATCCATGGACCCCGACCAGGTAGCACGGGCTGCCGCAATCATCGCCTCAGCGCAGCGCACCATAGTACTGGCGACGGGAAGCTACGCCGCAGCGGGCTTCCAGTTGGCTCATGTGGGCCAATGGATGGGTCGGGACATCGAGCTGCACACTGCACCCGGCACCGCCCTGGTCAATCGCCTGCGAATGCTTGAGCCGGGCGATTGCCTGGTCAGTTGTAACTTATGGCGCGCGAGCAAGTTCGTCCTCGAGGTGGTACGCGTAGCGGCTAAGCGCGGTATCCGCATCGTGGCTCTCGCCGATCGCAAGACCGGAATCACCGACCTTGCAGAGGAAGCCCTGGTGGTTCCCAGCGAGGGCTCAAGCTTCATGCCATCAACCGTTGCAGCGGTTTCCACCGTGCAGGCAATCCTGGCCGAACTGGCAGCGATCGACCCTGCCCGAACGACGACGGCGCTCCGAGAGACCGAGGATTTGTGGGGGCAACTGGACCTGGTGGACCCTGCCTGATCGCCTAATTCGGACTCACTGCCTCTTGTCTCATTTTCGTGAACTTCTGCAATAACTATTGCATTGAAGCCATCAATCAGTGAGACTCTTCTCTAATTGCCGTCCGCCCCGGCACCTTCGAGAGGTTTTTCATGCAGACAGTGCACGTCATCATCCTGGTGGGTTACATCCTGCTCATGGTCCTGATCGGAGCGTGGTTCAGCCGCAGCAAGACCGTTGCCACCGGCGAGGACTTCATGCTGGCGGGCCGCTCCCTCCCCACCCCCGTGCTCGCCGGGACCCTCCTTGCAACCTTCGTCGGCTCAGGCTCCATCATCGGTGGAGCAAGCTTCGTGTACACCTACGGACCGGTCGCGGGGATCTTCTTCTTCGCCGGAACAATCGTGGGCATCGTGTGCCTCTACTTCATGGCAACCAAGGTACGGAGGCAGTCACACCACACCATCCCGGAGATGCTGGAGGACCGCTTCGGCAAGCCCGTCCGCGTGCTGGCAACCATCATCATCCTGGTGGCGTTCATCGGCATCACGGCCTACCAGTTCACCGGAGCCGGAGCCATTCTCAGCGTCATCACTCCGCTCAGCACCGCCCAGGGAACGATCGTCGCTGCGGTCCTGATCACCTTCCTCGCCCTGGGTGGAGGCCTCAAGTCCGTGGCCTGGACGGACTTCGTCTCAGTGATCTTCATCGTCGTCGCCCTGGTGGCCACGCTCGCCGTCGTCTTCATCGGCGACGTTGGTGGCGTCGGAAGCTACGTGAACCGCCTTGACCCTGCGCTGACATCGCTCACGGGCAGCCTGACGCCGATCCAGTTGCTGGGCTATTTCCTGCCCCTGTTCCTGCTCATCCTCGGCGATCAGAACATGCACCAGCGTCTCGCGGCAGGACAGGATGAAGGAACGGCCCGACAGGCGACCATCGCGTTCTTCGGTGGCGCCGTCGTCATCCTGGGAACCATCATCCTTCTCGCATCGATGTCCTCGTTCCTGCTCCCGGACATCGATCCGGGTCAGGCCATCCTCGGCCTGGCCGGAACGGATCTCGTGCCACTGGGTATCGGCGGCATGCTGCTTGCCGGAGCGTTCGCGTTGATCGTGACCACCGGGTCCTCCTACCTCCTGACCTGCTCGGGAAACATCGTGTACGACCTCGTCTTCCAGCGGAAGAACGCTGTAGCAAACCCGGACAGGGCATTGAAGCTCGGCCGCTGGGCTGTCCTTGCGGTAACCGTTTTCGCCTATGTGATGGGACAGTTCTTCCCAAGTGTCCTCGCGCTCCAGATGTACGCCTACACGATGTACGGGGTGGCGATCACGCCTGTTGTCCTGGCAGCACTGTTCTGGAAGCGGGCCACCTCCAAGGGGGCAATCGCCGGAATGGTGGTCGGCGGAGTGGTCACCGTGCTGTGGCAGGCGAGCAGCATGTCGGCGGACGTCAACGCCGTCGTCGTCGCCCTGCCGGCAGCCGTCGTTGCCCTTGTAGCCGTGAGCCTTGTGACCCGGGACAAGAGTGGCAGTACCACCACCGAAGACGCCGAATCACCAGCCCTGGCGAAGCGCCTACCGTAGCCTCCGCCGCTCGCCCCGCCGCGGTACGCATGCCGGCCATCAGCATGACGACGGCAGGCACCCGTCGGCAGTGGCTCAGCCTTCGTGGCGCTCTGTGGTCCGCTGTCGCCATATCGCCCGTTTCCAGCTCCTCGGCAGGTGCCTGGTACTAGTTCATAGCCGGCAGATTCGACGAAATGGCCCTGGAGGAGTTTCTGACTCCGCCAGGGCCATTTCCATCGTTAAGACCCCGATGTCCAACTGGCATCCACTCGCTGCTGCCCTTCCATGGCTGGGAGGTAGGCGTACCCATACCCACATCCGCTTTATTGCATACAAAACGTTAGATTTGGCACTGTTTTCCTTGACTGTAGCGGTGATATTTGAGAAGTTGTATACGTTATAGCTTCTTTGATCGAAATCTCCGTTCCCCGCTGCTTTGGAGGCCACCCTGTGACAGCTCCCGACGCTTCACCTCCCGCCAGCGGTCCGCTCGCCGGGCTCCGCGTAGTCGAGATGGGGCAGCTCCTTGCGGGCCCGTTCTGTGGACAGATGCTCGGAGACCTGGGTGCCGACGTCGTGAAGATCGAGGACCCGAAGAAAGGCGATCCGCTGCGGCAGTGGGGCCGGCAACTTCCGCAGGGACAGTCATTGTGGTGGACGATCGTGGGCCGGAACAAGCGCTCGGTGACCCTCAACCTGCGGGAGCCCGAAGCTCAGGACCTGGCGCGAAAGATCATCGCCACCGCCGACATCGTCATCGAGAATTTCCGGCCCGGCACGATGGAAAGGTGGGGCCTCGGGTATGACGTCCTGCAGGAACTCAATCCCGGGCTGATCATGGTCCGGGTTTCTGGATTCGGGCAGGACGGCCCATACTCACAGCGCGCAGGGTACGGCGCGATCGGTGAAGCGATGGGCGGGCTCCGTTATGTGGTCGGCGATCCCTCCACGCCGCCGTCACGCGTCGGCATCTCCATCGGTGACACACTGGCCGCCCTGTTCGCCACCATCGGTGCGCTGGCCGCGATCCGGGAGCGGGAGGTAAGCGGTCGCGGTCAGATAGTGGACTCGGCGATTTATGAGGCAGTGCTCGGGGTGATGGAATCCCTCGTTCCCGAGTGGCAGATCTCCGGGTACCAACGTGAGCGTACGGGCGCCATTCTGCCCAACGTAGCCCCCAGTAACGTGTACCCCACCAAAGACGGTAAGTGGGTCCTCATTGCGGCCAATCAGGACACCGTCTTCGCCCGGCTCGCGAAGGCGATCGGCCGGACGGACCTGGCTGAGGACCCACGGTACGCCACGCATGGCGCACGCGGCGAGCGGCAGGCCGAGCTCGACGGGGTCATCGGGGACTACACCTCAACTCTCGACGCAGAGGACCTCGAGGCCGCCCTCGAAGAGTTCGGAGTTCCATCCGGAAAGATCTTCCGTCCCGTCGACATGCTCGCCGATCCCCAGTATCAGGCCAGGGAGTCGATCACCAGTGTCGACCACCCCGTACTCGGCCCGGTCTCCATGCAGAATGTCTTCCCGAGATTGAGCCGCACCACCGGGACGGTGCGATGGCCGGGCCCGGAGCTGGGGGAGCACACTGAGGAGGTCCTCGCGGAGATCGGGGTCGACCCCGCCGATCTGGAGGACCTACGTGGGCGGAATGTCGCATGAGCATCTCACAGCTTCCATCATCCATCCGGCTCGTGGAGGTAGGCCTGCGTGACGGACTGCAGTCGGTTCCCGAAATGATACCCACCGCGAACAAGGTCGAACTCGTCCATCTGCTCATCCAGGCCGGCGTGCGGGAGATTGAAGCAGTCTCCTTCGCCCATCCGAAGGTCCTCCCCCAACTTGCCGATGCGGTCGACGTCATGGCGGCTGTGCCACGTGTCCCCGGAGTTCGGTACCGCGGGCTGGCTCCGAACTTCCGCGGTGCCGAGCGCGCAGTGGACTGCGGTCTCGATGAGATCGTCGTCGTGGTTTCAGCTGATGAGGAAGTGAGCCTCCGTAATCAGCGGCTCACCGTCGACGAGATCCTCGCGGATCTTGCCCGGATCGGTGCGCTGGCGCAGGCTTCAGGCCTTCGGCTTGTGGTCGCTGTGGCGTGCGCGTTCTTCGCTCCGGCGCGTGGCCCGGTGACCGGGGCGGAACGCCTGCGGGTCGTCGACGCGGCGGTGGCCGCAGGCGCCGCCGGCATCTACCTCGCGGCGACCTCGGGAGAGGAACACCCCGGGGAGATGTACGACGGCGTGACCGAGGTACGCCGTCTCCACCCGCAACTCGATGTCGGGGTGCACCTCCACAACCGCAATGGATTCGCACCGGCGAACGCGCTGGCGTGCATGATGGCCGGAGCCACATGGCTCGAGGGATCATTCGCGGGCCTTGGCGGCGACCTCTGGTTCCCGGGCGACCCCTCAGTCCTCGGAAATGCCGCACTCGAGGACATCATCCACCTGTGTGATGGGCTAGGCATCGACACCGGTATCGACCTTGCGAAATACATGGCAGTGTCGGATCGCATCGTTGAACTCACCGGACGTCCGTCGGCGTCCTTCGTGTCGCGAGGTGGAACGCGAAGCGGCCTCGCTTCCGCCCGTTGGCCCGAGACCGTCTGACTGCGGCTCGGAAAGAGGGATACGGTAAACGCCATGGAGACTCACCCCCCGCTGCCCCGTCCGAATGATCGCGAGGTGGACGAAGGTGCCTATGCACAGGTGCGGGCCCTCATCGCCTCCGGCGAACTCGCCGCCGGGTCCTGGCTTCGGGAAAAGATACTGGCCGAGCGAATCGGCGTCAGCCGCACACCGATCCGCGAGGCGCTCAACCGACTCTCCGCCGAAGGAATGGTCGAGATCAGCCGCAACAAGGGCGCACAGGTGGTGTCGTTCACACCCGACGACGTCGCCGGACTTTACGACGTCCGCGCAGGCTTCGAACCGCATGCCGCGCTGTTGGCGGTTCCTCTATTAGGGGACGAGGACGTGGACCGCCTGGCTGAGCTGGCGGCTGCCATGGAGGACGTGGTCCGCTCCGGCGAGCTGGACGCCCTCAGCGCACTGAACAGCGCGTTCCATGGGCTTTTCGTCGATCGATGTGGCAACCGGCACTTCGCGACGGCACTCCAGACGCTCATGCGACCGGCCGTCGTGGCCCATACCTTTCGAAAGTACAGCCCCGAAGCACTGAACCGCAGCATGCTCCACCACGCGGAGCTTGTTGCCGCCGCCCGCGCCAGGGACGGCGAATGGGCCGAAGCAATCATGCGCACCCACATCCTTGCGGCGCGCAACGCTGCGGGAGCGCGCCATGACCAGCCCTGATCCTGTCAAAGTCGGCCGCGACACGATATTCGCCGACATCAGTGAGCTCACCGGCATGCCGTTTCCGAACCTGCTGTACAGGCGGCTCGGTGAGGATCCACGCCGCCTTGAAGACTGCTGGGGACGTGTTCGGCCCGGACTCGCCCGGATCGGGCATACGGCGCTACGACGATTGATGCTGGACGGAATCGACTCCGCAGACGCACATGCTCCCGCCGCCCGGGGGCCAGAGGGAAAGATCTCCAACGCGCGCCCTGCGTCCGGCACCTCGCCCATCAATCCCGGGCAGGCCGCAACACTCCTGCGGATCCTCAGTCCTTACGATTCCGGGAACTCCTGCAACGCCGTCGTCGTCGCCCTGCTCCGGGGAGGCGCCCCTGGCGACTCTTCCTCCCCGCTGCTATCCACCGTAGCGTCAACGGGGGATGCACTACCGACGGAAATGGTTACGGCTCCACTCCCCCCGATGCTCGAGGTGGACGACATGGGCACCGAGGCAAGGAACTCGGTGCTCCGGCTGGCCCGGTTGATCGAACCGGGAGGAAGGGCTGTACCGAGCCTCTTCCGACATATCGGGCATGACACAGCCCTACTTGACTGGATCGAATCGGTTGTGACCGACGCAGCGGAATCCGGCGCTTTGAACCGGTGCGAGGACTCGGTGCGCGCCGTCGCCGCCCGGACCGCCGCGCACTGGCCCGAACCGGTACAGCCCCTCGACGACGACCAGGTGCGAAAGCTCCTCCAACCGTTCGAGACCATGATCCCGCGAATGCTCGCCACGTCCACGGTGCTGCGTGCGGCGCTGAGCAGTCAGCTGCCGTAGCGCCGCGTGATCCGTTTCTCGCCCCACCGCAATGCAAATCCTGGGATCACCGCAAGAATGGCGATAAATACTACCTGCCCGGCAATATGATCAACCCTGACGTTTGCCACATTGGACACCAGTTCCCGTCCCAGGCCGCTTTGCGCAGAGAACATTTCAGCAAGGATGAGGCCCAGCAGCGTGAGGCCGAAGGCAATGCGCACTGCTGTGACGATCGACGGAAGCAGCGCGGGTATGAGTATCAACCGCAACCGGGTGTACCAGGGCAACACGAGGACATCGGCGAGCTTGAGGAAGTTCTTGTCCATTGAGCGGGTCGCCGCCATGACGAGTAGTGCGATGGGGAACACGCCGTGGAAAAAGGCGAAGGTCAGGCGGCTCGCGTCTCCGATGCCGAGGAACAGCAGGAACACCGGGTACAGGGTGACTTTCGGAATGCTGTACAGCGCGAAGAGGGGAGTTTCAAAGACCGCGGACCAGAAATTGGATAGCCCGAGGGCGAAGCCGACGAGCGTCCCCACGATGACCGCGAGCGACCACCCCGCGAGGAGCAACGTCACGGTGGATACGATGCTCTGGCGGAATCCAGGTTCGGACAGGTCCTCGCCGAGCCGGGCGAGCGACTGCAGCGGCCCGGGGAACACCAAGCTGTCTACTGTCGCGGCAGTAATGGCCCAACCGATCAGGATGACCGCGGGCAGGATGAGTATCCAGCCGATCGATGCGAGGACTCCTCGCGATCTGCCGGCTTGGGTCCGAGGGGTGACGGCGGTCGAGAGGCTCATGAGAGGACTCGCTTCGATTGTGGCCGGAGGGCTGCCGCGAAGGCGAAGTTCAACCCGAGGGCGAGGACAAAGACAAGGAGCACTCCGGCGTACATGTCGGTGATCGCGAAATCGTTGTATGCGTTGGAGATGAAGTGGCCAAGCCCGCTGGTCGAAAGGACGAACTCGCTCGCCAGGACCATGATGAGGCTGTAGGAAAGAGCGAGCCGCAATCCCACGCTGATCTGCGGAAGCGCCGCCGGCAGCAACACCTTGAACGTGCGCTGGAAAGGGTCCAACTGCAGCACCGCCGCGAGCCGAAGGACGGACCGGGGGATGCCGTCGAGACCGTCGACGGTGGAGCTGATCATGGCGACGACGGCGAACAGCGTGGCCAGCAGCACGATCGGTACAAACCCGATGCCCAGGAGCGCTACAAGCAAGGGGTACAGCGCAAATGTGGGAATGGCGTAATAGGTTGCGAGCCAGGGATCGAGTGTTTTCCGGGCCCAGTCGAACCGCCAGACGAGGAGTCCGATCAGAACACCCGAGACGACGGCAAAGATAAATGCCACGAGGATGGAAAGCAGGGACGGCACAAGGTCCTGGGAGAGGAACTCAGGATCGGTCAGCAGGCCGAAGGCCCGCATCACCATTGCGCTCAGTGGAACGAGTGAAAAGGAGTCCACCAGACCGAGCCTCGGCGCCAGTTCCAGGAAGAGGACGGTCAGTAGGGCGCCGACGATGGTCCAGCCACGCACGGTGAGGCCAAGCCGACGTTCGCGGACGATTTCCGGCTTGTCCTTTCTCAGCGGAGTAGTTGCTGACTCGGTTGCCACCGGTCCCGTGCTCACGACCGCGGTCCCTGCTCCACCATGGCCCGCTGGGCTTCACTCTTGAGGACCGTCCAGATCTGCTCGACCAGTGCTGTCGCAACCGGAGATCCAACCATGGTGGGATCCCGGTCTGGAGGCAGGTCCACATGGAGGTCGAGAAGGATCTTGCCGGGCCGGGCTCCCATGACCAGAACGCGGTCAGAAAGGAGAGCAGCTTCCTGGATGCTATGGGTGACGAAGAGAACCGTGGCACCGCCCTGCCTGACCACCTTGAGCAGCTCCAGACCAAGAACCACGCGAGTCTGTTCGTCAAGGGCACCGAAAGGCTCGTCCGCGAGGATCAGATCCGGATCCGTACTGAGCACACGTGCGATCGCTACCCGCTGGCGCATTCCCCCTGAGAGCTGGTGAGGGTAGTGGTTGACGAAGTCTGAGAGCCCTACGCGCTGGAGTACTTCGCGGGCGATTTCCCTGCGTTTTCTAACGGGAACTTTCTGGGTTTCAAGCGCAAAGGCCGTGTTGTCCAGAACCGTGCGCCACGGCAACACTGCTGCTTCCTGAAAGATCACGCCGGTTTCCCGACGAGGCCCCGTGCTGGGGCTTCCATCGATAAGGACTTGTCCGCCGTTTCCCTTGTTCAAGCCCGCGATGATGTCCAGCAAGGTGGACTTCCCGCAACCGCTGGGGCCCACCAGTGTTGTGAAGGTGCCCGGTTCGAGCACCTGATTCGTGGGACTCAGCGCCTGGACATCCCCGTATACACGGTCGACGTCGCGCAACTCTACTTTCGCACCCATACATTCCCCTTGGAATTCAGTTCTGCTGTCGGAACCGGTGATGCGCAGTAACCCTCGTGGCTGGCCTTTGCGCTGCCGAGGCTAAGGGATTGTGCCCTTCTCGTCCTCGGGAAGGAACTCATCGGTCAGGAGTTCGTCCCAGTTGACCTCGTCGAGATCGTCCGTGTAGGCGAGAGCCTTTTCGGCTGCCTCGAGTGCCTCCGGATTATAGGCGATGCCCCAGTGATCCGCGGCGAGCGCATCGTCGAGAATGCCCTGAGCAGCGGCGACGTCGAGGTCGGCGAGCCCTGCCCAGAACTCCGCGGCTTCTTCTGGATTGTCGTTGATCCACTGGACAGCATCCGAGTATCCCTGAAGAACGGCCTTGGCGGTTTCGGGGTTTTCCTGCGCATAGTCGCGGCTGCTGATAATCATCGTCTGCTGGTAGGACGGGACCACATCGGAACTGCTGCCGACCACCTTCAGAGTATCCGCGTTCTCGATCGCGACTCTCGGTGAGGCGTACGTCAGATCGACTTCCCCGGCCTCCAGCAAGGCGATACCCGCGCCGGTCCCGCCCGTTGCCGTCCGGTCGATCGCCGTGGGATCCAGCCCTGCGCCCTCAGGTGTCAGGAAGCTCATCGCCTCGGTGACAGAGCCCGGGTTGGTGAAGCCCCAGCGAGCATCAGCCGCGCCCTCCAGACTCCCGATATCGGAGTCCGGCAGCGTGACCCAGGAGACATCTGCAACTGATTGAATCCCACCGCCAATCACCTGGACCGGCGCTCCCTCGTTGAAACCTGAGACGATCGCACCCGTGGCCACCTCGCCGAAGGGCAGCTGACCCGAGACGACGTTTTGCAGCGTGGTCCCACCGCCCTCCGAGGGAATGATCTCCTCGACCCGGACGCCGGCGTCCTCGAAAAAGCCCTGCTCGCGGGCGACCTCCCACGGAAGACCGTACAAATCCTCCGGGTGTGTCACCGATACCGTGACACTGGGAATCTCCCCTGAGGCCGTTTCGCCCCCGCCGCCGCAAGCTGCCAGTGGCAGAACCACCAACGCTGCCAGCCCTGTCCCGTAAATGGATTGCGATCGCATTGGTCCTCCAGATGACGTCAGTGTCAGTATCTAATGATGTATACAACGTGACAGAACTCTCGCTCTTCGTCAAGCATTTGCCCCTAATTTCGTACATAAATACACCAAATCGCATACAACTTGGTTTGCTGCTGTCGCTTGAAGCTTGCGAGGACCGGCTACAGTTCGTGGCCAACTGCTTGCCCGCGGAGGGGTCAATCAGCGACCAGGAGACTTACCGGCCCGAGGTTTACGGCCAGGAATGGTTACCAGTCCTTCCCGCCCGGACGAAGGAGAATGCAACAGTGGGGCTGAAAGGCGCGACGGCCGCCCTGGTCTGCAGCGAATACAGGAAAGCGCGGGCCCACCCGCCGTGAATGTCGCGGACGACCAGGGACAAGCAGGGGGATTCGCCGACGCCGCCGCCGAATCACCGGCATAGCGAAGCGCCAGCTACGCCTGCCCCTCCCAACTACGCCCCCTGCAGTACCTCCATCTTGCAGCGCAACCGTGGCGCGCGTGACAGTCGCGCGTCGGTGGTCAGTAATACCGCATCCAATTCCTCTGCCAGAGCGACGTAGGACGCATCGTAGATGGTCAGGTTCTGGCGAAGAGCCCAGCAGCGCGGAATCAGCGGCCCATGTGATGCGCGGTGCAGTGGAAGGTCCATGAGGTCGGCCAGTGCCTGCTCGGCGCGGACAGACGAGAGTGATCCGCCCAGCAGAAAGCGCCGTAGAACTGACGACACTTCAAGGTCGATGAGGTCGGGTGCGGCCAGCGTCTGCCCTCGCAGGCGTTCCCGGGCACGTCTTCCATCGGCTCCGTCGTCTGCAAGTGCGACGACGAGTACGCCGGTATCAACGACGATCACGGTCCTCCCGCAAAGCCTCGGTGACCGCGCCAAAGGGAGCGGATCCACCCGCCCGGCCCTCAGCGCGGTCCAGGACTTCCTCCACAGTGGGGCTTCCTGCTTCCAGAATCAGGCGTGAACGGAGATACTCCTGCAGGGATTGGTGCGCTGCCATTGCACGACGTCGAAGCACAGCATGGGTCTCGGCGGGAACATCCTTGATCTGGATACTCGGCGTAGCGCCATTACGGCGCCAGATGTGCGGGTAGGGCAATGAAATCGGCTCGTCCGCATTTACGTGAGCAGGGCACTGCACGCAGTGCGACCAGTCGCCCTGGCCAGGCGTGTGACTTCGATTATTACTTCACGGTTCTTGACTTCGATATTGACGCCGACTACGGTGACTACAATATCGAAGTCAAAGGAAGGTCGACGGTGGCAGTCCGCGGACAGGTCCGAAACGCTGAAGCCTTGGGGCGGATGCTCCAGCAGGGTCGCATGCTGCAGGGAATGAGCCAGCGGCAGCTCGCCGACCACATGGGCATCGGGCAGAAATGGGTCTGGGAAATGGAGCAGGGTAAGCCTGGCCTCCTCACCGACCGGCTGTTCGAGATGCTTCGTGCTACCGGAGTACGTCTCTACGCAGAGATCGACGAGCCAATAGATCCGCCAGGAACTACTGCGGAACCCAGCAGCGATGGGTGAACTGCGTGTCGAGTTGTACGGGCACCTGGTGGGCTGGTTGACAGGGACGGACTGGCGCTCGTTTGACTTCCGCACCGACCGTTCAGCCTTTGACCATTTTGAACTTGGCAGCACCATTCTGTCCGAGTCCGTTCCATTGGACCTGGTGATGAACCGCGGACGTGCGTCCCGCCGTCGTAACTTCTTCGCCGAGCTCCTTCCGGAGGGGCGAATCCTCACAAACCTCGCCGCGAGCGTTGGTGCGCGGGAGCACGACATCATTGCACTGCTCTCACACTTCGGAAGGGACGTCGCCGGCGCCCTGCAGATCTGGGATCCAGAGCATCCCGGCGAACCGCGCCGTCCGCGAACCGAGGCACTGACGGCAAAAGGTGTCGGAAGCCTACTTCTGGCTACCGCCGTGGAGCCGCTGGCCAACCGCCCGCTGTCTGGCAAGACCTCCCTGGCGGGGGTGCAGGACAAGATCGTCCTGGCCCGAATCGACGACGCATGGCACCGCGTGCACGACGGCTATCCTTCCACGCATATCGTCAAGCCCGAGTCCCGAGACCATCCCACGATCATCTATGACGAAGACTATGGTGCGCGTGCCGCACGAGCGCTCGAACTGAGCAGGACGGAAACCCGGCTCGCGGATTTTGCAGGCGTTCCGGCACTGGTGATTGAACGGTTCGATCGCGCGCCAACTGCTCCTATGGGGCGCATCCACCAGGAGGACATGAATCAAGCCCTCGGCGCCCACGGCAATGAAAAATACCAGGAGCTGGGAGGCAAAGTGAGCCTGCGGCGGGTTGCGGAACTGTTCCGGCGAAATGGCGACGACGAGTCACTGGAGCAGCTCCTTGTCTTGACCGTTCTGACAGTTGCGTTTGGAAATCTGGACATGCATGCCAAAAACCTTTCCCTGCTCCACCATCTCGATGGAAGGTCACAGCTGGCCCCAGCCTATGATGTGGTACCCATGCGCCACCAGAACACTGACGGGCGGATGGCACTGTCCGTCAACGGGATTTATCGCCATGCAGATCTGGCAACCTCGGATCTTGCCGCGGAAGCGAAATCATGGCGGATGCGTAGGCCGGAGCCAGTGATCTCCCGGACGCTTGACGCTATCGAGGCTTTCGCTACAGGTCAGGAACCTGACCGGCGAGCGCATCCCGGGCTCCAGCGCGACGTCCAAAAATTCACGCGTCGGTTGCTGGTGGGGAAGCCGGCGGGCAGGTAGCAGGGCGCGACGCGTGCAACTAGGTCAAGGGACTCGAATCTCGGCAACCCTGCGGTTCAGGCACCCCGCTGCTGCTTCCCCCTGCGCGCCCGCAGCCCGTCGAACAGGCTCCGCCGGTCCCGCCAAGCGCCCGTCGACCACAGAGCCCACAGCCCGAGCACCGGCTGGAAGAACAGCCGGATCAGGCGTGCACGGTCCGAATCCAGTCCGAACGCGCTGACCCCATCCACGTACTGGGCGACATTGCCCGGAAAGATCACCACGAAGAACCCCGCCGTCAGCCACCCGACGGCAACCCGCTGCCGCGGCAGGGCTACCAGCACCGCGCCGAGTCCGATCTCTACAACCCCCGACGCAAGGACAACGAAGTCAGCCTCCAGCGGCATCCACGCCGGCACCTGGGCAGTGAACTCCTCGCGCGCGAATGTCAGATGACTCGTTCCGGCGAAGAGTAGAGCTCCGCCGAGTACGATCCGCCCCGCTGTGCGCAGCGGAGGAACAGGCGGTAATTCGTTGGACAGGCGCTTCCCGAGAACAGTCATTCGGTGGAGCCTAACACCGCCGGATGAAGCCCAGCCCGTAGCGCCCAGGACCGGAACTGAACCAGGCCGATACACGTGAGAACCTTGCCGGGTCCTGCCGATGCGGCGCACACTGGGAATCACGCCGACAAAGGAATCAATTCAATGGGAGCAATGGATCGGGACTGGGCGCGGAAAGACGGCCCTCCTGCTCCTCGAGCTGCCCCGCGATCATCGCGAAACCAACAGCAGTGGGCGCGAACGATGCAGCCCCCTCCGCCCAACCTCGGGGGAAGCCGCCCACCCAGACGTCGTCGGCCGTCCTCGAAGCGGAAGCTGCGCTGGGGCACCATCGGCGTTGTCGCCGTCGTCGGGGCGCTGTACCTGCCGTCGCTCCTGTCCGAAGATGCCGACTTTCCACCCACCCTCCCCTTCTCCTCGGGCACCGACATGCCGCCCCCCGACGTCGAAGCCAGCGACACCCCCCTCGGCGTTCCGCCGGAGGTCGAGGAATCGGACGACTTCGTACTCCTTGACCCGCCGAACCCGTCACAGGACTTCATCGCCTACGACCCGTGCCGTCCGGTCCACTACGTGGTCCGGCCCGAGGGCGCGCCCGCCGGATCCGAGGGACTCATCGAGGCAGCGGTGGCGGAGATCTCCGCGGCGACCGGCCTGCAGTTCGTGTATGACGGCACCACCACGGAGGGACCGAGCTCAAACCGGGACACCTACCAGCCCGACCGATATGGCGAGAGGTGGGCGCCGGTCCTCTTCACCTGGACGAACGAGGACGAAACGCCGGGGCTTGAGGGCACGATGATTGCTCTGGGCAGCAGTGAATACGCGCAGAGGCCGGGCACACCGGCCGTCTACGTTGCGGGGCAGGTCAAACTCGACGTCGAGCAGGTGTCCGAGTGGCTCGAGGATCCGGAGGGACGGTTCGAGGTGAAGGGGCTCATCATGCACGAGCTCGGCCACGTGGTCGGCCTGGACCACATCGACGACCGGGACCAGCTGATGCACGCGACCGCTCCGGTCTACGAGATGCAGGACGGCGACCGTGCCGGCTTTGCACTTCTCGGTACAGGACCGTGCGTGCCGGAACTTTAGTTCACTGCAGAGCCCCGGGGGCCTGCACAGCGCCTACACGCGGCTCTACAGTTGATCATGGCTGGGTTGAGCATCCACCTCCTCGGGCCTCCTTTCATCGAACGTCCGGAGGGAGAAGGCACGCAACCGCGCGGCCGCAAGGCGTGGGGCCTGCTCGCCTACCTCCTGCTGCACCGCACCCCGACGCCGCGCAGCCAGCTTGCCGCAATGCTCTTCCCCGACGCCGACGATCCGCTCGGGGCCCTCCGCTGGCACCTCTCGAACCTGCGGCGCGTCCTCGGACCCGGGGCTTCGATCCGAGGGGATCCGCTGACGGTGCGCCTGCCGCCGTCGTCGAAGTATGACGCCGACACGTCCGATTCATCGCACGCCGCCACTGCTCCAACGCTCGATGCCGAGCTCCTCGCAGGACTCGACTTCACTGACTGTCCCGGTTTCGATATCTGGCTGACCATCGAGCGCCACCGCCTCCGCCACTTCGTTGAGACCCTTACCTATGAGTCCGGGCTGGCTGCCCTCGCCGCGGGGAACACGGACATTGCGGTGCGGATCGCGGGCCGAGCCGTGGCACTCGACGCCCTCAACGCCGACTTCCACGCACTCCTCGTACGGTCCCTCGTCGCGTCAGGGGACCGTTCCGGTGCGCGCCTGCATGCGGGAAAGTGCCAGCACATCTTCGAGGAGCATGTCGGCTCAGGGCTGCCGGCGGAAGTCCAGCAGGCGCTCGCCGCGCCCGACACCCGGACGAGTGCCCTGCCTGCCACTCCCCTTGCCGTGAAGTCTTACCTGGAAGCCGCCGAATCCTGCCTTTCAGCCGGAGCGACCGCACCGGCCCTCGCCCACCTGCGGGTGGCCGGCGGACTGGCGGAGCGGACCGGAAACTCGGACCTGCAGGCCGAGGCCCAGCTCGCACTGGCAGGCGCCCTCATCCACAACGCGGGCGGGCGCGGCGCGGAGGTTGCGGACCTTCTGCACCGCGTCCTTTTACTCTCACGCAACGGCGTTCCCGCCGTCCGGTCCGCCGCCTACCGGGAACTCGGATTCCTCGCCGTGCAGCGCGGCTTCCCCGCCAGCGGGCTCCGCTGGCTT
>NZ_KI914818.1:0-12709 GCF_000520535.1 Arthrobacter sp. H41
CCTCAGCCACGGAGCCTTCCACGGTGAGCTGGACGAGCCGCAGCAGGGCCGGCTGCCATGAGTTGTTGAGTGCGGCAAGGGACCCGAGCTGGCGGTCGGCGGCCATGGTGTACTGGGTGAGGTCGTTGGTGCCGAGGCTCGCGAATTCGACCTCCGACAGGATCGCTGCGGCGGTCAGTGCCGCCGAGGGCACCTCGACCATCACCCCCGGCGTCTTCAGTCCAGCAGTGGCACACATGGCGGCGAATGCTGCTGCCTCCTCCGCGGTGGCGATCATGGGCGCCATCACCCAGACCTCCGCGGAGGACTGGGCGGCGGCGTCGGCGATCGCGGTGAGCTGCCGCTCGAGGACACCGGGCGAGGTGAGATCGGTGCGGTAGCCCCGCACCCCGAGCGCGGGGTTCGGCTCGGTGGAATCGGTCAGGAACGGGAGTGGCTTGTCGGCGCCGGCGTCGAGGGTGCGCACCACCACTTTCTTGCCCGGGAAGGCGTCGAAGACGCCCTTGTAGGCGGCGATCTGCTCGGCCTCGGTGGGCTCGGTATCGCGCTCGAGGAAGCAGAACTCGGTCCGGAGCAGGCCGACTCCCTGGGCCCCGGCATCGGCTGCGGCCCGGGCGTCCTTCGCTCCGCCGACGTTCGCGAGGAGCGGCACCTCATGCCCGTCAGCCGTCACTCCGGTGCCGTCGAAGACCGCGAGCGTCGACGCCGCAGCCGCGTAGGCCTCCGCAGCCGCCGCTTCGTCATCGCCGGGGTCGAGCGTGATCACGCCGGCGGCGCCGTCCACGAAGACGGTGCTGCCGTCGTCGAGTTCTCCTACCCCGTTCGCCGCCACCACGGCGGGAAGGCCGAGGGAGCGCGCGATGATGGCGGTGTGGGACTGGGGTCCGCCGCCGGAGGTGACGAGCGCGAGCACAAGTCCGGGGTCGAGGGTTGCGGTGTCGGCGGGCGCGAGGTCCTCCGCCACGAGGATGAAGGGCGTGTCCGACGCCGGAATGCCGGGCGCGGGCAGGCCGCGCAGCTGCGCCACGATGCGGGAGCGGACGTCGAGGACGTCGGCCGTGCGCTCCGCCATGTACCCACCGAGGTTGTGGAGCATCTCCGCCACGGACGCGCCGGCTTCCCACACAGCGCGCTCGGGGGAGGACCCGCCCCGGATGAGCTTGCCCGCCGCCTTGAGAAGCATGGGGTCGGCGGCCATGAGCGCGGTGGCCTGCAGGACTGCCTTGCCGTCACCCTTCGCGGCCTCCGCCCGGGATTTCAACTCCTCCTGGACCGACTTCGACGCCGCGCGCAGCAGTTCGACGGCTTCCTCCGCCGCATCGGGGTCTGCCAGGCGCTCACCGACGGGCGGCTCGCTGATTGACGCCGGCATGTGGCGGACGGTCCCGATCACGCGGCCGGGACTTACGCCCACCCCTGAGAAATTCTGCATTGAACGTCCTCGTTTCCTCATCTGTGCTTGTCGGCCAGAACCATTCTGCAGGGTGAAGCGGATGATGCAGGGATCCGGCGGAAAGAATTTGTGATGCACTTCATATACCAGCGTTATAGATGCTACGGTAGCAGGCATGAAATCCGCTGACGGACCCGCGCCTAAGACCAGGCTCCTGAGGGCTGCTGCCTCGCTGCTGGCGGAGTCCAACGGGGCCCCGGTCTCCACCCGGCAGGTCACCCAGCTCGCCCGTGTCACCGCCCCCACCCTGTACCACCACTTCGGGGACAAGGAGGGCCTTTTCGATGCGGTCGTCGCCGAGGGCTTCAGTGAATATCTTGAGGGGGAGCGCAGCCTGGCGTCGTCAGGCAGGCCCGTCGAGGACCTCCGGCGGCACTGGGACAACCACGTACAGTTCGGCCTCGACCATCCGCACCTCTACCTCGTGATGTTCGGGAACATCCGCCCGGAGCGCCGCCCCTCGATGGTCGCCAGTGCGGAGGCGTTCCTCGAGGAGGTGCTCGACAAGGCGGCGGCTGCGGCGCGGCTGGTCGTCTCTCCGCATGAGGCAGCACGCAGCATGCTCGCCGCCAACATCGGCGTCACGCTCATGCTGATCGCCGAGCCCGCGGCCAAACGGAACCTCGACCTGTCGGCTATGACGCGGGAGGCAGTTCTTTCCGCCGTCGCCACCGATTCGGAAGCTGATCCGGTGACCGACACCGAAGGCAGCCCCTCGGTGGTGGTGGCCGCCATCGCACTCAACGCCGCGCTGCAGTCATCCCATCCGGACCAACTCTCCAGCTCGGAACTCAAGCTGTTCCTCGAATGGCTGCAACGCATCTCGTCAAGGGCCGGCACCTGATTTACCAGAAGAATCCAAATATCCATTCCACCCTGCGATGCTGCAGGGGTAGCGGTTAGGAAAGCATGTGGCAACACAAACAGCAGTGACGCCCCGCTCCGGTGCGCGCGTCCGCGTTCAAAAGTTCGGGACATTCCTGTCCGGCATGATCATGCCCAACATCGGGGCATTCATTGCCTGGGGCCTCGTCACGGCTCTCTTCATCGAGGCGGGCTGGCTTCCTGTTCCGCAGCTCGGCGGCTTCGGCGAGACCGACGGCGTGGCGAACGTCGGACTCGTGGGACCGATGATCACCTACCTGCTGCCCCTCCTGATCGCCTACACCGGCGGTCGGATGGTCTACGACGTCCGCGGTGGCGTGGTGGGCTCGATCGCCACGATGGGCGTGATCGTGGGCGCCGGCATCCCGATGTTCATCGGAGCCATGATCATGGGTCCGCTGGGTGGCTGGACCATGAAGAAGATCGACGCGATCTGGGACGGCAAGATCCGGCCGGGTTTCGAGATGCTGGTCAACAACTTCTCCGCCGGAATCTGGGGTGCGCTGCTGGCGCTGATCGGATTCTACGGCGTCTCCCCGCTGGTGCAGGCCTTCAGTACGGGCGCGGGCAACGTGGTCCAGTTCCTGGTCAACAACGGCCTGCTTCCGCTCACCAGCATCTTCATCGAGCCGGCGAAGGTCCTGTTCCTCAACAACGCCATCAATCACGGCGTCCTGACGCCGCTCGGCGTCCAGCAGTCGCTGGACCAGGGCAAGTCGATCCTGTTCCTGCTCGAGGCCAACCCCGGTCCAGGCCTAGGAATCCTGCTCGCCTACATGATCTTCGGGCGCGGCGCCGCCAAGGCATCCGCCTCCGGTGCCGCCATCATCCACTTCGTCGGCGGCATCCACGAGATCTATTTCCCGTACGTGCTGATGCGCCCGCTGCTCATCCTCGCCGCCATCGCCGGCGGCATGACGGGTATCGCAACCCTGAGCATCACGAACGCCGGCCTCGTGGCACCCGCTGCTCCGGGATCCATCATCGCGGTGCTCGCCCAGACGGCCCGTGACAGCTACTTCGGTGTCGGGTTGTCCGTCGTGCTCGCAACCGCCGTGTCCTTCCTCGTCGCTTCGGTCATCCTCAAGACGGGCAAGCAGGACGACGGCGACCTGACGGCTGCCGCCACGAAGATGGAAGGCCTCAAGGGGAAGAAGAGCTCCGTGGCCGGCAACTTCAGCTCCTCGGCGGACACAGACGGACCCATCCGCAACATCGTGTTCGCCTGCGATGCCGGGATGGGCTCCTCGGCGATGGGCGCCTCGGTGCTCCGCAACAAGATCAAGGCGGCCGGGTTCCCCGACGTCAAGGTCACCAACCTCGCCATCGCCAACCTGAAGGACGACTACGACGTCGTCGTGACGCACCAGGATCTCGCCGCCCGCGCCGAGCCCCTGACGCAGGGCGCTACGCACGTCGCTGTCGACAACTTCATGAACAGCCCGCGCTATGACGAGATCGTGGAACTGGTCCGCGCCAGCGCGGCAGCCGAGGGTGGGGTCGATCCGAAGGACCCGATGCCCGCCGCGGTGGCGTCCGAGGCCGACTCCGGCAGTGCCGCCAACGACGTCCTCGCAGAGGAAAGCGTCGTCCTGGACGGCAGGGCGACCACGCAGGAGGACGCCATCAACGAGGCCGGCCGACTGCTGGTGGAACGCGGTGCGGTGGACTCCGGCTACGTTGCGGCAATGCACGAGCGCGAGAAGTCCGTTCCCACCTATATGGGGAACTTCCTGGCGATTCCGCACGGCACCAATGACGCCAAGGACCTCATCAAGCGTTCTGCGGTGTCCATCATCCGTTACCCCGAGGGCATCGACTGGAACGGCAAGCAGGTCAAGTTCGTGGTGGGGGTGGCAGGCCGGAACAATGAGCACCTGTCCATCCTCTCGGCGATCGCGCGCGTCTTCTCTGATAAGGAACAGGTGGCGCAACTCGAGAATGCGACGACGGTCGATGAAGTGCTGGCGCTCTTCGGAAAGGTCAACGCCTAGTGAAGGCGGTCCATTTCGGAGCCGGGAACATCGGCCGCGGCTTCGTGGGGCTGCTGCTCCACGAAGCGGGCTACGAGGTGGTCTTCGCCGACGTCGCCGACGCCCTGATCGACCAGCTCGCCTCGACACCGGGATATGACGTGCACGAGGTGGGGGAGGCGCCGACGGTCAAGAGGGTGGACAATTACCGCGCGCTGAACTCACGGACGCAGGAAGCGGCGGTGGTCGCGGAAATTGCGTCAGCGGATCTGGTGACCACCGCTGTGGGGCCCAACGTCCTGAAGTTCCTCGCTCCCGTGATCGCCGCGGGAATCGCCGGGCGGGCGAACGGGCAGGATCCGCTCCAGGTGATGGCCTGTGAGAACGCCATCAACGCGACGGACCTGCTGCGGAAGGAGATCGTCACCGCCTATTCAGGGTCCGAGGCGGACCTTGCGGAACGAGCGGTCTTCGCCAACACGGCAGTCGACCGGATCGTGCCGAACCAGGCCCCCGGGCAGGGACTGGACGTCACCGTGGAGACCTTCTTCGAATGGGTCATCGACCGGACGGCGTTCGCCGGCGCCGAGCCGGCCATTCCCGGCGCCACCTACGTCGATGACCTCGCTCCGTACATCGAGCGCAAGCTCTTCACGGTGAACACGGGCCACGCTTCCTGCGCCTACTTCGGCTACGCGGCGGGGATGGAAAAAGTTTCCGACGCGATGGCCCACCCGGAGGTAGCGCGGCGGGTCCGTGCAGTGCTCGACGAGACGAAGCAACTGCTCGTGGACAAGCACGGGTTCGACGCCGAGGAGCAGGAAGCCTACGTGCAGAAGATCCTGCACCGTTTCTCGAACCCGCACCTGCCGGACACCGTGCAGAGGGTGGGCAGGGCGCCGCTGCGCAAGCTGGGCCGCAACGAGCGGTTCGTCGGTCCGGCCGCCGAGCTGGCCGAGCGGGGAGTGGTTCCGTCGGGACTGCTGTCGGCCATACAGGCAGCGCTCGCTTTCCGCGATCCCGCTGACCCGGAGGTCGAGGCGCTCGCCGGGATCCTTCGGAGCGAAACGCCCGAGCAGGCGACGATGTCGGTCAGCGGGCTGGAGCCCGCGCATCCGCTGTACCAGCATGTCCTCGAGCTGGTACGCGCCGCGCAGGCGGACTCCGGCCCGGCTCCGGAATAAGGCGGCGCGGTGCGGGCGATTCCGCACGGCGCCGTGCCTTTCGCTCAGCGAAGTTCCTGGTCCAGTCGCTCTCGCGCTGACTGACTGACTGACTGACTGACTGACTGACGTGCGCGGGTTGGACGACGGCCATTCCGGACGTCGCTTCTGATTTCGATGCGGGCCGGTCGAAGCGGGTGTTACTGCTCTGTTGTGCGGTGTGGGAGTGGACTGAACAATGCCAGGGCCCCGACCGTCAGGGGGATGGTGGCTGCGATGAGGCTTGGAATCGCGTAGCTGCCGGTGAGGTCGCGTCCGAGGGAGAAAAGGATGGGCCCGAGTGCTGTGGATCCGACGTTGATAGAGGTGATGATGCCGCGGATTCCGCCGATGTTCTCTGTGCCGAAGTAGTGAGCCAGGGCGATGGGTTCGATGGCGCGGATGGATCCGCTGGCCGCACCGAGGATGAGCCCGTACGCCACTGCCAGGCCAAGGCCCGTGATGAAGGGCAGGAAGCAGAGGGCTCCTGCAAGGAGCGCCATGGAGCCGGCTAGCGCTAGACGGGGTTCGAGTGTGTGAGCGACTCCTCCGACGAGCAGGGTGGCCAGGATCGCGGTGATCGTTTGCGGGATGAAATTCGCGGCTGCTTCGGTGGTGGTCAGCCCCTGGGTAGTGAGGATTGATATCTGGTGGAAGGCAAGGGCTGTTGAGAGCATGCCGGTCGCTGCCAGTGCCGCTGCGATGGTCCAGAAGATGGGCGTCCGGGCAGCATCCCGTGTGCTCCACCCCGGGCTGGCCGTTTCGGCCGTGGTGGTGCGGGCCTGAGGGAGAACTGTGTGTGGGCGTGACTCGTGGCGGGGTAGGAACAGGATCATCGGCAGGACAATCACTAGGACGGCGAGGGACTGGATCCGCCAGGCAAGGGAAATGCCCCCGGTGCTCACGAGGCGTTCGACGAGGAGCGGTGTCAGGGAGATCCCTGCGGAGCCGACAGCTGAAACCAGTCCGACGGCGAGTCCGCGCCGGTGATGGATGGCTTTGACCACTGCTGTCGTTGCCGCGAGGGTCAAGGTGCCCTGGCCTGCCATGCGCAGGATGACGAAGCCGGCGGTGAGTCCGTAGATGTCGCTGACGAAACTCAGTGCCATCAGGGCCAGGGAAAACGCAAGGACGGCTATGAGAATGACCTTGCGTGCACCCCATCGGTCCAGTCCACGACCGATGAACGGTAGTGCTACCGCGCCTGCGAGGGTGCCGATGAGGTAGCTGAAGGAAATATCGGTGCGGGAGATGTCGAGCTGCTCGATCAGCGGGTCGGTCAGGGGCGACAGTCCGGCGGTCTGACCGGGGGCTGTCGCGGCGCTGATCAGCGCACCGGCAATAACGACTCCCCACCAGGAACGTTGGGGAGTCATCGGTGTGCTGGTTACACCGTCGACGGCACGCATGGTGTTTCCTTATTGTTGTCCTGAAGGCTTCACGAAGGACGATGTCTTGCTCCACGGTTACGCATCGGCCCTGCCCTACCTTCATATAGGGGCAGACCTGAGCAGACACGTCTGACGTCCATTCCGTCGCGACGTCTTCGATCGCCGTGCGGCGGGGTGTTAGTGACCGCCGCCGAGGTGTCCGCCGAGCCGCTCCCTGATGGCAACGCTGGCGGTATTGAGGCCCTCGACCTGGACCTCCTTGCCGTAGCTCTCGTACTTGGCGGCGATGGAGTCAAGAGCCGCGATGGTGGAGGCATCCCAGAGGTGTGAGCCATGCAGGTCGATGACGATGATGTCGGGGTCCTCGGCGTATTCGAACTGGGTGTAGAGGTCGTTGGAGGAGGCGAAGAACAGTTCGCCGCTGACGCGGTATTTCGCCACGGGCGCCCCGAATTGTTCCTCACGACTCCGCTCGACGGTGACGAAGTGGGCAACCCGCCGGGCGAACGCCACCATGGCCACGAGGACGCCGACGATCACGCCGATGGCGAGGTTGTGGGTCCAGACGGTCACGATCACCGTGGCGAGCATGACCGTGGTCTCACTCTTGGGCATCCGCTTCAACGTGGCCGGTTGGATGCTGTGCCAGTCGAAGGTCGCAATGGACACGAAGATCATCACCGCAACCAGGGCCGCCATCGGGATCAGTGCAACGACATCACCGAGGGCGACGACGAGGATGAGCACGAAGATCCCGGCCATGAAGGTGGAGATCCGCGTGCGGGCACCGGAGGCCTTCACATTGATCATGGTTTGGCCCACCATCGCGCAGCCACCCATCCCGCCGAAGAAGCCGGTGATGATATTCGCCGCTCCCTGTCCCCAGGACTCACGGGTCTTCTGGGAGCGGGTGTCGGTCACGTCGTCGACGAGTTTGGCGGTCATCAAGGATTCCATCAACCCGACCACCGCCATACCGGCAGCGAACGGGGCAATGATCTGGAATGTCTCCAGCGTCAGTGGGACGTTGGGAAGAAAGAGCGAGGGAAGGCTCGCTGGAAGCTCGCCCTTGTCACCCACAGTGGGTACGGCGACCGCGAAGATGAGGGCTGCTGCGGTGACGACGACGATTGCCACTAAGGGTGCCGGAACGACCCGGGTAATGCGTGGGAGCAGGAAAATGATGACCAGCCCCACGGCGACCATCGGGTACACGAGCCACGGAACCCCGAGGAGTTCAGGCAGCTGGGAGGTGAAGATCAGGATCGCCAGCGCATTGACGAAGCCCACCATGACCGAGCGCGGAATGAACCGTATCAGTTTGGCGACACCGGAGATGCCGAGAATGATCTGGAAGATCCCGGCGAGGATCACTGCGGCGATGAAGTAATCGATGCCGTAGCTGTCCACCAGGGGCGCGATCACCAGGGCCGTGGCCGCTGTCGCCGCGGAGATCATCGCGGGCCGGCCGCCGAGGAAGGCGATACTGACAGCCATGGTGAACGAGGCGAACAAGCCGACCCGGGGATCGACGCCGGCGATGAGCGAGAACGCGATCGCCTCCGGAATCAGCGCCAGGGCGACGACGAGGCCGGCCAGCACCTCGGTGCGAAGGTGCCGTGGCGCGCGCAGGGTCCGCCAGACCGACTGGCGTTCATCGGGGGCGAGGTGCTTGGTGGCAGTGGCAATAGCCATAGGTGTCCCTTTCGAAGAAGTCATGAGGGCGCACGGAGGCTGTCCTCGGTGGGCGTGGGGGCGCCGCAGTGCGCCGGAAGAAAAGGGGCGGTTCACCCGCCGCATCAAACTATACTCTAACGTAATGGTAGAGTATGAAATTGATGTCGAGGGAAGGACTGTGGTCGTGCATATCGGTGAGTTGGCGGAGCGCTCGAACCTGTCCTTGCGGACGATCCGGCATTACGACGAGGTGGGGCTCCTTCATCCCAGTGCGCGCACCGAGGGTGGTTTCCGGGTCTACTCCGAAGACGATTACGAGCGGCTGATGCTCATCCGGCAAGCCCGAGCACTGGCCTTCAGCCTGGAGGAAATCGGGGAACTTTTGGCAGTTCTCGCCACCCGTTCCGGATATCACGGCCTAGTGCACCTTGACCTGATGGAGACCGTCCTTGACGAAGCCCAGCGGCGCCGTACGAAACTCGCTGCCGATCTTGACCGGGCGGATTCCCTCATCAACCCCATCACCCTGCATCTGCGCGAGCGAGGATCCCTGCACATGACAGGGCAGGGATAGGACTTCACCGCAGCGCGGCAGATGGGCGCCGCTCGCGAAGCGGCAGTTACCACCTGTGCCTTGATGTGTGCAGCATGCCAGCAGATCGGTGCCAGCCACACCGTTGACACGCCTACACCCACAGATTCCCAGCCCGAGCCGGGTAGGAGGAGATCGTTGAGAACACCGAACATGCCGCGACTATTCACCACAAGTGCACCATCATCCTCACCACCTCCAGACACCGAGGCCGCTCAGGCACGGTACCGGCCCGAAGTTGAGGGTTTGCGCGCGGTGGCGATCGTGCTGGTGGTGATCTACCACGTGTGGTTGGGGCGCGTCTCCGGGGGCGTGGATGTCTTCCTTCTGGTCTCTGCCTTCCTGCTCACCCTGTCCTTCTCCCGTCGCGCAGCCACCGGTCCGGTGGGTCTGCGCGCGTATTGGACGCGAGTCTTTGGTCGTTTGCTGCCACCGGCGGCCGTGGTGCTCCTGGCAACCGTCATCGCCGCGGCCGCCTTTTTCCCGCAGGGCCGCTGGAGCCAGCTCATCGAGCATGCCTGGGCTTCCCTGTTCTACGTGCAGAACTGGGACCTCGCCTTCGGTGCTGTGGACTACCAGGCGGCCGACACCGCGACAGCAAGTCCTTTCCAGCATTTCTGGTCCCTGTCCATCCAGGGTCAGGTCTTCATCCTCTGGCCCCTGATCCTTGCCGGTTGCATTGCCCTGGCACGGCGCACACGCTTCTCGTTCACCGGTAGCGCAGCCACCGTGTTCACAGTCATCTTCCTAGCCTCTTTGGCCTTCTCCATCCGGGAAACAGCAACGAACCAGGCGTTCGCCTACTTCGACACCCGCACCCGCTTGTGGGAATTCGCGCTCGGCTCACTGCTTGCCCTGACCATCGCACACCTCAAATCGGGCAGGTGGACCAGCGTAGTGCTGGGTTGGGCGGGAATGACCGCAATCATCCTCTGCGGGCTTGTCCTGCAGGTCGAGAACCAGTTCCCCGGATGGGCCGCGCTAATTCCGACACTCGGTGCGGCAGCAGTCATCCTGGCCGGACGCCCTGCCAGCCGCTGGGGCGTCGACCGGCTCCTGAGCACCACTGCAGTCCTGTCGGTAGGCAAGCTGTCCTACGCCCTGTACCTCTGGCATTGGCCCCTGCTGATCACCTATCTCGTGGCAACGGGCGAGGAATCCGTCTCCCTGGGTGTGGGGGCCGGAATCATTGGCGCCGCCGTGGTGCTGGCCTGGCTGACGACCCGCCTCATCGAACGGCCCCTGAACAACTGGTCCTGGCTCCACCGCAGCAAACGCCGCCGAATGATCCTCACCATCAGCTGCGCGCTGACCGTCGCGGTTCCACTCTCCGGGTGGGAAACCCGCATCAGTGCTACCGAGCGGCAACTCAGTGAGCAATCCGAGGCCCTGAACCCCGGTTCGCGGGTGCTCACCGCCCCGTCCGAGCACCTCCCCCTCCCGGAAGCACCCCTGATCCCGGCGGCCACCGACCTCGGCAGCGAATGGGGCAATGCGGGACCACCCTGCGAGGGCGAGTACCGGACCGAGGACCCGGCCCTGGCCACCTGCCACCAGATCGACCCGGCAGGGGAACCCGTGCGCACAGTGGTGGTCATCGGGGACTCCCACGCCAACCAACTCATGCCCGCCCTGACCGAGATCGCCGACGACAATCAATGGCGGATGATCACCCTGCTGCGCAACGCCTGCCGGTACGGCGCCGACTCCGCCACCCGCGACACCGAATGCAACGACCGGAACGCGGCCGCCCGTGACTACGTCCTGGCGCTCAGGCCGGATTCCGTGATCACCCTCGGCACCCTGACCTCTGCGGAAGCGCCCTATGAGGCCCTCGTGCCCGCTTACGAGGAAGGCATCAGGCCGTTCCTTTCCGAAGGCATCGACGTCCTCGCCATTCGGGACAACCCCCGCTTCGCCACCGACATGTTCGAATGCGTCGAGCAGAACGGCAGGGATGCGCCAAAGTGCAACACCCCGCGCAGCCGGGCACTGCTGCCGGTGAATCCCATCGATGACATTGCGGCACGCGAACCGCTCCTACACTCCCTGGACCTCACCCCCGCCCTCTGCACGGAGAGCACCTGCCCGGCGGTGATCGGCAACGTCTACGTCTACATGGATCTGGACCACCTCACCAGGACCTACGTCCAAACCCTCACCGACTACATGGAAACCCAACTCCTGGCCGCGACCGGCTGGAGCCCTGCAACTCCCGGTAGCGCCCAGTGAAATCCCAGATCTCCGCTGACGGGACCATGAAAGTAGGACCATGACAAACTTCCGGCCCGGCCCTGAACCCGCCCTAATGGATTTGTTTTCCGCCGCACGCATCAGCGGAGTGCCCGAGGACTCGATCCATCAGCTCCTCGCGCTACGTCTCATCGAACCGGTGACCACGCACCCGGACCAAGGGCCACTCTTCAGTGCCGATCAGAGAGCACTGCTGGAGATCCTCGCGGGCATGGACGTACTGAATTTCCGTCTGGAGGAGATGCGCGACATGGCCCGCATCGTCGAAACCCTCACCGTGACACGGCACTCCGAGACCGCCGAACAGTACCGGGTGCGCCTTAGCGCCTTCACCCACAGCCTTACACGCCGCGCCGTGGCCAGTGAACAGCAGATCCGCTCACGCACCGACATCATCGGACTGCTGACCTCCCGCTACCCCTGGCTCAACCCCTGACGCACCCAACGGTGAGGGATGGCCCGAGTAGAAACGGTTGGTCTAGTACTTCGTGAGGACGTCGATGAATTCATCAGCGCGGGCCAGGGTATCGACCATCTTGTCCCGCCGCTCCATCGCCGTGTCCCGGAAGGCGGCGAGTCTCCGACGCAGCTCCGCGGTGCGCGCGTCGTCTCTTTCCTCCTGGAGGGCGTCCAGCACTGCCAGGAGATCCGTCATTTCCTCCAGCGTGAATCCCAACGGTTTCATCCGCCTGATCACCATCAGGCGCTCCAGATCGTCCTCGGTGTAGACCCGGAACCCGCCCTCGGTGCGCGCGGTCGCCGGCAGAATGCCCACCTCGTCGTAATGACGGATGGTCCGCAACGAGAGCCCGGTGCGTTCGGCGAGCTCACCGATATGCATGGTGCGCTCACTGGTTTCTACAGGTGCATCGCTCATCGCTGCCTTCCCCTCCGGTTTCAACCTCACATCACGTTAGGTTAGAGTTTAACGGTTGCTGCGAGTTTCCGCGGCCCTTGTCGTACACCGGCGTACAGCATTCCCGCCACCATTTGCCGGCGGACCCACCTTACTCTGTACCCCCTTTGCACGAAGGAACCCCTGCCATGGCATCCCCTCCTGCCGCACGAACAGCCTCCACTACCGCACTGACCCCCCTTGAACGGCAGTCCGTCACCCGGACACTGCGGACCCCGCGCCTGCTGAAGACCGAAGTCCTCGCAGGCCTCGTCGTGGCGCTCGCGCTGATTCCGGAGGCGATCGCGTTCTCCATCATCGCCGGAGTGGACCCCCGCCTCGGCCTGTTCGCCTCCTTCACCATGGCCGTCAGTATCGCCTTCCTCGG
>NZ_KI914818.1:12809-16206 GCF_000520535.1 Arthrobacter sp. H41
CATGATCTCCGCCGCGACCGGCGCCATCGCGCTCGTCATCGCCCCGCTGGTCGCCAGCCATGGCGTCGACTACTTCATCGCGGCCGTCATTCTCGGCGGCATCATCCAGGTCGTCCTGGGAGTGTCCGGCGTCGCGAAGGTAATGCGGTTCATCCCCCGCTCGGTGATGGTGGGCTTCGTCAACGCCCTGGCCATCCTGATCTTCCTGTCCCAGGTGCCCGAACTCATCGGCGTCCCATTCCTCGTGTACCCCATGGCCGCCGTCGGACTGCTGATCGTCTTCGGGCTCCCGCGCCTCACCCGCGCCGTGCCCGCACCCCTGGTCGCGATCGTCGTCCTCACCGTCTTCGCCGTCCTTGCGAACGTCCTCGTTCCCACCGTGGGCGACAAGGGAGAGCTCCCCGAGAGCCTGCCCTCCCTGTTCTTCCCCAACGTTCCGCTGACCCTCGAAACCCTGCAGATCATCGCGCCCTATGCCCTGGGACTGGCCGCCGTGGGCCTCCTCGAGTCACTGATGACGGCGAAACTCGTCGACGACATCACCGACACCCGCTCCCACAAGACCCGGGAATCCTGGGGGCAGGGTGCGGCCAACATCATCACCGGCTTCTTCGGCGGGATGGGTGGCTGCGCGATGGTGGGCCAGACCATGATCAACGTCAAGGCGTCCGGCGCCCGCACCCGGATCTCCACCTTCCTCGCCGGCATGTTCCTGCTCATCCTCGTCGTCGCCCTCGGCGACATCGTCGCCCTGATTCCGATGGCAGCGCTGGTCGCGGTGATGATCTTCGTGGCCATCGCCACCTTCGACTGGCACAGCATCCAGCCCGCCACGCTCAAGCGGATGCCCAAGAGCGAGACCACGGTCATGCTCGCCACCGTGATCGTGACCGTCTGGACCCACAACCTCGCGATCGGCGTGGGCGTCGGTGTCCTCGTGGCGATGGTGGCGTTCGCCCGGCGGGTGGCCCACTTCGTCACCGTCGAACGAACCGAGGACACCGTCGACGGGCAACAGCACGCGACCTACACCGTGAACGGTGAGCTCTTCTTCGCGTCCTCGAACGACCTCTACACCCAATTCGAATACGCCACCGACCCCTCCTCGGTGACCATCGACCTGCACGGCTCACACCTCTGGGATGCCTCCACCATTGCGTCCCTCGATGCCATCCAGGAGAAGTACCGGCATCACGGGACCGACGTGAAGATCGTGGGCCTCAACGAGGCCTCCACCCTCATGCGGGAACGGCTCGGCGGAAAACTCGGAGCCGGCCACTAGGGGCGTACGCTCGGTGCATGACGAGCGACACGAACACCAATTCAAGCGACGACACCACTCCAAACAGCTCCGACGTCGAGGGTATCCAGGACGATGACTCACTCAGCCAGGCGGATTCGGTGGACTACATCGCCAACCGGGTAGTGCCGGATGATGCGCCGGCCGTCGAGACGGTCGCCGGGAATCTGGGGCTTGAGGATTCACCCTCGGACCACCCTTCCGGCGACCAGCTGCGCGGCCGCTGAACGCCTCTCAGGGCCGCAACTGCTGGACCATGTCGAGAACGACGGCGCGCAGGTCGCCGTCGTTCTCCGCCGCCACGCGCCGCTGGCGCTGGTAGCCGGCGCCGCGCGTGAGGATGCTTTCGACGTCGGCGAGCTCCGAGCTGCAGCCCAGCTTCGCGGCCACGGGCTCGAGCCGATTGAGGACCTCGGTGAGGTGCTCGGTGACGAGCTGTTCCCTGCCGGCGGCGTCGAGGATGATGATGGCGTCGAGTCCGTAGCGGGCGGCTCGCCATTTGTTCTCCTGGACATGCCAGGGCGGCATGGTGGGGATGGTGCCGCCGTCGTCGAGCGTGGTGGAGAACTCGTCCACGAGGCACTGCGTGAGGGCGGCCACCGCGCCCACGTCCTGCAGGGTGGATAAACCGTCGCACACCCGCATCTCCACGGTGCCGAGGTTCCCCACGGGTCGGATGTCCCACCGGATCTCACTCACCGTGTCGATGACGCCGGTGGTGAACATGTCCTGGACGTAGGACTCGTAGGCGGTCCAGTCCGGAAACTGGAACGGCAGTCCCGCGGTGGGAAGCTGCTGGAACATGAGCGCCCGCTGCGAGGCGTAGCCGGTGTCCTCCCCGCCCCAGAAGGGCGAGGACGCCGAGAGCGCCTGGAAGTGCGGGAAGTAGTTGACCAGCCCGTCCACCACGGGCAGCGCCTTGTCGCGGGAGTCCAGCCCCACGTGGACGTGCACGCCGTAAATGACCATCTGGCGCCCCCACCACTGGGTGCGGTCGATCAATTTGAAGTAGCGTTCCTTGTCGGTGACCTGCTGGGAGCGCGGTGCGCTGAAAGGGTGCGAGCCGGCGCAGAAAAGCTCCACGCCCATCGGGTCGGTCACCTCCCGCACCGCCGCGAGCGAGCGGGCGAGGTCTGCTTTCGCCTCCGACACCGTGGTGCAGACGCCCGTCACGAGTTCAACGGTGTTGAGTAGCAGTTCCTGCTTGATGTGGGGGTGCTCCTCGTCATCCTGGAGCTCGGGGTGATTCAGGCTGACCCCGCGGAGCACTTCATCCGCCACCGACACCAGTTCGCCGTTGTACCGGTCAACCAGTGCCAATTCCCATTCGACGCCGAGCGTCGACTGGGAGGACTGCGCAAAATCGATCTTCAAGGGGTGGCTCCTGACCGTACCGGACTGCAGGTGGATGAATGCCTCGGTAGCGCCATCGCGGAAGAGAACTGACCCAATATTAGTCTTCTCCGCCCGGTTCGCGGCGACACGACCGCGGAACGGGGGACAATGGCGGGGTGCCAATACTGAACAAGGACATGACCCTGTGCATCTCACTGGCCGCGCGGCCCAGCAACATCGGCACGCGCTTCCATAACTACCTGTATGACGAGCTCGGCCTGAACTATGTCTACAAGGCCTTCACCACCACTGACCTGCCGTCAGCCATCGGGGGAGTGCGGGCACTGGGAATCCGCGGCTGCGCGATCTCCATGCCCTTCAAGGAGGACGTCATCGGGCTCGTTGACCGGATGGACGATTCCGCACGCGCCATCGACTCGGTGAACACCATCGTGAACGACGACGGCGTCCTCACCGCCTACAACACCGACTACCTCGCCGTCGCACGGCTCCTTGCGTCCCATGGGGTACCGGCCAGTTCCACGGTGCTCGTGCGCGGCTCGGGCGGAATGGCGAAGGCGGTGGTCGCGGCCCTCCGGGACGCAGGCTTCACCACCGTCACCGTGGTGGCCCGCAACGAGACGGCAGGGCGGGCGCTCGCCGGGCTGTACGGCTTCGGCTGGCAGGCGGAGGTTGACAGCTCCACCGCCGACCTTCTCATCAATGTCACGCCGCTGGGCATGGCGGGGGCGGACGCCTCCA
>NZ_KI914819.1:0-10335 GCF_000520535.1 Arthrobacter sp. H41
GCCGTCGTCGAACCGGCTGATCCCTTCCGCAGCCGGTCGTCACCCTGCCGATTCCTCACCAGCCGATTCCTACCCAGAGGACCCCTACCCTGCGGACCCCTACTCAACGAGGCTCCTGCCCGTCAGCCGGAGGAACACGTCCTCGAGGGAGGAGCGCCTCACCAGCGAGGTCACGGGGCGCAGTCCGCGGGAACTGACCTCCTCGAGTGCGGCTTCGCCGTCGTGCGCGTAGATCAGAATGCGGTCCGGCAGCGCCTCGAGCCGCTCCCCGATGCCTCCGAGTTCCGCAGCCACTGTGGTGTTGCGCTCCGAGCCGAAGCGCAGCTCGAGCACCTCGCGCGTCGAGTGCTCCTTGATGAGCCTCGCCGGGGAGCCCTCGGCCATGATGCGGCCCTTGTCCACCACCACGAGGCGGTCACAGAGCTGTTCCGCCTCGTCCATGTAGTGGGTGGTCAGGATGAGCGTGACCCCGGATTCCTTCAGCCGGAACAGCCGGTCCCACAGGATGTGCCGTGCCTGCGGATCGAGCCCGGTGGTGGGTTCGTCGAGCAGCAGTATTCTCGGCTCATTGATCAGCGAGCGGGCGATCGTGAGCCGGCGCTTCATGCCGCCGGAGAGCGAGTCCACCTTGGCGGAGGCCTTGTCCGTCAGCTGGGCGAATTCGAGGAGTTCGTCGGCCTTGGGTTTGAGGTAGCTCAACGGGAGGCCGAAATACCGGCCGTAGACGATCAGGTTGTCACGGACCCGCAGTTCCTCGTCGAGGTTGTCCTGCTGCGGCACGACGCCGAGATGCGCACGCACCTCGGGTCCGTGCTGCTCGGGGTCCAGCCCCAGAATCGCCAGGTCCCCCGAGGTCCGCTGGGAGACGCCGCCGATCATGCGCATCGTGGTCGACTTCCCTGCACCATTGGGGCCGAGGAGCCCGAAAGACTCCCCGGCGGGAACCTCGAACGAGATCCCGTCCACCGCCCGGAATTCGCCGTAGTGCTTGCTGAGGTCCCGGGCCGAGATGACCGGTTGATCGAGGAGGTTGTTGGGCACCCGCCCAGCCTACTGGCGCTCAGCTGCCTCCACCACGTTGGCCAGGAGCATCGCCCTCGTCATGGGCCCCACGCCACCGGGATTCGGGGACAGCCAGGCGGCCACCTCCCCGGCAGCAGGTTCGACGTCGCCCGTCAGCGCGGCCTTGCCCGTGGCCGGATCCTCGACCCGGCTGACGCCGACGTCGAGCACGATCGCGCCCGGTTTCAGCTGCGCCGCCTTGATCATGTGCGGGATGCCCGCGGCCGCCACCACGACGTCGGCCCGTCCCAGGTGGTCCGCGAGATCCACTGTCCCGGTGTGCGCGAGCGTCACTGTGGCGTTGATGGCCTTCCTCGTGAGCAGCAGGCCGAGCGGGCGCCCGACCGTCACTCCCCTGCCCACCACGAGGACGTTCAAGCCCTTGAGTGCGACGTCGTGGCGCAGCAGCAGTTCGACGATTCCGTGCGGGGTGCAGGGCAACGGCGAATCCATCGGCGCATTGACGTTGAGGACGAGCTTGCCGAGGTTGGTGGGGTGCAGCCCGTCGGCGTCCTTCTCGGGGTCGATGCGCGCCAGGATAGCGTTGGTGTCGAGGTGAGCGGGAAGGGGGAGCTGCACGATGTAGCCTGTGGTGGCGGGATCGGCGTTCAGCTCATCGATCACCGCTTCGAGCTCTTCCTGCGAGATGGTGGCGGGCAGATCGCGCCGCACCGAGGTGATTCCCACCTGGGCGCAGTCACGATGTTTGCCCGCCACGTACGAGTGGCTTCCGGGATCATCCCCCACCAGGACCGTCCCGAGGCCCGGCGTGATGCCGCGGGCCCTGAGTGCGCCGACCCTTTCCGTGAGCTCCTCCCGGATCCGGGCCGCAGTGGCCTTGCCGTCAAGAATGCGTGCGGTGGTGCTCATGATTGGTCTCCGTTTTCCAGTTGTTCGGCTTCCAGTTCTTCGAGCAGGAAGGCCTTCCCCCGCTCGCAGCAGCCAGTGAAGCAGCACTCCGAGGACGGGATGTCATACGCAGCCGATGCCGCCGCCCGTGAGGCCGGCGCACCTGCCGGAATGTCGTCTACCATTCCTCCTGGCCCGGGTACAGCGGGAAGTCCGCCGTGAGGGCGGTCACCCTCGCGCGGAGTGCTTCGACGTCGGCCGCCGGTGCCAGGGCGCCGGCGATGATGTCCCCCACCTCTGTGAACTCAGCCGCTCCGAAACCGCGGGTCGCCAGGGCCGGCGTTCCGATGCGCAGCCCCGAGGTGACCATCGGCGGGCGTGGATCGAACGGGACGGCGTTGCGGTTGACGGTGATTCCGACCGAGTGGAGGAGATCCTCCGCCTGCTGGCCGTCGAGGACCGAGTTCCGCAGGTCGACCAGCACGAGGTGCACGTCGGTGCCACCCGTGAGCACCGAGACCCCGTGCTCGGCGACGTCGGACGCGGTGAGGCGGTCGGCGATGATCCTGGCGCCCTCGAGGACGCGGTCCTGGCGCTCCTTGAATTCAGGCGAACCGGCGATCTTGAACGCTGTCGCCTTGCCCGCGATCACGTGCATGAGCGGGCCGCCCTGCTGGCCGGGGAACACATTGGAGTTGATCTTCTTGGCCCACTCCTTCTTCGCCAGAATGACGCCCGACCGCGGACCTGCGAGGGTCTTGTGCACGGTGGAGGTGACGACGTCGGAGTACGGCACCGGGTTGGGATGCACGCCGGCGGCGACCAGGCCCGCGAAGTGGGCCATGTCGGTCCACAGGAATGCGCCCACCTCGTCGGCGATGGACCGGAACGCAGCAAAGTCCAGCTGGCGCGGATAGGCGGACCAGCCGGCGATGAGAACCTGGGGCCTCTCCGCAAGCGCCTGGCCGCGCACGCGCTCCATGTCGAGCCGGTGGGTGTCCTCCTCGACACCGTAGGCAGCAACCTCATAGAGCTTGCCGGAGAAATTCAGTTTCATGCCGTGCGTCAGGTGGCCGCCGTGCGCCAGCGAGAGACCCATGATCTTGTCGCCGGGCTGGATCATCGCGGAGAGGGCCGCGGCGTTGGCCTGGGCACCGGAATGGGGCTGGACGTTGGCGAACTCGGCACCGAAGAGGGACTTCACGCGCTCGATCGCGAGGTTCTCTGCGACATCGACATGCTCGCAGCCGCCGTAGTAGCGGCGCCCCGGGTAGCCCTCCGCGTATTTGTTGGTGAGCACCGACCCCTGGGCCTCGAGGACTGCGCGGGGAGCGAAGTTCTCCGAGGCGATCATCTCCAGGGTGTCGCGCTGGCGGGCCAGCTCATCCCGGAGCACTGCCGCGATCTCGGGATCCACCTCGGCCAGGGGCGCGTTGGTCACGGAATCGGCACCTTGGGGAAGCGCGGGAGTCGAAAAGGGCGAAGTGGTCACGTATGAATCCTTCTATGGGAGTCGCGGGGGTCGGTCAGCCCTCCGCAGTACCGAAGAGGTTCGGTGGGGTTGCCACCCCGAGCCGGTTCCGGCGCCTTTCATGCTAGCCGCAGGGCAACCACCGCCGCCACCGGCGGGCGCTGCATGACGGGCGGGCCCGTGCCCGACGGAATACCGCTCGGCCTCCGCGGGTTCACCCGGGAGTGGATGTTGCCGGGAGGCACAAGTCGGGGAAGGGACGCAGTACCGCGGTGGAGGATCAGCAGAAGACCCGGGTCGTCGTGATCGGCGCAGGCCAGGCAGGCCTCAGCAGCGCCTATTACCTGCTGCGGAAGAACCTCGTGCCGCAGGAGGACTTCGTGGTGCTCGACTCCAACGAGGGCCCGGGAGGCGCCTGGCGCCACCGTTGGCCTTCACTCACCTTCGATGCCGCCCATGCCCTGCACGACCTCCCGGGCATGCCGCTCGGCACACCGGACCCGCAGGAGCCCGCCTCCAGCGTGGTGAGCCGCTATTACGCCCGATTCGAGGAACACTTCGATGTTCCGGTCCTCCGGCCCGCGCAGGCCTCGAGTGTCCGCCGGGTGGACGGCGGGCTGGAGGTCACCGTCCGGGACGGCCGTTCCTGGCAGGCGGAGGCCGTTATCAGTGCAACCGGCACCTGGACGCGCCCCTACTGGCCGTCCTACCCCGGGCGGGAGACGTTCGCCGGGCAACAACTCCATACGAGGGACTTCCGTTCGGCCGGAGACTTTTCGGGGCGTCGTGTCCTCGTGGTGGGCGGCGGCACCTCGGCGGTCCAGTTCCTGCTCCAGTTGGCGGCGGCCGGAGCGGACACCCTGTGGTCCACCAGAACACCGCCCCGCTTCACGCGGCGTGCGTTCGACCCCGAGTGGGGCCGCACCGTCGAGGCGGAAGTGGACGCTCGCACCAGGGCCGGCCTTCCGCCGTCGAGCGTCGTCTCGGCGACCGGCCTTCCGCTGACTCCCCAGTACTCGGCAGGGATCGACGCCGGCATCCTGGCCTCACGCGGCCCGCTGCAGCGCTTCACCCGCGGGGGCGTGGTGTTCGGGGACGGCAGCACCGAGGAGGTCGACGTCGTGCTGTGGGCCACCGGATTCCGTGCGGCGCTGGACCACCTCGCCCCGCTGCGGCTGCGCGAGCCCGGCGGCGGCGTCCGCATGAACGGAGTGAGGGTCCTGCGGGAGCCGCGCCTGTTCCTGGTGGGGTACGGCGCTTCGGCGTCCACCCTCGGTGCCACGCGCGCAGGCCGGGCCGCGGCGCTCGCTGCGGTGGGCGTGCTTGCCGGATCCCGGCCGCCGGTGGGCGCGGGTAATCTTGTCAGGTGACATTCCCAGTGACATCTCCCGCTGAAACCCGCTCGTATTCGCTCAGCCTCTTCTGCCCCGACCGGCCGGGAATCGTCCACGGCGTATCAGGGGCCCTCGTGGCAGCCGGCGCCAACATCACCGAGTCACAGCAGTACGGGAGCCCGGACACCGGCACGTTCTTCATGAGGGTGGCCCTTTCGACGGCGGCCGACGAAGCAGTGCTGCGCGGTCACCTCGCGGCGGTGGCGGAGGAATTCGGGATGGAGTTCTCGCTTGCCGCCGAGGGCACCCGAACCCGCACCCTGATTCTGGTGTCGAAGGCTGCGCACTGCCTCAACGACCTCCTGTTCCAGCACAGGTCGGGCACCCTGCCCATCGATATTCCCGTTCTCGTGTCCAACCACCCGGACCTCGCCGGACTCGCAGCCTTCTACGGGATCGAGTTCCACCACATTCCGGTCACCGCCTCGACCAAGGACGCCGCCGAGCAGGCCCTGAGGGCGCTCATCGGGAAGCACGACATCGAGCTCGTGGTCCTCGCGCGCTACATGCAGATCCTCAGCGACGAACTGTGCAGCGATCTCAGGGGCCGTGCCATCAACATCCACCACTCCTTCCTTCCCTCCTTCAAGGGCGCCCGACCCTACGCCCAGGCCCACACCCGGGGTGTCAAGCTGATCGGCGCCACGGCCCATTACGTGACCGGGGAACTCGACGAGGGGCCCATCATCGAACAGGAGGTCACCCGCGTGGACCACGGCCGCACTGCCGCCCAGCTAGCCGAGATCGGGCGGGAACTCGAGGGCCGGGCCCTGGTGCAGGCCGTGCAATGGCACGCAGAGCACCGCGTACTGCTCGACGGGACCAGGACCATCGTTTTCAACTAGGCTGGCGTCATGGCATACGTGATTCCCATCAACGGCAAGACACCGCGCATCTCCGACTCGGCATTCGTGGCTCCCACGGCCTCCATCATCGGCGATGTGGTCCTCGAGCCGGGCTCCAGCGCCTTCTATGGAGTGAGCGTGCGGGCGGACACGTCCCCCATCCGCGTCGGCGAGGGCAGCAACCTCCAGGACAACGTGGTGGTGCACGCCGACCCCGGTTTTCCTGCGACGATCGGCCGCGGCGTGAGTGTGGGGCACACGGCCGTGGTGCATGGCTGCACCATCGAGGACGAATGCCTGATCGGCATGAGCGCCACCGTGATGAACGGGGCCGTGATCGGGAAAGGCTCGCTGGTCGCCGCGGGAGCGCTCGTCCTCGAGGGAACGATCGTGCCGCCGCGCTCACTGGTGGCCGGCGTACCGGCGAAGGTCCGCCGTGAACTCACGGATGACGAGGTCGCGGGCGTGAAGGACAACGCCGCGAGGTATCTCATCACTGCGGCGAAACACCGAGATGCGTTAACTTCTTGACTACAACGGTGTCTTGGGGCACCCTGTAGTACATGCCCGTAGATGCCACCTCGCCGGCGAGGCACCCCTTTGGCGCCCTGCCGTCCAGGCCGGGCTCACAGCCGGCACTTCGCGAACAGAACCAGCAGCGGATCATCCGGGCACTGGTCAGCAGCGGACCCCAGACCCAAGCGGAACTCGCCCGTCAAACAGGCCTCTCCACCGCAACGGTTTCCAACATCGTGAAGGTCATGGCCCTCGGGGGCATGGTCAGTACGATGCCGACCACCAGTTCGGGGCGCCGCGCCCTGTCCGTCATCCTCAACGACAACGGCTCGGTGGCAGCCGGCGTCGACATCGGCCGGCGCCACATCCGGGTGGTGCTCGCCGGCCTCGATTACCGCGTCCTGCAGGAGGAAGCCAGGCCGCTGCCGCTCGGCCACAGCGCCGCGCAGGGAGTCGAGGCCGCCGCGGATCTCCTGGACAAGCTCCTCGACCAGGGGCGGATCAACCGCCCGGCCCTGCTCGGTGCCGGCATCGGCATTCCCGGGCCCATCGACCGACGGACCGGAACCGTGGTGCAGGGTGCCATCCTGCCCGAGTGGGTGGGCATCAACATCCGCGAAACGTTTGGTGAGCGGCTTCGAGTCCCCGTGTTCGTGGACAATGACGCCAATCTCGGCGCGCTGGCCCAGGTGGCCTGGGGGCCCCACAGCTCGGTGGACAACCTCATGTTCATGAAGATCGGTTCCGGGATCGGCGCCGGGCTCGTTCTCAACGGCGCGCTGTTCTACGGCAATGTGGGCATCACGGGCGAACTCGGCCACACCACCATCAGTGAGCACGGCCTGGTGTGCCGCTGTGGGAACCGGGGCTGCCTCGAAACCGTCGCTTCGACGTCCACCATGATCGAACTGCTCAGCCGCGGCACCACCGACACGGTGAACACGCAGGACATCGTCACCCGGGCGCTGGCCGGCGACACCGCCACCCTGCGCGTGATCGACGACGCCGGCCTCGCCATCGGGCGGGCCGTCGCGCACGTGGCGAACCTCATCAACCCCGAGCTGGTGGTCGTGGGCGGGCCGCTGACCGAGCTCGGCGAAATCCTGCTCCAACCGATTCGCCGCGGACTCACTCGCCATGCAGTTCCGATCATCGGAGAAAGCACGACGGTGCGCATGTCGTCCCTCGGCGACCGCGCGGAGGCGCTCGGAGGTGCCGCCGTCGTGCTCTCGCAACCCGGCCTGACCACCCGACCCCTCGCTCCCCTGTAACTTTTCCGTCTCGTTTGGCGCGCCTTGCGTTCAAGCCTTGACGCCAAGACGATTAGTAGTGTTCAATTCTTTCGGGTCGAAGTTGGCCTGCACCAAGACGATGCTGTCACCGCGGAAGGCTGCCATGGACCACCACACCATCCTTGAGATGCGATCGATCACCAAGGAGTTTCCAGGAGTCAAAGCCCTCTCCGAGGTGTCCCTCGAGGTGACCGCGGGCGAGATCCACGCCATCTGCGGCGAGAACGGCGCCGGAAAATCCACCCTCATGAAGGTGCTCTCGGGTCTCTACCCCTACGGGGACTACTCCGGGCAGATCGTCTTCCAGGGCAAGGAGATGCAGTTTCGGGACATCCGGTCCAGCGAAGCAGCCGGAATCGTCATCATCCACCAGGAACTCGCGCTGATCCCGGAGCTGTCGATCGCGGAAAACATCTTCCTCGGCAACGAGCCCACGCGCTTCGGCGTGATCGACTGGGACAAGGTAAACCGTTCCGCCCTCGAGCTCCTGGCCCGTGTCGGCCTCAGCGAGGACCCCACCACGAAGATCAAGGACATCGGCGTCGGCAAGCAGCAGCTCGTCGAAATCGCCAAGGCCCTCAGCAAGTCGGTCAAGCTGCTCATACTCGACGAGCCCACCGCCGCACTCAACGAAGCCGATTCACAGCACCTGCTGGACCTCATGGCGGGCCTCCGCTCCAAGGGAATCTCCTGCATCATGATTTCCCACAAGCTCAACGAGATCGAGCAGATCGCCGATTCGATCACCATCATCCGCGACGGCAAGTCCATCGAAACGCTGCACGTGAAGAACGACGGCGTGGACGAGGACCGCATCATCCGCGGGATGGTGGGGCGCTCCCTCGAGTCCCGCTTCCCGGACCACACACCCACAATCGGCGAAACGTTCTTCGAGGTGCGCAACTGGACCGTGGGCCACCCCAACGTCGCGGACCGGCTCGTCTGCAAGAACTCGAACTTCCACGTGCGGCGCGGGGAGATCGTCGGTTTCGCCGGTCTGATGGGCGCCGGCCGCACCGAGCTGGCGCGCTCCGTGTTCGGCCGCTCCTACGGCAACTTCAAAGCCGGCCAGATCCTCAAGGATGGCAAGGAAGTCACCTTCAAATCCGTCCCGCAGGCAATCGACGCCGGCCTCGCCTACGTGACCGAGGACCGCAAATCGCTGGGCCTCAATCTCCTGGACGACATCAAGACCACCACGGTTTCCGCGAACCTCAAGAAGATCACCCACAACTTCGTGGTGGACAACGACGAGGAGTACCGCGTGGCGGAGGAATACCGGAAGTCGCTGCGCACCAAGACCCCGAGCGTCAACGAGGGCGTGTCCAAGCTCTCCGGCGGCAACCAGCAGAAGGTGGTGCTGGCGAAGTGGATGTTCACCGATCCCGACCTGCTGATCCTCGACGAGCCCACCCGCGGGATCGATGTCGGCGCCAAGTACGAGATCTACGGCATCATCCAGAAGCTCGCGGACCAGGGTAAGGGCGTGATCGTCATCTCCTCCGAGCTCCCCGAGCTCCTGGGCCTCTCGGACCGCATCTACACCATCTTCGAGGGCTCCATCACGGGTGAGCTGACCCGCGAGGAAGCCAACCAGGAATCCCTGATGAAACTCATGACCGCCAGCAGAAAATCTGCCTGACCGAATCCCCTAGGACGCACCATGAATTCCCTCAAGCGAATGTTCGGCGGCAACACCCGGCAGTTCGGGATGATTTTCGCCCTGATCGCACTGATCCTCTTCTTCCAGTGGCAGACCGGCGGCAACACCCTCACGCCGACCAACGTCATCAACCTGTTCAACGGCAATGCGTACATCCTGATCCTGGCGATCGGCATGGTGCTCGTGATCATCGCCGGCCATATCGACCTCTCGGTGGGGTCGGTGGCGGCCTTCGCCGGCGTCGTCGTCGCCATCACCATCCGGGACTGGGGCATTCCCTGGTACCTCGGAATCGTGGTCGGGCTCCTCCTCGGTGCGCTGATCGGGGCGTGGCAGGGATTCTGGGTGGCCTACGTGGGCATTCCGGCGTTCATCGTGACCCTGGCCGGCATGCTCCTGTTCCGTGGGGCGAACCAGTATGTGGGTGAATCGAACACCATCCCGGTACCCGAGTCCTTCCAGTTCATCGGCGCCGGCTACCTTCCCGAGGTGGGACCCGTCACCGGCTACAACAACCTCACCGTGCTCCTGGGCCTGCTCGCTGTGGCCTTCTTCGTCTACCAGGAGTTCAGCAACCGCCGGCGCACCGCACAGATCGGCTCCGAGGTGCCGCCGCTGTGGGTCTCCGTGACCAAACTCGCTCTCCTCGCCGCCGCCATCCTTTACGTCACGTCCCTGTTCGCCACCGGCCGTCCGGGAACCTCCTTCCCCATCCCCGGACTCATCCTCGCGGTCCTGGTGATCATCTTCGCCTTCATCTCCAACAAGACCGTCGTCGGCCGCCACGTGTACGCCGTCGGTGGCAACCGCCACGCGGCCGAGCTCTCCGGCGTGCAGAGCAAGCGCGTGAACTTCCTGGTGATGATGAACATGTCCGTCCTTGCGGCACTCGCCGGAATGATCTTCGTGGGCCGGTCCACCGCCTCGGGCCCCTTCGACGGCGTCGGCTGGGAGCTCGATGCGATCGCCGCCGTCTTCATCGGTGGTGCGGCGGTGACAGGCGGCGTGGGAACCGTGATCGGCTCGGTGATCGGCGGGCTCGTCATGGCCGTCCTGAACAACGGCCTGCAGCTGATGGGCATCGGCGCCGACATGACCCAGATCATCAAGGGCCTCGTGCTGCTGATCGCCGTCGCGTTCGACGTCTACAACAAGAGCCAGGGCAAACCGTCCATCACCGGACTGCTGACGCGCAACTTCGGCAACCGTTCGAAACCCGACCAGCCGGGCCAGAGCGGCTCCG
>NZ_KI914819.1:10435-12955 GCF_000520535.1 Arthrobacter sp. H41
ACCAGCCGGGCCAGAGCGGCTCGGGCCCCACCGAGCAGGCAGTCGGCACCAAGGAAGTCATCACCCACGACGTCTAGGAGTCAGCGACCCTGCTTCCCGACGACGTGGCTCCAGTCCCCCACCAGAATCATCCAAAGAAAGAGAAATGGAATGCGTAACTTCGGAAAATCCCTTGCAGCACTCACTGCAATTTCAGCATTGGCGCTGACGTCCTGCGGCCGTGAGGACACCGGCACGGCAACCGGGACCGACGGCGGCACCGAGAGCACCTGTGAAGGCTTCGAGGAGGGTGCAGCCATCGGCGTGGCGCTCCCCCAGAAGACCTCGGAGAACTGGGTCCTGGCCGAGCAGCTGTTCAACGACGGGCTCACGGAATCAGGCTACGAGCCGTCCGTGCAGTTCGCCAACGGCGGCGTGTCGGAGCAGCAGGCTCAGATCAGCTCGATGATCACCAACGGCGTCGAGGTCCTCGTTGTCGGTGCGATCGACGGCGCCCAGCTGGGCAACCAGTTGCAGCAGGCGAAGGACGCCGGCATCACGGTCCTTGCCTACGACCGCCTGCTCACCAACACCGAGAACGTCGACTACTACGTGGCCTACGACAACTTCAAGGTGGGCGAGCTCCAGGGCCAGGCCCTGCTAGACGGCCTGGCGGAGCGCAAGGGCGAGGCTCCGTACAACATCGAGCTGTTCGCCGGCTCCCCCGACGACGCCAACGCCCAGGTCTTCTTCGACGGCGCCATGAGCGTTCTCCAGCCCAAGATCGACGACGGCACGCTGAACGTGGTCTCGGGCCAGACCTCGTTCGATCAGGCGGTGACCCAGGGCTGGAAGGCCGAGAACGCGCAGCGCCGCATGGACACCCTCCTCAGCGGCAACTACGCGTCCGAGGAACTTCACGGCGTGCTGTCCCCGAACGACACCCTGGCCCGCGCCGTCCTGACCTCGGTCGCGGCCGCCGGCAAGGAGACCCCGGTCGTCACCGGCCAGGACTCCGAGGTGGAGTCCGTCAAGTCGATCATGGCGGGCGAGCAGTACTCCACGATCAACAAGGACACCAGCAACCTGGTGGAGCAGACCATCACGATGGTCGGAGCCCTCGGAGCCTGTGAAGAGGTCGAGGTCAACGACACGGAGTCGTACGACAACGGCGTGAAGGTTGTCCCCGCCTACCTGCTCGAGCCACAGATCGTCACCGAGGCGAACGCCGCCGAGGCCTACGCCGACGACCCCACGCTCGCCGAGCTGGTCAAGTAACCCTTCCGGACTAACGGCGCCCTCTCGAAGAGACGTCCAACCGAAAAGCTCCGGGCTGCAGCTGCAGCCCGGAGCTTTTTGCATGCTCACCGGTGCGGGGTGGACGGCCTGGGACCAAGCGGCAAGGATGGAGGCATGTCGACTCCCCGCCTCGTACGTCCCCCATGCGTTGAACCAGGTGCCCCGAGCCCCGCTGCGGCGACGGGCAGGCCTTTGCGTTGGGGAGTGGTGTCGACCGGGGGCATTGCTGCCAAGGTCACCGCCGATATCGCGCTGCTCGAGGACGCCGTCCTTCACGGGGTCAGCTCACGGAATGCCGACAGCGCCGCAGAGTTCGCCGGGCGCTTCGGCTTCGAGACGAGCCATTCCGACTCCGACGGCGTGCCCGGCTACCAGCACCTCTTCGACGACCCGCTGGTGGACGTCGTCTATGTCGCCACCCCGCACGCCCAGCACTACGAGGTGGCCAAGGCCGCGCTGAACAGCGGCAAGCACGTGCTCTGCGAAAAGACTTTCACGATCAACGCGCGGGAAGCCGAAGAGCTCATCACCCTGGCCGGGGAAAAGAACCTGTTCCTCATGGAGGCGGTGTGGTCGCGGTTCCTGCCGAGCATCAACCGTGCGTGGGACATCATTCACTCCGGCGAGCTGGGCCGGATCGGGTGGGTGCAGGCCGATCTCGGTTTCCCTGCCCCGGCCGACCCCTCGAGCAGGCTGTGGGATCCGCAGGCCGGCGGCGGCGCGCTGCTCGACCTGACCGTCTACCCCCTGACGTGGGCCCTCGGTTCCCTGGGCTTTCCCTCGTCGGTGGCGGCCAGCGGAAACCTCAACGACGACGGCGTCGACACCCAGAATGCCCTCACGCTCGGGTACGAGGGCGGGACGCACGCCCAGCTGACGTCGTCGTTGGTGGCCTCCTGCCCCGGCACCGCGACGGTCGCGGGAAGCAAGGGGTGGCTCCGCACCGGCGGCGGGAATCTGCACAGCCCGGGCGAGCTGATCATCGGCGTCAACCGGGAGGAGCCGCGCGTCGAGACCTTCGGGGTGGTGGGCGGCGGCTACACCTACGAGCTGCGGGAAGTCACCCGATGCATCCAGTCCGGTCTGCTCGAAAGTCCCACCATGCCGCTCGATGACACGCTGCAGACCCTGCGCCTGCTCGACGGCGTTCGGGCGCAGCTCGGTCTGCGCTACGCGAATGATGCGGTGTAGGCTCACCCCACCCCGCGCTGATTAAGCACCTGTGGCTGCTAACCCGACCGG
>NZ_KI914819.1:13055-16540 GCF_000520535.1 Arthrobacter sp. H41
CCGGTTAGCAGCCACAGGTGCTTAATCAGCGGGGGGGTCGTGGACCAGACCGATCAGCCGAGGGTGGCCAGCACTTCCTGCAGTTTGGCCGAGGGGCGCATGGCGGCGGCCACCTTGGTGACGTCCGGGTGGAAGTAACCGGAGATGTCCACCGGTGAGCCCTGTACAGCAAGGAGTTCGGCGACGATAGTTTCCTCGTTCGATGCCAGTGCTTCGGCCACCACGGAGAAGGCCTGCGCCAGGTCGGTATCCTCGCTCTGCTGAGCGAGTTCCTGAGCCCAGTACTGGGCGAGGTAGAAGTGGCTGCCGCGGTTGTCGATCTCGCCGACCCGGCGGCTGGGCGACTTGTTCTCGAGCAGGAACGTGCCGGTGGCGCGATCCAGGGTGTCGGCGAGGATCTGCGCGCGGGCGTTGTCCGTCGTCGTCGCCAGGTGCTCGAAGCTCACGGCAAGCGCAAGGAACTCACCGAGGCTGTCCCAACGGAGGTGGTTCTCCCGAACGAACTGCTGGACGTGTTTCGGTGCTGAACCGCCGGCGCCCGTCTCGAAGTCCACCCACCGGGCCTGGCGGGTGACGACCGAGAGCATCTTGGCGCTGGTGCCCAGTTCGAGGATGGGAAACAGGTCGGTGAGGTAGTCGCGCAGCACGTTGCCGGACACCGAGATGGTGTCCTCTCCCCTGCGGATCCGCTCCAGGGTGAAGGCGGTGGCCTTCTCCGGCGTCAGGATGTCGATCTGCAGGCCCTCGGTATCGTGCTCTCCCAGGTACTCCCGGACCTTCGCGATGAGGTTGGCGTCGTGGGCGCGGCCCTCGTCGAGCCAGAACACGGCGGGCATGCCCGACGCCCGGGCGCGGGTCACGGCAAGCTTGACCCAGTCGCGGATGGGCGCGTCCTTGGTCTGGCAGGCGCGCCAAATGTCACCCGGCTGGACGTCGTGCTCGATGAGGACGGTTCCCGAGCCGTCGACCACCTGCACGGTTCCGGCGGCCTGGATCTCGAAGGTCTTGTCATGGCTGCCGTATTCCTCCGCGGCCTGGGCCATCAGCCCGACGTTCGGCACGGTACCCATGGTGGTCGGGTCGAAGGCGCCGTGGGCGCGGCAGTCGTCGAGGACCGTCTGGTAGACGCCGGCGTAGCTGCTGTCGGGGATCACAGCGAGCGTGTCGGCTTCCTGACCGTCGGGGCCCCACATGTGCCCGGAGCTGCGGATCATCGCAGGCATGGAGGCGTCCACGATGACGTCGCTGGGGACGTGGAGGTTGGTGATGCCCTTGTCTGAATCGACCATGGCCAGCTTCGGGCCATCCGCCATGCCCTTCTCGATGGCGGCCTCGACGCCGTCGCGCACCTCGGCGGGGAGGGCGTCGAGGCCGTTGAGGATTGAGGCGAGTCCATTGCTCGGGCTGAGGCCCGCAGCGGCCAGCTCGTCACCGTAGGTGGCGAACAGTTCGGGCAGGAACGCTTTGACCACGTGGCCGAAGATGATCGGGTCGGACACCTTCATCATGGTGGCCTTCAGATGGGCGGAAAAAAGCACGCCCTCCTGCTTCGCACGGGCAACCTGCGCCTTCAGGAACTCATCGAGGGCGGCTGCACGCATCACGGTGCCGTCCACGACTTCGCCGGCGAGCACCTTGAAGGTGTCCTTCAGGACGGTGGTGTTGCCGCCGTCGTCAATGAACTGGATCTTGAGGGTGTTCTCGGCCTCAAAAACCACCGACTTCTCGTTGGAGCGGAAGTCGTCGGCCCCCATGGTGGCGACATTCGTCTTCGACTCCGGCGTCCACGCGCCCATGCTGTGCGGGTTCTGGCGCGCGAAGTTCTTCACGGACGCCGGAGCACGGCGGTCCGAGTTGCCCTCGCGCAGCACGGGATTGACGGCGCTGCCCTTGACCTTGTCGTAGCGCGCGCGGACTTCCTTCTCCTCGTCGGTGGAGGGTGCGTCGGGGTAGTCCGGCAGCGCGTAGCCCTGGCCCTGGAGCTCGGCGATCGCGGCCTTGAGCTGCGGGATGGACGCGCTGATGTTGGGAAGCTTGATGATGTTCGCCTCCGGGGTCTTCGCGAGGGCTCCGAGCTCGGCGAGCGCGTCGCTCATCTGCTGCTCCTCGGTGAGGCGGTCGCCGAAGAGGGAGATGATGCGCCCGGAGAGTGAGATATCGCGGGTTTCCACCTCGACACCGGCGGTCGAGGCGAACGCCTCGATGATCGGCAGGAAGGAGTAGGTCGCCAGCATGGGCGCTTCGTCAGTGTGGGTATAGATGATCTTGGCCATTGGGCGTCTCCCTGGGAATTCGGCTGGTGTGGATTTCGGGGTGTCCCGTCGGCTCTAACCTACCCGAGGGGACCGGTGGGGCTAGTGCAAGAAGTGCCGGGCGCCGGTGAGGTACAGCGTGGCTCCCGCTGCGTTCGCGGCGTCGATGACCTCGGAGTCACGGACCGATCCCCCCGGCTGGACGACGGCGCGCACCCCGGCGTCGAGCAGGATCTGCAGGCCGTCGGCGAACGGGAAGAACGCGTCCGACGCCGCTACGGCACCGCGCGCCCGTTCACCGCTGGCGAGGGTGTTGGCCCGCTCGACGGCGAGGCGGCACGAGTCCAGCCGGTTGACCTGGCCCATGCCCACGCCGACCGACGCTCCACCGCTGGCGAGGAGGATCGCGTTGGACTTGGCGGCACGGCACGCCCTCCAGGCGAAGGCGAGGTCGGCGAGGGTGGCCTCGTCCGCTGCCTCCCCTGCGGCGAGCGTCCAGTTGGCGGGGTCGTCGCCATCGGCGTCGAGCGTGTCCACCATCTGGAGCAGGACGCCCCCGGAGACCTGGCGCATCTCGGCGGGGTCGCGGCGGTACCCCTCGGGGAGGACGAGCAGCCGGATGTTCTTCTTCGCGCGGAGGATCTCGAGGGCCTCGGGCGCGAACGACGGCGCGATGACCACCTCGGTGAAGATGTCCTTCACCGCGTTCGCCATGCCCGCCGTGACCTCGCGGTTGGCCGCGACGACTCCCCCGAACGCCGACACCGGGTCGCAGGCGTGGGCCTTGGCGTGGGCGTCGGCGATGGCATCAGCGGCGTCGGGCGAGGCGACGGCCACGCCGCACGGGTTGGCGTGCTTGACCACCGCGACGGCGGGCTCGTCGAAGTCGAAGGCCGCGCGGAGGGCGGCGTCGGCGTCCACGAAGTTGTTGTAGCTCATGGCCTTGCCGTGCAGCTGGTCGGCCTGGGCGATCCCCGGCGTTGCTGCCTTCTCGACGTAGAGCGCAGCCTGCTGGTGCGGGTTCTCGCCGTAGCGGAGCACCTCCGAACGCTCGAGCGCGAGACCGGCGTAGGCGGGCCAGGCGTCGCCGCCGCCGGTCCCGTCGCCGAACTGGGCTGCAGTCCAGGAGGCGACGGCGGTGTCGTAGGCGGCGGTGTGCGCGAAGGCGAGCGCGGCCAACCGGCGTCGGGCGTCGAGGCCGAACCCGCCCTCGGCTGCGGCGGCCACGACGTC
>NZ_KI914819.1:16640-18697 GCF_000520535.1 Arthrobacter sp. H41
GTGCGGGATCGACGACGACGGCGACCGACGGGTGGTTCTTCGCCGCGGACCGGACCATCGCCGGCCCGCCGATGTCGATCTGCTCGACGACGTCGTCCTGCCCGGCCCCCGACTGTACGGTCTGGACGAACGGGTACAGGTTGACGACCACGAGGTCGAAGGGCTCGATGCCCAGTTCGGTGAGTTGGTCGACGTGTTCCTGCCGGCGTCGGTCGGCGAGGATCCCGGCGTGGACCTTCGGGTGCAGGGTCTTGACGCGCCCGTCGAGGCACTCCTGGAAGCCCGTGACCTCGGCGACCTCGGTGACCGGCACCCCGACTGCGGCGATGCGCTGCGCGGTGGATCCGGTGGATACGATCGCCACTCCGGCACGATTCAGTCCCAGTGCCAGCTCCTCCAGTCCCGTCTTGTCGAACACCGAGATCAGTGCTCGTCGGATGGGAACGCGGTCAAGGTGGGTCAGGGACACGCAAATCTCCGTCTGGTCTTCGGGATGGGGCCGTCCCAAGTCTATAGCGGCTCGAATCGAGTGCGCACAAAGAACGGGTTCCGGGCTGGGCAGCGGTCATTGCTGCGCACTGGATGACATCCCGGCCGCGAAGAACACTGCCGGTAAAATCAGGGGACGGTACAGTGTTCCAGGCATCGAGCCCGTCCAGGAAGGCAACGTGAGCACGCACACCGAACTACCCACCGGCGATCAGGTGGTCCAGGACCTTCCGTGGCGCTGGCGCGTCCAGGGCAGGATCTTCCTCATCGGCGGCCTCGGCTTCATGTTCGATGCCTGGGACGTCACCCTCAACGGGTACCTGATTCCCCTGCTGTCGGACCACTGGGATCTGACCCGGGGTGAAGCCGCCTGGGTGGGAACCGCGAACCTCATCGGCATGGCGGTGGGGGCGTTCGCCTGGGGGTCCATCGCGGACATCATCGGCCGGAAGACGGCGTTCACCGCTACCCTGCTGATCTTCTCGATCTTCACCGTGCTCGGCGCGTTCTCGCCTGACTTCGTCTGGTTCTGCGCCTTCCGGTTCCTGGCCGGCTTCGGCCTGGGCGGTTGCATCCCCGTCGACTACGCGCTGGTGGGCGAGTTCACGCCGCGGAAGCACCGGGGCCGGGTCCTCACGGCGATGGATGCGTGGTGGCCCATCGGGGCGTTCCTCTGCGGCATCGTCACCACGCTGCTGGTGGCCCGGTTCGACTGGCGGGCCGCCATGCTAGTGATGGTGATTCCCGCGCTGCTGGTGTTCTGGGTGCGGCGCTCGGTCCCGGAATCCCCCCTGTACCTCGTGCAGCGCGGACGCACCCGGGAGGCCGAAGCGGTCATCAACGACCTCATCGACCGGACCGGCGGAACGCGGACCGCATGGCGGTTGCCCGAGCCCGGCGAGGTCCCCAAGCTTTCCATCGGCAGCATGTCCGGGCAGTTGACCGGGTTGTGGCGGTTCAACTGGCGGATCACGCTCACGGCCTGGAGCCTGTTCTTCTCCATCCTGCTCGTGTACTACGGCGCCCTGACGTGGATGCCGAAGATCCTCATCGACTCGGGCTACCCCCAGTCCGTGGCGTTCCTCACCACGGCGGTGACCACGGGCATGGGCCTCTTCGGCGTCATCGCCGCGGCCCTGCTGGTGGAGCGGGTGGGACGCAAGTGGATCCTCGCGGTCTCGGGTCCGCTGTCCGCCGTCGTGCTGGTGGTCTTCGCGCTCACCCTCGATCTGCCGGTGGTGGCCACGGCGTGGCTGCTCGTCTTCAACTTCACCATCCAGGTGGCCATCCCCGTGCTGTACACCTACGTCTCCGAGCTGTATCCGACCGAGCTGCGGGGCAGCGGATTCGGATGGGCGTCAACGGTGTCCCGAGTGGGGGCGGGACTCGTGCCGCTGATCTTCGGAGCGCTGCTGTGGCCCTACCTCGGGCTGCCGCTGACCTTCGCGATCACGGGGTTCCTCGTCCTCCTGGCGGTGCTGTTCATGGCGAGGAACGCACCGGAGACCAAGGGAGCCAAGCTGCCCTAGTTGTACTGACCTACGCTGCAGGAACGACTCCCGCGCCGG
>NZ_KI914819.1:18797-21339 GCF_000520535.1 Arthrobacter sp. H41
CTTCCAGAGCAGCAGCCGCTCCGGTGCGGCCGGAGTCGCACCAGACCGGCCCCGGAACGGATTCCTAGGCCTGCGGCAGCTCGGCGTCGGGCGTCGCCTCCAGCGAGGTGACAGTCCAGGCTCCGTCGGCATGGACCACGACGGCGGTGTAGGTGGTGCCCCCGGGCGTGAACGGCCGCTGCTCCTGGACGTCGCCGCCCTCCGAGAACTCGGTGTAGGCGCCGGTGTTGACGGTGATCAGGGCAGTGACGTCGGCGCCGTCCACCACCTCTGCCTCGGGCGTGGTGATGAAGATGTCAGTGACCTTCGGTTGGCCTCCGAGCACCCAGCCACCGTCGGCGTAGATCGCTTCGAGGTTCTTTGCGGCGTCGAGCTCGGCGTTGGCCCCGTCCACGTTCTCGAGCATGGGAGCAGTGTCCCCGGTCTGCAGCGCGTAGGACTTGAGGTCGAAATAGTGGAACAGGAACGCCCGCGCACCTTCCGCAGTGCCTTCCCCGGCGAGTTCATTGGTTTCGGGTTGCACGATATTTGCTGCAGCAGCGCTTGAACTGGCCGGCGAGGGAGTGGCCTCGGGTGCTGATTCCGGCTCCCCAGCAGTGCCGCATGCGGTCAGCGCCAAGAGTGAGAGCGCGGTAATTGCCGCGGTCCTGGTGAAATTCATTGATCTTCCCAACAACTGGATAGGGGCGGCGTCTTCGGGAGCGGACGCGGATCTGCCCGGACGATGTTCGCCCCGTCAAGCCTAACGGTAGCCCTAAGCAACTTCCCTTAGGTGTGCTGTGAACTGGAACACCCTAAAGCCAGCGGTTCCGGCGGAAGGTCCAGTAGAGTCCACCTCCCATCGCCGCCATGAGCAGCAGGGCGAAGGGATAACCGAAAGCCCAGTGCAGCTCGGGCATGACGTCGAAGTTCATGCCGTACACGGAAGCGATCAGGGTGGGAGCGAAAAGGATCGCGGCCCACGACGAGATGCGCTTCACCTCCTCGTTCTGGGCGAGTGAGGTCTCGGTGAGGCGTGTCATCTCCTCGTTCTGGCGCTGGGCCACGAGCGTCGAGTGGACGGTCAGCGCGTTCTGCAGCAGCGCCCGGAAAGTATCGACCCGCTCCACGACACGGATCACGTGGTCGCGCACATCCCCCATCCGGCTGACCAGCCCGGGATCGAGCCGGTACTTCTCCGACCCGCGCTGGAGCGATTCGACCATGGACTGCAGCGGGTGTGTGGCGCGCTGGAATTCGATGACTTCCCGGTGCAGCTCGTAGATGCGGCGGGACACGTCCGGGTCTCCCCCGAACAACTCGTTCTCGATCTCGTCGATGTCATTCTCGAGACCCTGCACCACTGGCTCGTACTCATCGACCACTTCATCGAGGATCGCGTACAGCACGGCCTGTGGTCCCAGTGCCAGCAGCTCGGGACTCTCCTCCATGCGCCGCCGCACGTTGCCGAGATTCGGTGATTCGGCATGCCGGACCGTGACCACGAAGTCGGAGCCGATGAAGACGTGGAGCTCACCGAATTCCACCTTCTCCTCGGCGTCGAGATAGCGTGCCGGGCGGAGCACGACGAAGAGCGTGTCCTCGTAGCGCTCGAGCTTGGCGCGCTGGTGCCCGTTGGTGGCGTCCTCGACGGCGAGCTCATGAAGGTTGAGCTCCTGCGCAACCGCCGCTATCTCCGCCGCCGACGGCCGGTACAGGCCGATCCAGCCCATCCCGCCCCGCTCCCGCATGAGCTCGAAGGTCTGGTCGAGGTTCTTCGGCTCCAGGCGCCGCCTGCCGTCCACGTAGACGGCGTTGGCCACAAGTGCCATGTCAACGGTCCTTCACAGCGAGTTGCCGGAGCGTCTCGATCAGCAGCCGGCGCTCCTCGACCTTGATGCGTTCGTGGAGGGCCTCCTCGGTGTCGTCCGGCAGTACGGGCACCGCGGCCTGCGCGAGGATGGGCCCGGTGTCCACGCCCGCGTCGGCGATCATGACGGTGCAGCCGGTGATCCTGACTCCGTAGGCGAGCGCATCGCGCACGCCATGCGCGCCGGGGAAGCTCGGGAGGAGGGCCGGATGCGTATTGAGGTACCGGTCGGGGACGGCATCGAGGAATGCCTGGCCGACGATCCGCATGAAGCCCGAGGACACCACGTAGTCGGGCGTGTAGGACACGGTGGCCGCCGTCAGCGCGGCATTCCACTCCGCCCTGTCGGCGTACGCCCTGAAGTCCACGACGAAGGTGCTGATCCCTGCGTCAGCCGCTCGCTGCACGCCGTAGGTGCCCGGCCGGTCGGCGCCGACCGCCGCGATCTCGACGTCGAGCGCTCCCGAGGAAACGGCGTCGATCACGGCCTGGAGATTGGATCCGGTGCCCGACACCAGGACGACTATGCGCATGGCACCACCTTAGGCGCGCCGTCGCCTAGGGTTAAACCCATGAAAGACGTCGAGCACCCAGAGCACCCTGCACCGCCGCCGCAGCAGGATCCGGACCAGCGGGACATGCCGCACCCGGGCAGCGCGATGGGCCCGACGCGATCCGGCAATGACGGCGGCT
>NZ_KI914819.1:21439-30118 GCF_000520535.1 Arthrobacter sp. H41
CCGGCAATGACGGCGGGAAGCGGCCGGACGGCGGCAGCCCGAAGCGGCCGGACAACGACGGCGGGAAGGGGCCCGACGACCCGAAGAGGCCCGGCGACCCGAAACAGCGAGGCGACGCACCGCTTGGTACCCGCTCCCTCCTCACCTGGTTCATGCTCGCCCTGCTCGCGGCGCTCATCGGGAGCAGCCTGATGCTGCCGTGGAAAGTGCTCGGCCTGGTCTTCGGGATCGCGGCACTGGTCCTCGGGATCGTCGCACTGGTCCGGACCGGCAGGACGAAGCTGCCCGGCCTGGTGCGGGTGAGTACCATGGCAGGCCTTGCTGCCGCCCTTTTCCTGGTGATCGGCACCGGTGCCTCGGTGCTGCTGTGGCCCATCACGGAGACGTACGAGGACTGCATGGCCACTGCATTGACCATCCAGGCGGAGCGGAGCTGCGAGGACGGACTGCGGAACCTCGACGGGCTGCTGACGCCGAACTGACGCCGGCTGAAAGACCCGACTAACCGACTAACCGACTGTCCGCCGGGCCACCGGCCGCCGGGGCTCCCGCTCCAGCAGGGGGCTGAACGCGTACCCGGCGATCGCCCCGACACCGACTTCCGCGGCAAGCAGCAGTCCCACCAGCAGCGGATCCGGTCCGAGGTCGGTGAGGCGTCCGAGGCCGAGGGAAGCCCGCGACAGCAGGGCGAGTACTGCTCCCCCGATGCCGGCGAGGAGGCCCACGAGGAGGCCCATCGCCAGCGTGGACACCGCAGCGGTCAACCAGCGGCGGCTGGACTGGAGCACGAGCCATTCGTCGAGATGGTTCTCGCCCTCGCGGAAGAACCACCAGCCGGCGAGCAGTCCGGCCACCACGGGAACGGCGAGGGCCGCATACCCGTACTCGAGGTCACCGGCGGGCAGCGCCCCCAGCACCGGGAAGGCCGGCAGTGGGCCCACCGACGTCGCGAAGGGGCTCAGGGCGCTTCCGGTACCGAGCGCGAACCCCGCTCCCGAGGACCACGAAAGGGCCCACAACACCAGGTTGGGTAGAAAACCCAGCTGGAGGATCGTGAGCACCGTAGAGCCGGCGATCCCGGCGTCGAGCCGCTCATAGATCGCGGCGACCTCCGCCCAGTGGATTCCCACGGTGACCGCGAGGAGCAGCGCCGCCAGGCCTCCTGCAGCGACCACGGCGAGGAACGCCGACCGGAGGACGGAGAGCGCGTAGGATCCGGCCCACCGGGAGTGCTGGCTGCTGCGTGAGATCCAGGAGGCAAGATCCACCCCCACGAGCCTGCTCCACGCGCCCGCTTCCTTGTACGCACCGGTCACGATCCCGAGGCCCGCCGACAGCGGTGGAATCAGTGCACCCGCGACGAGCGACGCCGTTGCTTCCGCGTTGCTCGCGAAATACGCGGTGGCCGCACCCGCCGCGGCATACATCCCGACGCCTCCCAGCAGCGCCTGCCACAACTGGTCCGTGTAGGAGGCTCGGGCCAGCCTCCGCCCTGCGCGCCACGCCAGGAGGAAGGGAAGAAGAGTGAGCCCGAGAGGCACGACGGAGAAGAGGCCCGACACGGGCTGGCCATCCCCTGTCCCGGAAGGGAAGGAGAGCACCAGCGGCACGCCGTGCATCACGAGCCAGCCCTGCCCGGCGAGCTGGGCTGCGGACTCCGCCGACCGTTCAGCGAAGCCACCGGTCAGCCAGACGGCGGCAACGGGAACCAGGACCAGCACGGCGGAGAGCACGGCGGCCTGGCCAAGCTCGAAGACCCCCTGCAGCCACAGTGGCATGGGAAGTGCGCCTGGTTTTCGGGGGAGGAGTTTCATCCCTTCAATGGTGCCATCGGAAGCGGTCGCGCGCGGTATGCGACGCGGCGCCGGAGCCTACGCGACGAGGTCCAGGATGCCGCGAATAGTCGCAAGACCCGCTCCGATGAAGGCGATGACGACGACGGCGAACCGCGCGTGCTGGTCACGGACGAACCGCGAAAGCTTCTCCCCGGCGAAGATTCCACCTACGATGACGGCTACGATCGCCGCCCACATCCAGGGCTCGAGGACGGGGGCCTGGGAGGGGTCGAGGCTCAGCTTGGTGACGAGCGTCACGATGCCGATGACGGCGAAGAAGGGCTGGAGCGTGGCGGCGAAGGGCCGCTGTGGCCAGCGGGACAGCAGTGCATAGGCACTGACCGCGGGCCCGCCCACGCCGGCCATGGAGTTGGTGAGCCCCGCGGCGAACCCCGCCACGGCCTTCGGTGCATTACCGCTGACCACGATGTCGGATCGCTGCAGGACGAGCGACACGGTCAGCGCCACCAGGACGATGCCGCCCACGGTCACCGACAGCGGCGCCGAGGGAACGACGACGGCAAGGTAGGAGCCCGGCAGCGACCCGAGGAGCGAGGGGAAGACCAGCCAGCGGAACATGTTCCAGTCGATATCACGCCAGACCCGTCCGACGATCAGCGTCGATGAGACGACGCCGCAGATATTCACCATCAGGACCCCGGTGTGGGGGCCGAGGATCAGCACCAGGAACGGAGCCACCAGCAGGGCGAAGCCCAGCCCTGCGATCCGCTGGGCGATGGCTCCCAGAAGGATGGCAGCCAGCACAATGTAGAAAACCCCGAGTGTCACCCTAGTTACAGTACGCCGGGGCAACAGTTCCACAGCCGGTAGCCTGACAATATGACTGGAATCACCACCGCCCTGGCTATCGCTGACTGGCGCACACGGCTTTTCGGGCTCTACGCGGACGTCCGGTCGTGTTCCGACGCCGAATCGCCGGAGACCGCGCACCGGTTGTGGCAGGACGGCCGCAACCGACTGTTCCGTGAGCACCCGGCCTCGCCGCTCGAGGCAGCCGCGCAGGGCAGGTTCACCTCCCTCAGGGTGGCGCACTACCAACCGGCATACCGCTTCGAGGCGGCGATCAGCGACGAGGGTTCCGGCCGTCGCATGGACGTACCGACCGGCACCGACGGCGTCGTCCCGTTCGAGCAGCTGGGCACCCTGTCGCTCCCGGGACTGGGGCACCTGGCCCTGTGGCGGCTCACCTCCTACGGTGGAGGATTTTTCCTGCCCCTGCGGGATGCCACATCGGGCGCGGAGGGCGGTTCCTACGGCGGGGGCAGGTACCTGCTGGACACCGTCAAGGGTGCGCATCTCGGTGAGGGACGCCTGCCGGGCAGCCTCGTCCTCGATCTCAACTTCTCCTACAATCCGTCCTGCGCCTACGACGAGGCGTGGGCCTGCCCGCTGCCGGGCAGCGACAACCGCCTCGACGCCGAACTCGCCGTGGGCGAGCTGTACGCGCAGTACTAGGAGCACGCCATCAACTCCCGCCACACACGCCCCGCCGCCGCTGGAGCGCTTCTCCGATGACCCAGGGCACCTGGCGGAAGTACACCGACTGGCCACTCATCGCCGCCGCCTTCGTCTTCCTCGCCGCATACACCGTCCAGGTGACCCGGACCGTTTCTCCGGCACAGCATCTCCTGCTGGAGGCCGTGCTCTGGCTGGTCTGGGTATTCTTCCTGATCGACTACGCGGCAAACCTGCTGCTCGCCGAACAACGGGGACGCTGGTTCCTCCGCCACCTCCACGAGCTGGTGGTCATCGTCCTGCCCGTCCTGCGGCCCCTGCGCCTCCTTCGGCTCGTCCCCCTGCTGCGTGTCCTCAACCGCTCGGGCGGTGATGCGCTCCGCGGCCACATCGTCCTGTACGTGGTGGTTTCGATGACGGTGCTGGGCTATGCAGGGGCGCTGGCCGTGCTCGACGCCGAGCAGGACGTTCCCGGCGCGAACATCACCACGTTGGGTGACGCCCTGTGGTGGTCCATGACCACCATCACCTCGGTGGGCTACGGCGACTACTATCCCGTGACCCTGACGGGCCGCCTGGTCGCCGCGGGGCTGATGATTGCGGGGATCGGCGTCCTCAGTGCGGTGACTGCGGCCTTCGCCTCCTGGCTGGTGGAGAACGTGTCAGTGCCTGCCGCGGTGAAGGATCAGTCGAGGGACCGTGCGGTCAATGAGGAGCTTCGGAGCGTTTCCCTCCAGCTCGATTCCCTGATCGCGCAGTTGGCCGGTTCACACCGGGTCCCGGGTGCAACCGGCGCAGCAGGCACCACCGGCGCTCCCGGCGCGCTCGGCGTCCCCGGGACAACGGAGCCCGACGGACGAAATACCGCAGATCCAGCAGACGGGTAAGGCTCCCCACCGGTCGGCGTTCTCCGGGCGGCAGTCGCTTCCGCTTTCAGGCTTTATCCTGTAATCGACGACTCACCCACCCCAGCGGAGGTTCCGATTACAGACACGGCTGCTCAACACGACATCTATTTCGGCGCCCCCGAGCCCGAGAATGAAGCCGAGATACTCGAGTCCGCGTCCCGCGCGGCGGTGGCCCGCTTCACCGACCGCTCGGACATCACGACTGTCAAGCGCCGCTTCACCCTGATCAACTCGGACCGGACGCCGCACCAGGCGATGGTGGAGGACCTCCTGTTCATCCGCGCCGCACTCGACGAGGCGGGTATCGGATATCTGCTGGTGCGCGGGAATGACGAGCGCCCGGTGATCGCGATCAACCTCGACGACCGCGAAAAGCTCCGCCTTGCCCTGGTGGAGGCCTGCCGGAACGAGCCGTTCTACTCCCGAACGGTGGATACCAAGCGGCGCACCACGCTCCTGGTGACGGACGGCTCCCTCTCGCACAGTGAGAAGGCGCGGATCTTCCGCCTCTTCCGCCCGCGCATCGAGCCCTTGGGCGGGCTTGCCTTCGGGCCTTCGGCCGGCGTCCAGCTTGAACTGTGGGCACTGAATCCCGACGTGATCGAGCTGCCCGTGGAGAACTCTCTGACCCGGCGGACCCTTCCGGCAGCCGAGGCGGTTCGGGGTTCGGTGGTGCGCCACGGTCTCACGTGGCCCACCATCGACAACATGTTCGCCGATCACGCGACGGACATCGATTTCGACGTCGACCTCGTCTTCTCGTGGGTCGACGGGAGCAGCCCCGAGTACCAGGCGGCCCGCGCGGCACGGATGCAGAACGTGGTGGTGGGTGAGGGCGATGACAACGAAGCCCGCTATCGGCAGATCGACGAGCTGAAGTACGCGCTGCGCTCGGTCTACATGTTCGCGCCGTGGGTCCGGAGGATCTTCGTGGCCACGGATTCCGACCGCCCGCAGTGGCTCGCCGAGCACCCGTCCGTGACGTTCGTGCGCTCCGAGGAGCACTTCCTGGACCCGTCGGTCCTGCCCACACACAATTCCCAGGCCGTGGAGAGCCAGCTGCAACACATCCCGGGGTTGTCCGAGTACTTCCTGTACTCGAACGACGACATGTTCTTCGGCCGTCCCGTGGGGCCCGACACGTTCTTCTCTCCCGGCGGCATCACCAAGTTCATCCAGGCGGACACCCGGATCGGCCTCGGAGACAACGACGCCGAGCGCAGTGGTTTCGAGAACGCCGCCCGGGTGAACCGCCGCCTGCTGCATGAGCGTTTCGGCCGCATCACCACGCGCCACCTCGAACACACCGCCGCACCGCTGCGCAAGAGCGTCCTGCTGGAGATGGAGGAGGAGTTCGCGGCCGAGTTCGCGGCGACAGCCGCATCCAGGTTCCGCGCGAAGGACAACATCTCGGTGACGAATTCGCTGTACCACTACTACTCGCTGCTCACCGGGCGGGCGGTCACGCAGGAGATGGCAAAGGTCAAGTACGTCGACACCACCTCCCGTTCAGGGCTCGAGAGCCTCAACAAGATGCTCGACAAGCGCAACCAGGATTTCTTCTGCCTCAATGACGGCAGCTTTCCCGAGGTGCCAGCTGATGAGCGGGCACGCCTCGTCACCGAGTTCCTCGAGAAGTACTTCCCGGTCAAGGCTCCCTGGGAAAAGTGACCGGCTGATCCCATGCAGACCTTCCTGCCGTACGCCGATTTCGCCTCGAGCGCCGCTGTGCTCGATCAGGCGCGGCTCGGCAAGCAGCGGGTGGAAACCCTGCAGACCCTGCGGGCGCTCGTCATTCCGGACTACGGCTGGCGAAGCCATCCGGCGATCCGCATGTGGATGGGCTACGTCCCTGCCCTGACGCTGTACGGCCTGGCCATGGTGGACGAGTGGGTGTCCCGGGGACACCAGGATTCGACGGGGCGCCAGATCCTCGAGTTCGCCCCGGAGGTGCTCGACAACCCCGACGTCGCTCTGCCGCCCTGGCTCGGGGACCTGACCTTCCACCTGAGTCACCAGTCGAACCTCGTGCAGAAAGCCCCCGGAATCTACCGGAACAGGTTCCCGGGCGTCCCGGAAAACCTGCCGTATGTGTGGCCGGAGCCGGCGAAGGAGCTGCTGCCCACCGACCCCGAGGGGAGCCGCCTCTGGATCTGGCGGGCCGCGGCGCACCCTCCCGAAGGACACGCGCGCCTGCTGATGCCGGCCGGACCGCCGGGACCGCCCGGCCGGAAGCCCGGAAAGTGGGACCGCCAGCTTCAGGCCTTCGAGGAATCCATGGCCGACGGCGACCCGGTAGCCATCGCCGATCCCGACGGCGAACGGTTCCGGACAGGGACAGTGGGACCGGTCCTGATGCACGAGGACGGGCTCCTGCGGAACGCTTCCCTCCGCGGCTGGCTGGCTAGGACGGACTTCGATCCACCCGCGCCCCTCCAGGACCCGCGGACCCTGTTCAGCGTCGCTCTTCCCGCCGCACTGAACTGACGCCCCTGGCCGGGCCGGATCCGTTCCGGATCCCTAGACCCGGGCGAGCCGCCGCGCGGGCGGCGCCTCGTCGATCCGCACTCCGGCCTCCATGAGCCGACGACGGGTCTCCTCGCGCGGCACCACCTCCCCCACCGCGGTATGCCGACCCACCGGCACCACTGAGTGCACGATGGTTTCCTCGTACACGTGGACCAGGTTGTACGCCTGCGCGCCGTCGCGACCGCGGCTTCCGCCGTCGTACAGGAGGTCCTGCGTATAGCAGGTGGCGGAGGCCACCGAGACGGGGATGCCCGCGAAGGTGGCGGTGGTCGAGTAATGGAGGTGGCCCGCGAGGATGGTCCGGATGTCGCTGCCGCGGACCACCTCGGCGAGCGAGCGCTGGTCCCGGAGCTCGACGAGGACCGAGAGATCCTGCACGCTCGGAACCGGCGGGTGGTGCAGGGCGAGGATGGTACCGTTCGGGGCCGGGACGAGGAGTTCATCGGCCAGCCACCTCAGCTGCTCGCGGGTGAACTCGCCGTAGTGGTGTCCGGGGACGCTCGAGTCCATGGTGATGATCCGCAGCCCGTCGACGTCGTACACGGCATCCACGGGCGTGGTGTCCCCGGGCTGGTCCAGCAGCGTGGAGCGGAAGGCCGCGCGGTCGTCGTGGTTGCCCATGGCCCAGATCACCTGGGCCCCCAACCGGCGGGCGGCCGGGTCGACGATGGCGCGGAGCGTCGCGTAAGCTCCCGCTTGCCCCTTGTCCGCGAGGTCGCCGGTGAAGACGATCGCGGAGGGCCGCGCTCCGGAGGCCTGGAGGTCCGCGAAGATCCGGGAGAGGCGTTCCTCGCTGTCCACCGCGCCGTACAGCGGTTCAGGACCGTCCACGAGGTGGGTGTCGCTCATATGAAGGATGAATTGCTGCGGCCGGGGATGCTCGGCCGTGCGGTACTCCATGGGAAACCCTTTGGATTGCTGGTAGGTACAAGCCGATTCCACTCCATCGAAACAGAGCGCGGGGGAAAGGAAGGTGAACCCGGAACGGCGAGTCGCTGAACATCGGGGGAACTCCTGTCAGGGCTCGGAGATGAAGCCCTTCTCCACCATGAAGTCGAACGCGACGTCGCCGGGTTCCTCGCCCTCGACATCCACGAGGAGGTTCATCTCACGAAGCGCCTCATCCGTCAGCTCGGGAGCGATACGCTCGAAGACGTCCTCGAGCCCCGGGTACTCGGCCAGGGTCTCGGCGTAGTACACGGGAGCGGCGTTGTAGGCAGGGAAGAACCCGAGGTCGTCCTCGAGCAGCGTCAGGTCGAGCGCCTGGATCCGGCCGTCGGTTGCGAACACCTCGCCGAAATTGCAGGCACCGTTGTCGGTTGCTGTGTAGACGGCACCGGTGTCGTAGATCCCCACGTTCTCGTCAGGCACGCCGTCCGGCGCGCCGCGCTCCAGTCCGTAGTGGGCCAGCATGGGGTTCAGTCCGTCCGCACGCGAATTGAACTCGGCCTCGACGCAGAACGTGCGCTCCTCGACAGGCAGCTCGGCGAGCTGCGACATCTTCGTGATGCCGCCGAGTTCCTCGATGGCTTCGGTGCGAACGGCCATGGCATAGGTGTTGTTCAGCGGTGCCGGTTCGCCCCAGATGAGGCCGTTCTCGACGTCGGCGGCCCGTACCGCCTCCCACTGCTCCTCCTGGTCGGCGATGCCCTCCTCCATCCCGAGGAAGGCGAGCCACGCGGTCCCCGTGTACTCCCAGGTGAAGTCGGCGTCCCCGGAGAGCATCAGGTCGCGGACCGGCTGGCTGCCCGGCGCGTTCGTCAGGTCGGTGACGTCGAATCCTGCGGCCTGGGCGGCGAGGACCGAAATCTTGCCCAGGATGAGCTGCTCGGTGAAGTTCTTCGACGTGACGGTCAGCGGTGCGCCGTCCACGCCGTCGAGCGGTGAGATGGAGCCGGGATCTGCCTCGGGAACATAGGATGTGGCGGGCT
>NZ_KI914819.1:30218-53811 GCF_000520535.1 Arthrobacter sp. H41
CATGAGAGTCCTTTCGGGCGCGCGATATGTTCGACGACGCGGCCGATCCAGTCGATCAGCAGTGCGAGGAGCGCCACCAGCACGGCTCCGGCAATGAGCACGCGCGGCAGGTTGAGGTTGACGCCGGTGGTGATGAGGATTCCGAGCCCGCCGCCGTTGATGAAGGTGGCAAGCGCCGCGGTCCCGACCAGGAGCACGAGCGCCGTGCGGATACCGGCGAGCATGATGGGCACCGCGAGCGGGAGCTCGACCCGCAGCAGCACCGACAGCGAGCTCATCCCCATTCCGCGGCCCGCTTCGACGAGGCGCTCGTCCACCTGGGTGATGCCCACCATGGTGTTGCGGAGGACGGGCAGCAGGGCATAGAGCACCAGTGCGGTGACGGCTGCGAGGAAGCCGAACCCCAGCCAGAAGGCCAGCAGCACCACGAGGCCGATGGCCGGTGCGGCCTGGCCGATATTGGCCAACGCCAGCACGGGGCCGGTGAGCGGACGGAACGGCTTGCGGGTGAGGAGTATCCCGAGCGGCACGGCGATCAGCAGCACGATTCCGGCGGACACCGCAGTGAGCGCAAGATGCTCGCGGGTGTATCCCAGGATCGAATCGGGGCTGAGGGTGGTCCTTTCGGTGTCGGTCAGGTCCGCGTTCAGCAGCCAGAAGAGCAACACGAGCCCTGCCACGACGATCCCCGCGAGCTGGAACAGCAGCGGTTTCCAGGACAACCTGGCTGCTTCGGCCTCGACCGAGGCGTTCCGGGCTGCCGGTGCGGCGGTCCCTGGGATCACCTCGGCGTCACTCATCGGCCTGCCGCCCGTCCGTGCCGGCGTCGGGCAGGTCGATGGTTCCCGTGTTCACTCCGACGGGCCGCTCGCTGGAGTGGGCGCTCCGGGCGTTCTGGTGTGCCCGACCGATCGCATCCATGATCGTGTCGACGTCGATCACTCCGAGGAACACATCGCGTCGTCCGGTGACCAGGGCAGCACCGACGCTGGAGACCAGCATGGTGTCCAGCGCATCGTTGAGGGTTGCCCGGTCCCCCACGAGGGGGAGTTTGGCGTCGCGGTCGCCGCTGATGGTGTCGATCCTGCCGAGCTGCCGCCGGGACAGCCACTGGATGGCGCGTCCCCGCGAATCGACGATCACCGCGTGGTCATGCTGCGCCTCATCGAGTCGGGACAGGACGTCGCTCGCGAGCTGACCCTCTTCAGCGGTGACCGCCGAGGCGAGTTCCACTTCGTTGACGCGCGTCAGGGTGAGCTGCTTGAGCCCTGCTCCTGCACCGATGAAGTTCTCGACGAACTCGTTGGCGGGTTCGGCGAGGATCCGTTCCGGGGTGTCGTACTGCACGAGCTGCGCCCCCTCGGTGAAGATCGCGATCCAGTCGCCCAGCTTCACGGCCTCGTCGAAGTCATGTGTGACGCACACGATGGTTTTCTGCAGCTCGTTCTGGATGTTGATGAGCTCGTCCTGCAACCGGAGCCGCGTGATCGGGTCCACTGCGCCGAACGGCTCATCCATGAGCAGCACGGGAGGGTCCGCGGCGAGTGCGCGTGCAACGCCCACCCGCTGCTGCTGGCCCCCGGAAAGCTCCTTGGGGTACCGGTCGCGGTAGAGGTCCGGATCGAGGGACACCAGTTCGAGGAGCTCATCGACACGTGCCGCGATGCGTTCCTTGGTCCAGCCGAGCATCTTGGGAACGATGCTGATGTTGGTCGCGACCGTCATGTGGGGAAACAGACCGCCGGCCTGGATGACATAGCCGATACGCCGTCGGAGGGCGTCACCGTCCATCTTGGTGACGTCGTCGCCGTCGAGCACGATGCGTCCCTCGGTCGGTTCGATCAGCCGGTTGATCATCTTCAGGGTAGTGGTCTTGCCGCAGCCGGAAGGGCCCACGAGCATCACGATCTTTCCTGCCGGGATCTCCATGGTGAGGCCGTCCACTGCGGCCTTGCGCTGTCCGGCGTACCGCTTGGTGACGGTGTCGAGCAGGATGCCGGCACCGGTGATGCCCCCGTTTCCGGGATTGGCCGGATCCGGTGAGCCCGGCGTTTCAGTTGATGGAATGGTGTCAGACACGGATACCTCGCGGGATAGTGAGCCGGCCGAGGCCGACGAGGAGCAGATCAAGGACAAGGGCAAGGATGATGACCGCGACGATGCCGGTCACCACCGATTCGAAGGAGTTTGCGCCGCCGAGCCTGGACAGCCCGGAAAAGATGAAGCCGCCGAGTCCGGGGCCGAGGACATAGGCGGTGATGGCGGCGATTCCCATGACCATCTGCGCCGATACGCGGATCCCGGCCAGGATGACGGGCCATGCCATGGGTAGTTCGACCCGCGTCAGTGTCCGGAACCGTCCCATACCGATACCGCGCGCGGCCTCGATCACCGAGCGGTCGATGCCGGTGAGACCGACGACGGCGTTGCGGAGGATCGGCAGGACGGCGAAGAACACCACCACGATCACCGCCGGCACCACGCCGAATCCGAAGGGAGCGATCAGGAGCCCCACCAGGGCGAACGCCGGGATGGTCAGGCCTATTGCCGACACACTGTTGGCGGCCGAGGTCAGGGCACTGCTGCGATAGACGAGGGCGGCCGTGACGACGGCAAGGATGGTGGCGAGGATGAGGCACTGCACCACGAGGGAGAAATGTTGCCAGCTCGAGAACAGGATCTGGTTGAACCTGTCCCCTACGAAATCAAACACATTCATACCCTCTTCACATCGGTTACGTAGCCCGTGGACGCTGCAGGCCGACTTCCGAGGGCCCGCGGCAAAACACGGACCTCCACCATAAGCCTGCTGATGTTGCGGAATGGTCACGAACCGGCAACGGTTGGCCGCACGCCGTTGTCCAGTGCGCATGGCCCATCGGATGCGCAGCGATTACGGGAAGCGGTGGGCAAAGAGGTAAGTCCTGCGCCCTGGATGGGGGCTGCCAGCGCAGGACTGGCGGTGCCGCGCGTGCCCCCGTAGGCTTTCGGAGCGAACACCCCCAGCTGCCCCCTCGAAGACTAAGGACCGATCATGGGTATCCGACTCAGCCACATCCCGCTCCGGCTCACCACCGGAGCCTTCATCCTCAACTCCGGGCTCGGCAAGCGAGGCTTGGACAAGGACAGCGCAGCAGGCATACAGGGCATGGCATCGACGGCGTTCCCGCAGGTCACGCAGCTTGAGCCCGAGAAGTTCGGCAAGATCATCTCGATGGTCGAGATCGGTCTGGGAGCCGCACTCCTGACACCGTTCGTCCCGAGCCGCCTCGCGGGACTCGCCCTCACTGCGTTCTCCTCCGGGATGATGGCCATGTACTTCAAGATGCCGGGCATGACCGAGGAGGACGGTGTCCGGCCCACGCAGGACGGCACGGCCATCGCCAAGGACATCTGGATGCTCGGCATCGGGCTCGGCCTGCTGCTGGACCGGAAGAACTAGCATCCGCCCGCCCTGCACCCGGGTAGGCGGGCGCAGGGCGGGCATCGGTCTTCCCGCGCTGACTCGGCGTGGCTTTTCGGCCCCCATCTACGGCACAATCAACGCATGTGCGGACGATTCGTTATAGCCGGCTCGAAAGCCGATCTCCTCGCCGCTTTCGACATCGATGAAGCACCCGACGACGACATCCGGGCCTCCTGGAACGTGGCACCCACGGATGCGGTCTCCTTGGTGGTCGAGCACCTCGACCCGGAGACCGGCGAACTGACCCGTCGGCTGGAAACGGCACGCTGGGGCCTTGTGCCGTCCTGGGCCAAGTCGCCGGCCGTCGGGGCCCGCATGATCAACGCCCGCAGCGAGACCGTTCTCGAGAAGCCGTCCTTCCGCTCCGCGGCATTGAGGCACCGGGGCCTGGTGCCGGCCAACGGCTACTACGAGTGGCGGAAGAACCCGGACGGCTCGAAGACTCCCGTCTACCTTTCTGCCGAGCCGGAGTCGGCGCACCTCGCATTCGCCGGACTCTATGAGTTCTGGAAGGACCCGGTCGCCCCCTCCGACGGGGACTCTTCCTGGTTGATGACGTGCACCATCATCACGCGTCCGGCAATCGATGCGCTCGGCTCCATCCACGACCGCACCCCGGTAATTGTTCCCCCGAACCTTTTCGGGGAGTGGCTCGACCCCAAGAATGCCTCGAAGCCGAAGGTTAAGCACCTGCTGGACAGCATCCCGGACCCCACGCTGGTACCGCGCCTCGTGGGAAGGCGGGTGGGTTCCGTCCGGAACAACGGCCCCGACCTGATCGAGCCTCTCGAGCCAGTCGAAGGCATAGCGACCACCGGCAACAAGGGCTGATCTTGTTTTCCTTGCACGCCACCCCTCGGCCTGCTTTGCTTTTGCAGAGGATTCCATCGAGGGGAGAACCATGTTTCGGCAGGACGTTGCGAGCGGCATCCACAGCATCGAGCAGGCAAACACCAACTGCTATCTGGTGGAGGACGACGCCGGGCTGACCCTCGTCGACGCAGGACTGCCGCGAGCGCGCTCCGAGATCTTCAGCGCTCTCGGCACGCTCGGGAAGAGCATCCTCGACGTCCGCGCGGTAGTCCTGACGCACGGACACTTCGACCACGTGGGCACCGCGGAGTATTTCCGGCAGCGCCACGGCATTCCGGTCTTCGGCCACCCCGACGATGCGTACATCGCCGCCCACCCGTACCGCTACCAGCGGGAGAGAACCCCGTTCCTCTACCCGCTGCGCTATCCACGGGCCATCCCCGGGCTCGCCCGGATGACGGCCGCCGGTGCGCTCACCGTTCGGGGCGTGAAGGAACTGGAGCCCCTCACGGCCGAGGCGGCGGCCTCGCTTCCCGGCCGCGCGGTCCTCGTTCCCACCCCCGGCCACACCAGGGGCCATTGCGCACTGTACTTCCCGGACCGCGATGCGCTGATCAGCGGCGATGCACTGGTCACCCTGGACCCCTACACCGGACGCTCCGGTCCGCAGATCATCGCCAGCGCCGCGACCGCCGACACGCCCGCTGCCCTGCGCTCGCTCCAGGCACTCGAGGAAACGTCGGCGCGGACCGTGCTTCCCGGCCATGGGAACGTGTGGACGCAGGGGGTCGGCGCCGCCGTCGCTGCGGCCCGGGCAGTGGGGGGACACTGACGCCGTCAAGGGGGCGCTAGGCTCGTCTCATGCAGATTCCGAACCGCCAGCAGGCCCTGGGACTAGCACGCACCACGGTGAAGCGTGCCGCACTGACGCTGTTCGCCGCGCAGGCGCTGGTGATCGGTGGCCTCGTCGGGATCGACTACTTCGAGAAGCGCGTGCGGACCAGACGCGACGGTTTCCCGCAGCCGGGAACGTTCGAGAACACCATCTCCGACAGTTCCACCACGGTGTACACGTTCGGCGAGGACCTCTACAACGCCATGATCGACGCGATCGATAAGGCAGAACACCAGGTGATGCTCGAAACCTACATCTGGAAGGGCGACGAGACCGGCGCACGGTTCCGTGACGCGGTGAACCGCGCCGCGGAGCGGGGCGTGGACGTCTACGTGATCTACGACGGGTTCGCCAACCTCGTCGTCAACCCGTTCTTCTACAGGTTCCATCCCCTCGTGCAGGTCTACCGGTTCCCCGTCATACGCCCGTCGATCCTCTTCACCAATATCCGGGGCACCGGGTTCGACCACCGGAAGCTCCTCATCATCGATGACACCGTCGGGTTCGTGGGCGGCTACAACATCGGGACCCTGTATGCGACCAAGTGGCGCGACACCCACCTGGCCGTCCGGGGTCCGTCGGTGTGGGAGCTGCGCGAGGCGTTCGTGGGCCTCTGGAACCTGCGCGCCCATCCGGCGCGGCCGGAGCTCCCCGACATCAGCGCCGACTTCTGGGAACCGCGCATCCGCGCAGTGAACAACATCCCTGCCCACCTCGTGTTCCCGATCCGCGGCGTGTACCTCGACGCCATCAACCGCGCCAAGCACCACATCTACATCACCACGGCGTACTTCATCCCGGATCAGCAGATCCTCGGCGCGCTCCTTCGGGCGAGCCGGCGGGGGGTCGACGTGCGCGTCCTCCTGCCCGAGGATTCCAACCACGTGGTGTCGGACTGGCTGTCCCGGGGTTTCTACTCCGCGCTGCTGAACGCGAAGGTACGCGTGCTGCTGTACCAGAACTCCATGATCCATGCGAAGACCGCGACCATCGACGGCGAATGGTCAACCGTGGGCACGGCGAACATCGACCGGCTGAGCCTGACCGGGAACTACGAGATCAACCTCGAGATCTTCGACCGGAACCTCGCGGAGACCATGGAGCGCATCTTCGAGACCGACAGCTCCAACACCCGCACCCTGACACTCGAGGAGTGGAACAGCCGCCACCTGGTGGCACGGGTCAGCGAGGCCATCCTGGCGCCGCTGCGGCCTTTCCTCTAGACAGCTCGCCTTCGCTCGGCGTCAGCCCGTGCCCTGTAGCCCGTCCGTCTCCTGGTCCTCGCCGCTGGGCTCCTCCCCTCCTGCGAAGCGGTCCCGATAACCGGTCCGCGACCGGTTCACATGGCGGGCCATGAGCCGCTCGGCCTCGGCGGCGTCGCCGGCGTCGATCGCAGTCAGATCCTCGGCGCGCTCCTTCGGGCGAGCCGGCGGGGGGTCGACGTGCGCGTCCTCCTGCCCGAGGATTCCAACCACGTGGTGTCGGACTGGCTGTCCCGGGGTTTCTACTCCGCGCTGCTGAACGCGAAGGTACGCGTGCTGCTGTACCAGAACTCCATGATCCATGCGAAGACCGCGACCATCGACGGCGAATGGTCAACCGTGGGCACGGCGAACATCGACCGGCTGAGCCTGACCGGGAACTACGAGATCAACCTCGAGATCTTCGACCGGAACCTCGCGGAGACCATGGAGCGCATCTTCGAGACCGACAGCTCCAACACCCGCACCCTGACACTCGAGGAGTGGAACAGCCGCCACCTGGTGGCACGGGTCAGCGAGGCCATCCTGGCGCCGCTGCGGCCTTTCCTCTAGACAGCTCGCCTTCGCTCGGCGTCAGCCCGTGCCCTGTAGCCCGTCCGTCTCCTGGTCCTCGCCGCTGGGCTCCTCCCCTCCTGCGAAGCGGTCCCGATAACCGGTCCGCGACCGGTTCACATGGCGGGCCATGAGCCGCTCGGCCTCGGCGGCGTCGCCGGCGTCGATCGCAGTCAGGACAAGCCGGTGTTCCGACCAGGATTGCTTGCCCCGATTGTCCACGTCAGTGGCGTAGAGCCACTCGATCTTGCCGGAGATCTGGCGGAGCAGCGCCATCAGTGACGCACTCCCGCTGAGCTCCGCGACGCCGAGATGGAAGCGGATGTTCAGCTCGGGCAGCGGCTGCAGGTCCTCCCCCGCCACCACCGTGTCGCCCTCATCGAGAAGCTGGGCGAGGTCCTTCCGCACCCTCCTCCACTCGACGCCCTGCTCGTCCTCGGTGAACTGGCGGGAGGAACGACGCGCGGCGCGGCGGGCCAGCGCCGCCTCGAGCGCTTCACGGACGAGGAACAGATCATCGGCCTCATCGGCAGGGATGTCGCTCACCGTGGATCCGGCATAGGGCTTCGACTCGACGAACCCCTCTGCCTCGAGGGCGCGCAGGGCTTCCCGCACCGGCACCCTGGACACCGAGTACTTCCGGGCAAGCGCAGCCTCCGTCACCCGTGTCCCCGGAAGCAGTCCGCCGAAGATGATGTCCCTGCGGATCTCATCCTTGACGCGGTGCGAGGCGGCCGGGAGCTCGTCCGGGCGTGACCTACCGTCCGGCCGCATAACCCTGCGCTCCCCGGGGATTCGCGGCAGCGGTGAGGAGCCCGGATGAGGGCTCCCTGGTCACGGAGGACAGCCGCCCGAGCGACCAGTCCCCCGAACGTGTCACCACGTGCCCGCGGCGGACGAGTTCCTCGATGACGTCCTCGCCCAACCGGTCCTCGACCACCGCTCCGGCCGGTTCCCAGGTCCGGGGGAAGAACGAGCCGGGAATCGACGTCGTATGGAGCGAAGGCGCGTCGATGGCCTCCTGGGGCGTGTAGCCGCCCACCAGGGTGCGCAGCAGGTACAGTAGCTGCCACTGGTCCTGCTGGTCACCGCCGGGGGATCCGACGGCCACCACGGCCCGGCCGTCCTTGAGGACGAGGGTGGGGGTCAGCGTGGTACGGGGCCGCTTGCCGGGGCGGAGGGTGGAGGGTGCGCCGTCCTCGAGCCACGTCATCTGCAGGCGGGATCCGAGGCAGAACCCGAGTTCGGGAACAGCGGGCGAGGATTGCAGCCAGCCACCGCTCGGGGTTGCCGAGACCATGTTGCCCCACCGGTCGACGACGTCGATGTGGCACGTGTCCCCACGGGTCTCCCCGTTCTTGGCGACAGTGGGCTCCCCTACGCCTGCGAACCCGGCGCCGCCGGCGAGCGCGGGCGGCGTGTACTCGAGGCGGAGCGGCGGGATGAAGGGCTCCCGTCCCGGGACGGTCCCCGGACGGAACTCGGAGGAGGCGGAATCGGTGATCAGTGCACGGCGCTCGGCGGCGTATCCGGGTGACAGCAGGTAGTCCATCGGGACGTCGGCGTCGCCGTAGTAGGCCTCGCGGTCCGCGATGGCCAGTTTCTGCGCCTCGAGGATGGTGTGCGCGCCAAGCGCCGTCGAGGGATCGAGGTGTTCGTCGTCGAACCCGTCGAGGATCGCAAGGGTCTGCAGCAGCGCCGGCCCCTGGCCCCACGGGCCGGTCTTGGCGATGGTGTATCCGCGGAACTCGAGCGTGGTGGCTGCCTCATAGCCGGCTTCGAAACCCGCGAAATCCTCGAGCGACAGCACCCCGGCGTGGTCGGTTCCGGAGGAGTGGCGGTGGGGCGTCTGGAGAAAGGCGACGGCGGCCTGCGCCACCCGCCCCGTGCGCCATTCGAGTCGCGCGGCATCGATGCGGGCCTCCCGGGTGGTTGCGTCCTTGCCGGCGTCGACGAGCGAGTCCAGCACTCCGGCGTAGGCCTCGTTGCGGATCAGCTCGTTCTCGCGCGGCGGCCGGCCCTCGGGCATCCACAGCGCGGCCGAGGTGGGCCAGTGCTCGGTGAACAGTTCGGCGACGGCGGCGATGGTGGATCCCACCCGTCCGAGCACCGGATGCCCTTCACAGGCATAGTCGATGGCGAAGGCGAGCACCTCGCCCAGTTCCCACGTACCGTGGTCGCGCAGCAGGACCAGCCAGGCGTCGACGGCGGCGGGAACGGCTGCGGCGAGCGCTCCCGCACCCGGGACGAGTTCGAGCCCCTCCGCGAGGTAGTGCTCCCGTGTTGCCCCGGCCGGGGCCGGCCCCTGGCCCATGAGGATCACGGGCTCCCCCGGGTTCTCCGCCGTGGCGAAGACTCCCGTCATGTCGCCTCCCGGCCCATTCAGGTGGGGCTCCACAACATGCAGGACGAACGCACCGGCCACGGCGGCGTCGAAGGCATTCCCGCCGCGCTCCAGCACGGCCTGGGACGACGCCGTTGCAAGCCAGTGCGTCGAGGCGCTCATGCCGAACGTGCCCTGGAGGGTAGGACGGGTAGTGAAGGGTGCCGGGGGCGTGTACGTCATGGGAACCACTTTCGCAGAAGAAGCCGTGTCACGATTGAATACAATCGCACGTCCAACACTAGGCTTTGTATACGATGCATTCAATACTGTTATCAAAGGAAACCACTGTGACGAGGTCATCCGTTCCTACCGACCGCCTGCATCTATGGCTCATGCTAGCGCTGACCTTTTCCACCGGCGTGGTCGACGCCGTGGGCTTCCTCGGGCTGGACCGTGTCTTCACCGGCAATATGACCGGCAACGTGGTGCTGCTCGGCATGGGCTTTGCAGGCGCTGCCGACCTCCCCATCCTGCGGCCCGCCCTCGCCCTCGTGTTCTTCATGGTGGGGGCGGCACTGGCCGGGCGGGTGTTACGGCGTGCGCCGGTCGGATGGACCGGACGCACCACTATCACGCTCCTCGCCGTCTCACTCATCGCCGCCGCCCTTGCCGTCTACGTGCTATTCGTCGACGTCACCGCCGAGGAGGTGCTGGGAAGCATCACGACGTCGGGCCTCGCACTGATCATGGGCGTGCAGGCCGCTGCGGCTAAGCGGCTCAAGGTTGCGGAGATCACCACGGTCGTGGTCACGTCGACCATCACCGGCCTGGCGTCGGAGTCACGGCTCGCCGGTGGAAAGAGTCCGTTCTGGGCGCGCCGGGCCGCGGCTATTGCGCTCATCCTCGCGGGGGCCTTCGTGGGAGCGGCCTCCCTGAACGTCGGCCTGTGGCTGGGCATCGCACTGTCAGCCCTGCTGTCATCCCTCGTCACGATCGTCGGCCATACGCGCCACCGGAAGGAGAAGAAGGCACTTCGGACCTCCACTGCGGATCCGGTATCCGCACCCTGATTCCGCGCACTACGGTTGGGGGATGGAGCATGGAGCCGCAACCTTCGACTACCACCGTCTTTACCGCTCGTGGAGCGGCTACCGGTGGTGGAAGCCCCTGCTGACCGGCCTCCTCGGCCTTGCGTTCTACATCTTCCTGATCGTCCTACTCTTCCTCGCCGGGATCATCGTCGTGCTGCAGGGCGACGAAGGGCTGGCCTCTTATGGCGACCGGCTGGCAACCGTCGACCTCTCCGATCCTCTGGTCTTCGCGTTCTCGATGGTCCTGATCATCCTGATGATCCCGGCGCTCGCCCTGGCGGCGCTCATCACCGGTCCGCGTCCGATCGGGCTGTTGTCGTCGGTGCACGCGCGCATCCGCTGGGGTTGGCTGGGCCGCTGCCTCGTAGCCGCCGTCGCCGTGTACGCGCTCAGTTTTGGGATTTCCTTCCTCCTTCCACCGGCTTTTTCGGGAGGGACGGCGGGCTCCGGCCTCTCCGTCGATGACCGCACCGCGCTGCTGGTGGGGATGACCCTGCTCCTGGTGCCGTTCCAGGCGGCGGCCGAGGAGTATGTCTTCCGCGGCTACCTGGCGCAGACGATCGGCAGTTGGCTTCGACACCCGGCCTTCGCGATCCTCATCCCGGTGCCGTTCTTCGTGCTGGGGCATGGCTACGACCCGCTGGGCCAGGCCGATGTGGCGTTCTTCGCCGTCTTCGCCGGCTGGATCACCTGGCGAACCGGCGGGCTGGAGGCGGCCATTGCGGCGCACGCCGTCAACAACTGCCTCATCTTCCTGCTCGGTGCGTATGGGCTGGTGGACGTCAATTCCCAGGAGGGCTCGGCGACTGCACTGGTTCTTTCAGTCGCGACTCTGGCGGCCTTTGCCGCGGTGGTGCTGCGGTTGTCCGCAGGTCTGGAGCGGGTAAGGACAACAGCTCCGGCACCGATGAAACCGCCCGCACCCCCTGCACCGCTGCCCGCAGGGCACCTCCCCTAGTCCTCCACCACGGATCAACGGGCACCGTCCGTTCGGAGCTGATCCCCCTCCAGCGGCCGCAGGGCACCTCCCCTAGTCCGCCACCGAAATGCCGAGGCTCTCCGCGAGGTAGGGAGCGAGCAGGCTCAGCTGGTACTCGTCGATCGTGACGCCCCGCAGGCCTTCCATTCCGTTGATGGCACGGAAGTCACTGGTGCGGAGGTCGACGTCGCGCAGGCGGCTGTCGGACAGGGTCAGGGTGTCGATCCGGCAGCGAACGAAGGCGATTCTGCTGCCGGTGACGCCGGTCAGATCCAGCTCGCCGATGATGCAGTCGGACACCACAACGTCGCTGAGCTTCGAGCTGCGGAAATTGACGAAGTCCAGCTTCCCGCCGTCGATGCGCACCGATTCGAACACACCGTCATAGAGTTCCGCGGATCCCCACCGTGTGCCATCGAGGACCACGTCGCGCCAGGCGCTGCGGGAGGCCCGGAAGACCGGCGCGAACAGCTCGGTGAAGGTGCACTCACGGAACCGTGCGCCGCGAAGTTCGGCGTTGTTCATGGACACCGCCTCCAGGGAGCATTCAAGGAACGTAACGCCGGTGAGGTCGCGGTCGTCGAGGTTCGCCCGCACGTACTGCTCGCCTTCGCAGGTGTCGCCGCTTCGCAGCGCCCCGGCATCACCCGGCGTGAGGTTCGCCGGTTCCACCCTCTCGAGCCTGGGGGCATTGATCTTCCTGCGCGCCATGGGATCATCTTCTCCGGAGTCGGTCTGCCTTCTGCAAGGCCTGCACGGCGTGGAAACGCACGGCGGTCCGCAAGTCTAGCCGAGTACGACGGCGGCATCGCCACCCCCGGTTGATATGCTCGGGAACCTGTCCGTCCGGGCAGCCCCACCGGGTGCCCCGGCGCCCCGCAACCGAAGGCACCGCGATGTCCACGACACCCCGCCAGGACCACCAGGAGGAAACGTCCCTGCTCAGGGTCCTCGGCAATTGGGACGCACTGGCCCTGGGATTCGGCGCCATGATCGGGTTCGGATGGGTGGTCCTCACGGGAGGCTGGATCACGAGCGCCGGCACCCTGGGCGCGGTCCTCGCGATGCTGACCGGCGGTGTGATCATGGGCGTCGTCGGGCTCACCTACGCCGAGTTGACGGCCGCCATGCCGAAGGCCGGCGGCGAGCACAACTTCCTGCTGCGCGGCATGGGACCGCGGTGGTCCTTCATCGGATCCTGGGCCATCACCGGCGGCTATGTGACGATCGTGGCCTTCGAGGCCGTCGCCCTCCCGCGCACCGCCGAATACCTCTTCCCCGACCTCAGTCAGATCCCCCTGTGGACGGTGGGTGAGGACCAGGTGCACCTCACCTGGGCGCTCGTGGGTGCGGTCGCCGCCGTCGTCATCACCGGCATCAACATCCGTGGCGTCAAGGCCGCAAGCGCGGCACAGACCTTCGTCGTCGTCTTCCTCCTGCTCATCGGGCTGCTCCTGGTCCTCGGCTCGTTCACCGGAGGCTCGGCGGCGAACATGGAACCGTTCTTCACCGGCGGACTGAGCGGCTACTTCGCCGTACTCGTGGTGGTGCCGTTCCTGTTCGTCGGTTTCGACGTCATCCCGCAGTCGGCCGAGGAAGTGAACATCCCGGCCCGCCAGATAGGGCGGCTCGTGGTGGTTGCCGTGGTGCTCGCGACCATCTGGTACGTCATGACCATCCTCACGACGTCGTCCTCCATGCCCGCCGGCGGCTTCACCGAGGACGGCATCGCCACCGCGGACGCCATGGGAGCGCTCTTCGGTTCGGACATCATGGCCAAGGTGCTCATCGCGGGCGGTATCGCGGGCATCCTGACCTCCTGGAACTCGCTCCTGCTCGGCGCCTCACGCCTCATGTACTCGATGGCACGCTCGGGCATGCTCCCCCGCTGGTTCGGCGTGCTGCACCCCCGGTTCCGCACCCCGGTCAACGCCTTGCTCTTCATTGGGGCGCTGTCTTTCATCGCACCGTTCTTCGGAACGCAGATGCTGGGCTGGCTCGTCGACTCCGGAGCACCGAGCATCGTCCTCGCCTACATCCTCGTGGCCCTCGTGTTCGTGATCCTCCGCCGCCGCGAACCCGGCATGGAACGGCCCCTGCGGATAGGCGGTGCCGGCAACGGCGGCACCGTGATCGGGTGGGCAGCCGTCGTCCTCTGTGTTGCACTGCTCAGCCTGTACCTGCCGTTCATGCCCGCCGCCCTCACTCCCCCGCCGTGGATCCTCTTCGGCCTGTGGTGGGTGCTGGGATTGTTCTTCCTCTTCCGCATCCCCACCGGCATTGCTCCGGGTGCTGATGCCGAGGAGCAGTTGCTCGCAACGCTGGCGAGAAAACGGGGCTAGCACCCGAACGCCCGGAAAGGGGCAGCGGCGCGCATCCCCTAGGGTGGAAAACATGGAATCCCCGATCGAAAGCTACCTGAAACGCATTCACGAGGAGATTTCCGAGCTGAGGGACGGCAAGCCCTACAGCACCATCCCGGCCATGGCCAACGTGAACCCCGACAACTTCGGCATCTGCCTCACCACGGTGGACGGGTACATCTACGAGATCGGCGACACCCGCGAAGAGTTCAGCATCCAGTCCATCTCGAAGCCGTTCACCTACGGCCTGGCGCTCTCGGACCTCGGGATGGACGCCGTGGACGCCAAGGTGGACGTCGAGCCGTCGGGGGATTCCTTCAATGAGATGTCCCTTGCCCCGGGCACCGGGCGGCCCTCGAACGCGATGATCAACGCGGGCGCCCTCACTGCGACGTCGCTCGTCCAGAGTTCCCGCGGCAACACCAGGTTCAAGCGCATCCTCAACACCTACTCCGAGTTCGCCGGCCGCCAGTTGAGCGTCAACCAGGAGATCTTCACCTCCGAGCTTGAACACGGGCACCGCAACCGCGCGCTCGCCTACCTCCTGCGCTCGTTCAACATCATCGAGGACGATCCCACGCCCGTGATCGAGGACTACTTCCGCCAGTGCTCGGTGCTGGTGAACTGCCTCGACCTCTCCGTCATGGCGGCGACCCTCGCCAATGCCGGGCGCAATCCGCTCACCGGCAAGCAGGTGATGGACATCCTGCCCGTCGAGCGGCTGCTCTCCGTGATGACGACGTGCGGCATGTACGACGACGCCGGCTGGTGGATCAGCACCGTCGGAATGCCGGCGAAGAGCGGCGTGGGCGGCGGAACGATCGCCGTCCTTCCCGGCCAGGTGGGCCTTGCCGTCTACTCCCCGCCCCTCGACGAGCATGGCAGCAGTGTGCGCGGGATGGCCACGAGCCAGCGGCTGTCCCAGGACATGGAGCTGCACTTCGTCCGTGCCGCGCGTGCGGGAAAGTCCGCCATCCGCTCCACCTACGACATCTCCGCCGCCCCCTCCGGCATCCGCCGCACGGACGAGGCCATGGACATCCTGCGGGAACATGGACACCGGGCGATGGTCATCGAACTCAACGGCGACCTCCTGTTCGCGGGCACCGAGTCGATGGTGCGCGAACTCAGCGGCCTCGACGACGACGTCCGCCTCGTCATCCTCGACCTCCGGCGCGTGGACGAAGTGGCCGATGTGTCGATGCGCCTGCTCGCGGAAGTGCGGGAGAACCTGGTCCGTGAGGGCCGCGAACTGGTCCTGATCGATGGTGAGGGCACCCTCGCCGAGACCTTCAAGGACGTGGACCGGGACGTGCCGACCTTCGATTCCCGCACGGCCGCGGTGGAATGGTGCGAGAACGAACTGATCACCGAGTTCGGCGATGAACTGTGTCTGCCGTCGGAGGTGGAGGTGAGCCAGTGCCCCGCGTTGTCGCCGCTCAGCGACAGCGAGGTGGAGCAGTTGGCGGAGCGCATGGAGGACCGCGTGTACGACGACGGCCACGTGGTGCGCCGGGTCGGGCAGCGTTTCGGCGGGGTGTATTTCATCCTGTCCGGCAAGATCGTCACCTCGGTGCCCGGCCCCTCCGGGGGACGGCTGAAGCTGACCACGCTGAGCGCGGGAATGACCTTCGGGGAACTGGCCCTCGGAAGCGACGACCGCCAGGAGACCACGGTGAAGGCGCTTGGCAAGGTGAGGCTCAAGGTGCTGACCGCCGACGCCATCAACGATATCGAGGACGAGGACCCGCGCCTCGCCGTCGAGCTGTGGAAGGCGCTGACCCGCGACGCGTACACCCGCGTGGATCTGTACCTCCGGGAGACAGCAGTGAGGATCCGGGACTAGACAGTGTCTTATCCCGTCGGCTCATTTCGCCCGACAACAAACAGGAGCAGGGCCGGGCAGCTCGCAAGGACAGGGGATGGGAACATGACGGTTCTGATTGCAGGGTGCGGTGACCTCGGCACCGAGGCCGGGTTGCGATTCGCCGCGGCTGGGCACCGCGTGGTGGGGTGGCGCCGTTCGCCGGGCAGGCTACCGCACCAGATCGAGGGTGTTGAAGCCGACCTCACCGGGTCGCTTCCCACCATTCCACAGGACACCACGGTGGTGGTGATCGCAACCGCTGCGGGAGAGCGCACGGAGGCCGCGTACCGTGCCGCCTACGTCGATGGCACGGCGAACGTGCTGGACGCACTCGAGCGTGACGGCGGAGAGCCCGTCCGGATTCTTTTCGTCTCCTCGACCGCTGTTTATGGGGATGCAGGCGGGGGCAGCGTCAGCGAGGACACTCCGGCCGAACCGGCCTCACCCACGGGAAGGATGGTGCGGGAGGCGGAGCAGCTGCTGCTCGCGCGGTCCCCGGCCGGCTTGGTCCTGAGACTTTCGGGCATCTACGGGCCTGGCCGCACCCGGCTGATCGACCAGGTCACCAGCGGGACGGCGGTCCGGCCGGCGGAACCGCAGTGGAGCAACCGCATCCACCGCGACGATGCCGCGGCAGCGATCGTACATCTGGCCTCGCTGGACGGGCCGGTGGCGCCCATCTACCTCGGCAGCGACCTACTGCCCGTGGACCTCGGAGAAGTGCTGCTGTTCCTTGCGCAGGAACTCGGCCTGCCGGAACCACCGATGGGTCGGACCAGCACGACGCGCGGCGGGGACAAGCGCTGCGACAGCACCCTGCTGCGCTCCACCGGCTTCGACTTCGCCTTTCCTACATATCGCGAGGGGTACCGGTCGGTGTTGGCGGGCCGCAGCGTGCGGCACGGCTAGCGTGCGGCACGGCTAGCGAAGCGGCACGGCTAGCGAAGCGGCACGGCTAGCGAAGCGGCATCATGGGGAAACACGGCTCCGTGAACCGAGGCGCATTAGCCGCACCAGCGACCATCCGAAGATGCCGATCACCAGGAGGTTCCGGAGGGTGAGGACGGCGGCGATGGCGGGGCTCAGGTCATAGCGGAGCGCGTCGTAGAAAATGGGGTAGACAAGCGTGGTCAGGCCTGCCGTGACAAGCATCGCGACGACGGGAAATTTCCAGTCCGCTCCTGCGTCGAGCACCAGGCCCGCCGCGATCACTGCGGCGATCCACAGCATGAACTGGGGTGAGCCCACCTTGTTGAAGACCACGAGCGTGGTGACAAGGGCGAGGGAACCGGTGGCGAGGACCCTTTCCGGCGGAGCGCCGCGGCGGAGCGCGAAGGCCACGAGCGCTGCGGTCAGCACCAGGGCAACGGCCAGGAGCGGACTCATCAATGCTGCCACCTGGGCGCTCAGGGCGCCCCGCACCTCCATGGTGTTGATCTCTTCGTCCTCGAAGATCACAGCACCCGAGCTGCCGGTGATCGCCTGCCACACGCCGGGCGTGCTGAGCGGAGCCTCGAGCTGCATCCCGCGGGCGCCCTGCGCGCCGAGGAAGCTCGTGAGGTTCCGGAGGTCGCCGAAGAACACCACCACGGCGGCGACGCCGGCCGACAACGCCGCTCCGGCGAGCACGATCCGAACCCGGCTCCGCAGGGCCACGACGGCAGCGAGGACCACGGCGGCGGGCCACACCTTCACCCAGGTCGCCGCGCTGAGGATGAGCGACGCTGCCACCGGTCTGGTTCCGAGGAGCAGGATGCCTCCGATCACCAGCGGGGCGGTGAGCCCGTCCAGCCGCCCGACGGCCACCGGGCCCAACAGGGCCGTCGCGGCCAGCCACCAGTAGGCCGCCGTGAAACGATGCTCCGAGCGGGTGCGGACGAGCGCCGCCACACCAACGGCATTGAGCACGCCGAAAAGAAGGAACCAGGCGAGCTGGTAGAGCTGCGGGCCGAATACGGTGGCGAGGAGCATCGGCACCAGTGCGCCCACGGGGTAGACCCAGGCCGTGTCGATGCCCTGCCACACGCCGTCGTTCAATGCCTGGTACGCCCACTCCCGGTACAACCGGATGTCGCTGAGCACTCCCCCGCTGGTGATGAACGGAAGGAGCCGTGCGAGGAAGCCGACGTGGATGACTGCAAAGAAGATCCAGACCGTGGAGGCACGGTTCCGGATCTCCGGTTCGGGCAGACGGGTGGCCACGAATCGCTCCTGCTGTTGGTGGGTGACGGCAGCGCTCAGTCTTTCAGGTCGGGTCCTCCAGCGCGAACGGCACGTACCCGAGAGCCTTGTCCACCACGCCGGCGAGCGGTTCACCGGCGTGCCAGGCCAGGAAATTCCTCTCGAACTGGGCTGCGAGGTCGGCGACCCACGAGTCGGCGTCGCTCGCCATGTGCGGCGAGATCAATACCTGCCGCATGCCCCAGAGCGGGCTGTCGACGGGGAGCGGCTCGGTGCTGAAGGTGTCCAGCACGGCTCCCGCGATTCCGCCGCGCTTCAGCTCGTGGACGAGGGCCTCCTCCTCGACCAGCCGTCCCCGGCCCACATTGATGAGCACGCTCGACGGTTTCATCGCCCCGAGTACCCGGGCGTTGACCATCCCGTCGGTGGCGGGGGTCAGTGGAGCAACGAGCACCACGTAGTCGAAGCGTCCGACGACGGCGGCGAGATCGCCGCTGGCGTGGACCGTGCCGAAATCCGGGTCACCGGCACGCGCCACGCGGCCCACGCCTTCGACATCGGCTCCAACTGCGCGGAGGAGCCGGGCAGTGCTCCGGCCGATGCTGCCGGTACCGACGACCAGGACGGCGGCACCGCCGATATTGCGGACGGTCCGCCTGCCCCAGACGCGCTGCGCCTGGTGGTCGCGCGTCCCGCCCAGATCCTTGGCCGAGAACAGCAGGGCGGCGAGCACGTACTCCGCCATGGTCCGGTCGAAGACTCCGTGCGCATTGGTCACTGTGATGTCAGCGGTCACGAGCTCGGGGAAGAGGAGCTTGTCCACCCCTGCCGCGGCCACGTGGATCCACGTGAGTGAGTCCGCCGCATGCCAGGCATCGGGAAGCGCTCCGGAGAAGAAGTCCCACAGGTACAGCACGTCCGAGCCGGGAAGGGCCGAGGCGAGTCCGTCGGCGTCGGTCTCGCGGATTTCGGCGAGGGCTGCCACCCGGTCGAGGCCCTCCACCGGCCGGTTCCCCACCAGGACGGTCACCACCGGCCTTCGAGGACTGCTCATCCCGGTCCGCTCCATCGGGCGTCGCTCATACGGTTTCCACTCCTTCCGGTTCCACTCATACGGTTTCCACTCCTTCCGGTTCCACTCATTCGGGCAGGGGCTCCGGCGCCAGGTTCTCGTGGGGCAGCTGGGGCCGCCGCTCCAGGGACATGTCCCTCAGGTAGCGCAGCACCACGATCCCCACCGCCGTGGCAGGCACGGCGAGGAAAGCCCCGACGATGCCGAAGAGGGTTCCACCTGCCGTTACCGAAGCGAGGATCACCGTGGGGTGGATTTCGAGGGTCTTGCCGACCAGCAGCGGCTGGATGAAGTTGCTCTCGAGTTGTTGAACCACCACGACGATCACCAGGACGATCAGCGCCGTCACCCAGCCGTGGGCGAGGAAGGCGATGACTGTCGCCAGGAGCCCGGAGGCGATGGCGCCGACCACCGGGATGAAAGCCGCGAAGAAGATGAGGACGGCCAGCGGGATGGCCAGCGGGATGTCGAGCACCACGAGGCCGATTCCGATGAAGATCGCATCCACGAGCGCCACCGCGGCCTGCGCCATGATGTAGGAGGACAGCGCCTGCCAGGACCGCTCGGCCACGCGGGCGGCGTGCCCGAAGGCATCCGAGGTGGTCCACTGACTGGTCCAGGGCAGGAAACGGTCGCCGTCCTTGAGGCAGAAAAATGTGAAGACGAGGGTGAGGAGGAGCACGATCGTGCCCGAGGTGAGCGTACCGAGCCCCGTGGTGATACCGCTGACGATGTCTCCCGTGTGAACGCGCGCCTGCTCGAGGACGGCGTCGAACACGGTGTTGAGGTCGGCATCCACGAGATTGAACGGCGGACCGGTGATGAATCCGGTGAGGTCGGCAAGGTTCTCCCGCGCCAGCGCGGTGAGCTCCCGCACCCCGGAAGCGATGGTGGGGACGGTGAGCGCCCCGATCCCGCCGACGACGGCGAGAAAGGCCAGGAGCGTTCCGAGTGCGGCGAGCGCCCTCGGCAGCGCCTTCCGGACCATCCGGTTGAGGGGCCAGAGCACCGAGGCGAGCAGCAGTGCGAAAAGTGCTGGAAGCACTATCGACCACAGCGCACGGATCACGAGCCACAGGATCACCAGCCCGGCGAGGACCACGATGCCGCGTGCTGTCCACGCGGCGGCACTGGTCAGTCCGGAGGCGAATGCGTGCCGCCGGAACCGCCGGGCAGCCGTGGCACCGTGCGGCGAGGGCAACTCGGTGCCGGGGAGTCCCTCGGGCGCGCGGTGGCCGTCGTCGTTCATCTGATGGGTCGTCACCGATTCATCCTGCCCTAGATGGCACGGTGTGCACAGTCAGGGCGCCGTGCCGCCCGCGAGCAGATCTGCCGCCGCCGTGTCCTCGCGGATCCGGTGCACGAACCAATCCACCAGCAGACGCCCCGCTCCCGGGTGCATGGCGCGCGCGTCGTGCTGCTGGGCGTGCCACCGCTCGACGTCGGCGGGCGGATTCATCCGCGAGAGGAAGGCGGTGAGCGGACAATCCGCCACCGTGCGCGGATGGGGTGAGCCGAGGCGGGCGAACTGCCAGTGATAGGCCAGGGCACCGAGGTGGGTGCGGAAGGAGTGCGCTCGAAGCGGATACCCGAAGTGTGCGACCCAGGCGGCGGCGTCCGCCGCGGGCATCGGCCTGCTGAAGTAGTAACCCTGCCCGAGCGTGGCGCCGAGGATCGCGGCGGCTTCCGTCACGCCCTCGTCCTCTAGGCCTTCGACGACGACGGTCATCCGGAAGTCCCTGCCCATCTGGATCAGCGTCGCGATGAGGCTCAGGGTTTCCGGGGGCTTGTGCCGGATCCCTGCCAACAGGTCGCGGTCCAGCTTGATCGCCTTGAAGGGCAGGGACGAAAGCCTTTTGAGGCTGCTGTAACCGGCCCCGAGGTCATCCATCGAAACGCCCACACCCAGCCCGGTGAGCTCCTGCAGCGCATGCCGCTGGCACTCCCATTCGAGTGTCTCGGACTCGAGCAACTCCAGGCCGAGCCGCGAGGGGACGATGCCGTGGCGGTCGAGCGCCTGCTCGACCTGCACGGCAAGGCCCGGTTCGAGCAGCGTTGCCGGTGGCAGGTTGACCGAGATGTCGAGGGAGAGCCCCTGCAGATCCCAGGCCGCCAGCTGGGCGAGCGCCTTCTCCAGAATCGCGGTGAAGAGGTGGTCGACGTCAGAGGGACCGAGATGCGCCAGGAATTCGTCGGGACACGTGAGGCGGCCGTCCGGGAGCCGCAGGCGTGCCAGTGCTTCGACCAGTCGAACGGAACCATCGCGGAGATCGATCACCGGCTGCACATGCATCTCGAGGCGGTCATCCAGGAGTGCCAACCGGTACTCGTCCAACGGCACCACCGAGTCCCTGAGGCTCTTCTTCAGCGGCTCGTGCAGCAGCGAATCCACGACGGCGCCTCCAGCCGCAGGGACGTCCCCTGCCATCTCCCACCAGAGGTCCCGCTTCCGCTTGCGGGTCTTCACGTCGTACAGCGCCTCATCGGCACTTTTCAGCAGTGATGACGCATCCAGGCCATCCTCGGGGAAGAGTGCGACGCCCAGGCTCATCCCGATTCGAACACTTTCCCCGTTGACGAGGAATGGAGATTCCACCGCCTCGTGGAGTCGCTCCAGGATCCGCGGAAGGTCGACGTGCGCGGTTTCCCGCACCACATCCTTGAGGATGAGAACGAACTCGTCACCGCCCATCCGGCCCAGGAAGTCCTCGTCCCGCAGGCGCCCCTGGAGCCGGGCCGCCCACTCCTTGAGCAGGGCATCCCCCGTTTCGTGGCCATGCGTGTTGTTCACGGCCCGGAAATCGTCGAGGTCGATGACGCCGACCGCCGAGGTCACCTCGGGATGGGCGCCGGCATGAAAAAGCTCATCGAACCGGTTACCCATGGCGATCCGATTGGGCAGCCCGGTCACCTGGTCGTGAAGGGCCTGGAACCGCAACTGCTCGAGCAGCGCCATCCGCGTATTGATGTCCCGCTGGACGCTGACGAAGTGCGTGAGAACGCCGTTCCCCGAGCGCAGCGGGGTGATCCGCAGGGCATTCCAGAAGGCCGAGCCGTCCTTGCGGTAGTTCAGGATCTCGCCGCTGAAATCCTCGCCCGCCACCAGCGCCCGGCGGATGGCCGCCGTGGTTTCAGGATTGGTCCCGGGACCCTGCAGCATCCGGCAGTTCCTGCCCAGTGCCTCGTCGCGGCCGTACCCGGTGATGGTGATGAACGAATCGGCGACATGGAGGATGTTCTGCTGGGCGTCGGTGATGAGGGAGATTTCCGACGTGGCAGCCATGGCCTGCATGAGCAGGTCGTTCGGCAATGCGGCATCCGCGAAGCGCGGTGCTGAGCGCAGCTCGATGGCGGAATCCCCTTCGAATACACCGGGCCGCCGGGGGAAGTCCCCCGCAGGCAGCCACGGATCTAACTGGAATGCTAGCCGTTAATCGCGCGGCCGGATCGTCAATGCTCCGGTCGCACGGAATTCGCCGCGGAGGTGGCAAACTTCCATGGCACAGTAGGTAGGAATAGCGCACGGGACCCAGTTTGGAAGGACGAACCATGAGTATCTCCACCGATGTGCCGGTAGCGAACGGCCCCAGCCAGGAGGACCTTGCCGACGGACGCCGGGCCTACGAACTGGACCGGCAGCACGTGTTCCACTCCTGGTCGGCGCAGGAGCTCATCCACCCGATGACCATCACCAAGGCGGAGGGCTCGTGGGTGTGGGACATCGACGGCAACCGGCTGCTCGATTTCTCCTCGCAGCTCGTCTTCACGAATATCGGCCACCAGCACCCCGCTGTGGTGGCCGCCATCCAGCAGCAGGCCGCGAAGCTCTGCACCATAGCGCCGCAGCATGTGAACGATGCCCGCTCGGAGGCGGCCCGCCTGATCTCGGAACTGACGCCGTCGGGCATGGACAAGGTGTTCTTCACCAATGGGGGAACCGAGGCGGTGGAACATGCCATCCGCATGGCCCGCCTGCACACCGGGCGTTACAAGGTGCTGTCCGCGCACCGCTCCTACCACGGTGGCACGCACCTCTCGGTGAACCTCACGGGCGACCCCCGGCGCATCGCGAACGACTACGGCGATGCCGGCGTGGTCCACTTCTTCCCGCCCTACCTGTACCGCTCCTACTTCCATTCGACGACGCCGGAGGAGGAGACCGCGCGCGCCCTGGAGCACCTCGAACAGGTGATCCTGCTGGAGGGCGCCACCAAGTTCGCGGCGATCATCCTCGAATCCGTGCCGGGGACGGCCGGCATCATGCTCCCACCTCCCGGGTACCTCGAAGGCGTCCGGGAGCTCGCCACGAAGTACGGGATTATGTTCGTGGCCGATGAGGTCATGGCGGGTTTCGGCCGGACCGGCGAGTGGTTCGCCTTCAACCACTTTCATGTGGTTCCCGACCTCATCGCCTTCGCGAAGGGCGTCACGTCGGGTTACGTGCCGCTGGGAGGGGTGGCGATCTCCAACGAGATCGCCGCCACCTTCGCCAAGCGCGTGTATCCCGGTGGCCTGACGTACTCGGGCCACCCGCTGGCCACCGCCACCGCAGTGGCCACCATTCGCGTCATGCGGGAGGAGGGAATGGTCGAGCACGCAGCGAGGCTCGGCCGCGAGGTCTTCGGCCCGGGCCTGGCGGAGCTTGCCGCAAAGCATCCCTCGGTGGGTGAAGTACGGGGCCTGGGCGCTTTCTGGGCCGTCGAACTCGTCCGGAACCACGCCACGC
>NZ_KI914819.1:53911-63792 GCF_000520535.1 Arthrobacter sp. H41
GAGCCGCTTGCGGCCTACGGCGGCTCGAGCCCGGCGATGGACGACGTCGTCCTTGCCTGCAAGTCGCGCGGGCTGCTCCCCTTCGCGAACTTCAACCGCATCCACCTCGCACCGCCGCTGAATCTCTCGTTCGAGGACGCACGGGCCGGGCTCGCCATCCTCGACGATGCGCTGACGGTGGCGGACAAGTACGTGGAGGGCTGACCCCCCGCTGATTAAGCACCTATGGCTGCTATTCCGGCCCGGAAGCAGCCTTAGGTGCTTAATCAGCGGGGGTTATAGGGTTGAACCATGAACTACGGAAAACTCGGCTCCACCGGCCTCGATGTCTCGCCCCTGGCCCTCGGCTGCATGACGTACGGCGAACCGGACCGAGGCTCCCACCCCTGGACGCTTCCGGAGGCCGAAAGCCGGCCGCTCATCAAGCTCGCCGTCGACGCCGGCATCAACTTCTTCGACACGGCGAACGTGTACTCGGACGGCACCAGCGAGGAAATCGTCGGTCGGGCTCTCGCCGACTACACCCGGCGCGACGACGTCGTGATCGCCACCAAGGTGCACGGCCGCATGCACGACGGCCCCAACGGCGCCGGGCTGTCCCGCAAAGCGATCTTCGCCGAACTCGACAACAGCCTGCGGCGCCTCGGCACCGACTACGTGGACCTCTACCAGATCCACCGCTTCGACCCCGCGACGCCGCTTGAGGAAACCCTCGAGGCCCTGCACGACGCCGTCAAGGCCGGCAAGGTGCGCTACCTCGGGGCGTCGTCGATGTATGCGTGGCAGTTCTCGAAGGCGCTGTACCTCCAGCAGCTCCACGGCTTCTCGCGCTTCGTCACCATGCAGGACCACTACAACCTCATCAACCGCGAGGAAGAGCGCGAGATGTACGGACTGTGCGCCGACCAGGGCATCGGGGTGCTGCCCTGGAGCCCCCTGGCCCGCGGGAAATTGGCGCGCACGTGGGACGAGACGACGTCGCGCTCCGAAAGCGACGCCTTCGGCAAGACCCTGTACGGAACCAACGACGCCGACCGCCGGGTATCCGACGCCGTCGGCGAGGTGGCAGCCAACCGTGGAGTGTCCCGCGCACAGATTGCCCTCGCCTGGGTCTCGCGGAACCCGGTGGTGTCGGCGCCGATCGTGGGCGTCGGGAAGCCGGGCCACCTCGAGGATGCGCTCGCGTCGCTCGACATCGAACTGACAGCTGATGAGGTCGAGGCGCTCGAGGCACCTTACGTTCCCCACCCCCTGGTCGGTTTCTAGTGCGGGACGCGTGAGCGCGGACTGGGTCTTCCACTCGGGCCGGATCTTCGACGGGCACCGGGTCAGGCCCGGGGTGACGGCGGTGGCGATCACGGCCGGCCGGATCACCGCGGTGGGGACCGACGACGAGGTGCGCGCCGCCGTCGGCACTGCCTCTTCCAGCGTCGACCTCGCCGGACACCTCCTCACCCCGGGTTTCACCGACGCCCATAACCACGCGGCCATGGGCGGCGTGGAGCGGATGGCGTGCGACCTGAGCGCCGCCGCGAGCGCCGAAGAGACACTGGCACTGATCGCCGCCTATGCCCACGGCACTCCCACCCCCTCCGGCAGACGCCCGGACGATGGCCCGGGCTGGGTCACCGGCGGCGGCTGGTACAAGGGCCACTATCCCGGGGGCTTCCCGGAAGCGGACCTGCTCGACGCCGTCGTGCCGCACCGCCCGGTGTACCTCATCAACCGCGACCATCACAGTGCCTGGGTGAACACCCGCGCGCTGGAGTTCGCCGGGATCGGGGCCAGCACCGTGGACCCCGCGGACGGACGGATAGAACGCCACGCCGACGGCAGCCCGACCGGGGTGCTGCACGAGGGTGCCATGGACCTGGTGTCGAGGTTCCTGCCACCGGTGACCTCCGCGACCATGACGACCGGGATCCTCGAGGCGCAGCGCTACCTGCACTCGATGGGGGTGACGGGGTGGCAGGAGGCGATCCTCGGCGACTATGCCGGCTATCCCGATGCCAGCCCGGCCTATCGCGGGCTCAGCGCCGACGGCCGGCTCACTGCCCGGGCGACGGGCGCGCTGTGGGTCCCGCGGACCACGACGGCGGCGGGAGCCGGCGCCCTGGTCGAGGAGTTCCGCGAGCGGCGCCGGGTGAACGCCGACGCCGGATTCCGAACCTCCAGTGCGAAGATCATGGTAGACGGCGTACCCGAGAACCGGACGGCGGCACTGCTGGATCCCTATTGCGACCCCCGATCACCCGCGCATCCGGAGACCGGTCCGTCGTCCTGCGCGTGCAGCCGGAACGCCGGCCCTCCGAACTCCGATCGCGGCTTCCTCTACCTCGCCCCGGAGGTCCTCACAGCGCTCGCGGGAGAACTCACTGCGGCTGAATTCGACCTCCACCTCCACGTCATCGGTGACCGCGCCGTGCGCACCGCGCTTGACGCCGTCGAGCAGTCGCGCAGCGCGGCGCAGCGAACCCCCTCGGGCGGAGCGCGCGCCGGCTGGGAACCGCGGCATCAGATGGCTCACCTTCAGTTGGTGCACCCGGACGATATCGCCCGCTTCGGTGCGCTCAAGGTGACGGCGAACCTGCAGGCACTCTGGGCGTGCAACGACGACCAGATGCTGGGCCTGACTCTGCCCCTGATCGGCGGCGGGCGGGCCCGGTGGCAGTATCCCTTCGCTGCATTCGGGCACGCCGGCGCCCCTCTGGCGATGGGATCGGACTGGCCGGTGTCGACCCCCGACCCGTGGCAGGCCATCCACGTCGCAGTCAACCGGTCGCACCCGGCCCACCCCGACGCCGAGCCGCTCGTCCCCGACCAGGCGCTCACCCTCGAGGCCGCCCTTCGCGCCTACACCTCGGGCTCGGCGTATGTGAACCGGTTCGACGACGGCGGCGTGATCGCGCCGGGAGCCCTGGCCGACGTCGTCGTGCTCAGCACCGACCCCTTCGGACTGGATCCGGCGGACCTGCACACGGTGCGGGCGGATCTGACCATGGTGGGCGGCGGCATCGTGCACGAAACGGTGGATGCGTGAATCGAGTGCGCAGCAATAACGGGAAAAAGGCCACCGGTCATTGCTGCGCACTGGACGGCCCGTCGGACCGGGAAGACCGATGAGACGCCGTCGGCCTTCCGGCGTTGCCCTGGCGCTCCTGCTGGCCCCGCTGCTCGTCGCCTGCGAGAGCAGCCCGGTTCTGGGGATCCTCGAGCAGGAACAGGCGGAACGGGACATCGTCACCATCCAGCGGGATCTGGAGGGGATCGATCTGTCCTCCACCCGGTTCCTCGCGACGCGACGGCGTCGAATACTTCGTCGCGACACCGGCCGCTTCCGACGGGCGGACCGCATGTCTCCTTCTGGAGGAGGGCATCGGGGTGGCGCTTCAATGCAGCCCGATAACTGCCGGCGAACCCGGGGCTCTCATCCGCGACAGTCGCATGACAGCGGTGCTGCTGCCCGACGAGTACGACCGGGAGTCCCTCGACGCCGAGGGCTATCGACTGCTTCACCCGAACCTGGCGATCCGGGAATCGCCCGAAGTCTGACGCCGCCTGCGCAAGGTTCGGCAGCGGCGTCAGGCCTGGATCTGCGGTTCGACGACCATCACGCGATGGTTTCCCTCGCACTGGAAAACGCCGAGGGTTCCTTCGGGGACAGGCCCCTCAGCAGGCCACTGGCTTTCATCCAACTCCTGCAGCGGCTTTCCGCAGGACGGGCAGGATGCTTCCATGGTTTACCTCCTCATCGAGCTCACTTGTTCTTCCCATTAGACCCCGCCCGCTGGACGAGGAACAGGAATATCTCACGGCGTGCAGCCGCAGTAAAGATCCGGTTCACCCTGTCCAGACTGTTGAGCCGTGGCCCGGGTCTTCCTAAGCTAGGCACATGGAATCCGCCACCGCACCGCGCGCAGCAGAATCCGGGGAACGCACCCTCTTCAGCCTCACTGAACTGGCGGAGCTCGTTCCGTCGGTCGACTCTACCTCTACCTGCGGTACTCGAAGGGCTTCGACGCCGATCAGGATTCCACCAGCCTCGACGGCGAAAGCGGATTGACGCTGCCGGGCTTGTCCGTCAATCCCCTCACACCGGAGTCATGGTGGACCCGGCCGCTCAAGGACTGGCTTGCGCGGCAGATTTGCCAGTACGAGCACCTTGCCGAGGACGAGGACCGTTACGCCTGGGTACTCACCGGGGCCTGCGTCGGCAGGGGGCCTGACTGCGAGCCCCTGCTGGTGGACGTCCAGCCGCTCGGCCGCCTTGGTCCGGAGGTGCTGCAGGAAGCCAAGCAGGTCTACGAGGAACAATTCGATGCCGGCGAACGGCCGGGTGACTGAACCAGGACCGGACCCGGACCGAACCGCCCGTGTCGAAACACTTCCCGCTACACCAGCGACGGCTCCGGAAGCCGGTGGAATTCAGAGGCATGGAACACGAGTGGCGCCGAGTCCCTGTCCTCGAACTGCAGGCCGTGCACCCTGAGGAGCACCACCTGGTGATCTCCGGCGGGGTACTCCGCCTCGACCGAGCAGTCCAGCCACAGCACGGCGTCGGCGAGCAGGACGGCGCCGGCGGGAGTGTATTCGATGTCGAGTGCTGCGAATCGGTCGGCTGACTTCGACGCGATCTGCAGGCAGGCATCCTTCTGCCCCGAGGCGAGGACCGAAACACCGATACGGGGCTGCTTTCGCAACTCCGGCCAGGTACGCGAGGTGTTCTGGATTGCGAACATGACCAGTGGCGGATCGAGGGACACCCCGACGGTGAACGAGGAAGCAACAATGCCTTCCGGAACTCCGTCCACCCGGGCACACAGCGCTGCGATTCCGGAGGGAAACCGACCGAAAGCCTGCCGTAGAACCGCCGGTTCCAAATTGACGTCCAACGCCATGCCCACTTCCTTCGAAAAGGGCGTCTTCCCGCGTGCCGGAAACCAGAAGGCAGCGGGGAAACGCCGTACTTGCCGCTCGGGCGAAAACTGCCCAGCGGCCGAATCATCACCTGGAGCACCCCGCTACGACGAGAGGGTTGCTGTCCAGCCGGCCAGGGCCTCGGGCTGGAACTCTTGATTGCGCCTCCCACGCTAGGGGCCCGCCGCGCCTTCCGTCAACGCCCGCCACGACACACGACGTAAGAAAACCGATACCTGCCGTTTATGACCGTCTGTGACCCGACTTGACTGGACAGCGAAAAAATCCGGCATACAGTGGGGTCAGCTTCAAGAGATGCGGCCGCCAAGCTCCGACTGGGCCGCGCACCAACCCCATGCTTTCCGGGTGGTTCGGATGACGAAGCGGGCTGCACCCACCGCACCTGTTGCGGCGCCCGGGGCGGTCAAGAGCAATCCGGAAGGACTCCGCAGAATGCATCGCAGCTGTCCCCTTTTCCCCGCCTGACGGCAACCTGCCTGACGGCGACCCGCCTGAGGTAACGCCCGGCCCTGCCGGCTGCCGTTCCCGCCAACTCCCATGGCGCAGTCCCTGCCGTGATGACCCATGCCCGCTTCCTCGCATCGAAGGAACCCCATGCCCCTGCCTCGCCCTGCCCGTTTCCGAACCCACCGCACCCTGACCCGCGGCGCGACGCTTGCCGTCGTCGCCGGTCTGCTCACGTCCTGCGCCTCCCCTGCCGGGACCCGGACCGTTCCCGCTGACGCCACGCCCGTGGACGGCGGGGTCCTCAATGTCTCGATCTCCGCCGAGCCCGGCTGCCTCGACGGCCACGGCATCTCGGCCACGCAGCAGCAGTTCCTGGGCCGGCTGATCTACGACAACGTGGTCACGCTCGACGACGACGGCGAGATCGCCCCTTACCTCGCCGAGTCCTGGGACATCTCCGAGGACGGCAAGACGTACACGTTCCACCTCAAAAAGGACGTGACGTTCAGCGACGGGTCGCCGTGGAATGCGACGGTGTTCCAGCAGAACCTCGAGCACATGCGGGATCCGGCCACGAAGTCCCCGCTGGCCGCCGCCTACATTGCGCCCTACGTCGATGGAACGGTGATCGACGACCACACCTTCGAAGCGCACCTCGAGTACGCCTACACCCCCTTCCTCTACACGCTCGCCCAGTCCTGGCTCGGCATGAACTCGGGCAAGGCCATCACCGAATCGCCGGAAACGCTGTGCCAGAACCCGGTGGGATCCGGGCCCTACGTCCTCGAGGACTACCAGCCGGGACAGAGCATCAGCTACGCCAAGCGGGAGGGATACGCCTGGGCTCCCGAGTGGCTGGGCGGAACCGGCGAAGCCCACCTCGACGGCGTCGAAGTCACCGTGGTCGCCGAGCCGGTGATCCGTTACCAGTCCCTGGTCTCCGGGCAGTACGGGCTGACGGAGAACCTCGCGCCGCAGAACGCGGCCGCGGTGCAGGCCGACCCGGCGTTCACTTACGAGAACCTGCCGCGTACCGGCAGCCCCTACGTGCTCGGTTTCAACCTGAACCGGGAGCCCTTCAGCGACCCGGCCGTCCGCGAAGCCTTCGCCGCCGCCGTGGACACGGAGGCGGTCACGGAAAGCCTTGGCTTCGGCACCTACACCCCCATCGACTCGTACCTGTCGAAGGAGAGCAAGTACTACGACCCCTCGGCGGAAGGCACGCTGGCTCACGATCCCGAGCGCGCGAACCAACTGCTCGACGACGCTGGCTGGGACTCCCGCGACGCCGAGGGCTTCCGCACCCGGGACGGCGAGCGGCTGACCGTCGAGGTCCCCACCGTGGAGGCCTCGGCTCCCAGTCCCCTCCTCGTCCAGCTGCAGGGTGAGGTCCGGAAGGTAGGCATCGAGCTGGAGATCATTCAACTTCCCCAGGCCCAGCTCACGGAACTGAGGTACGCCGGGGATTACGACGCCCTGGCCGGCGTGTGGCACACCAACACCACTGACGTCCTGTTCATCCGTTACCACTCCTCCGAGATCACCGGCGAGCGTATCGGCCAGAATTCTTCCTACGTCAACGACCCGGAACTGGATGAGATCCTGCTGCGGGCCCGCGGCGCGGCCGATGGCCCGGACGCAGCGGAGGCCTACTCGCAGGCGCAGCACCGGCTCACCGACCTGGTGCCGGGGCTGCCCCTCTACGAGAACCCGAGCCAGTTCGCCTACTCGAACTCGGTGCAGGGCGTCGCAACAGACACGTCCCACCCCGTTCCCGTCCTCACCTACGCGTGGCTCGCGCAGTGACAGGGATATCGGTCCCGGGAAGCATTGGAAAGGCCGTCCGGCCCGATGCGGTGGCCCGCCGCATCGCACTCCGCCTCGTCGTGGGAGTCGGCGTGCTGTGGGGAGCCGCGACCCTCACCTTCCTGGCGGTCTACCTCATCCCGGGAGACACGGCGCTCCTGATCCTCGGCGGTCCCGATGCCCGCCCCACCCCGGAGGCCATCGACCGCGTACGGCAGGACTATCTGCTGAACGAGCCCCTGGCCATCCAGTACCTGCACTACCTGGGCGGACTGCTGCAGGGCGACCTCGGCCAGTCCTACCGGCTGCGCATCCCCGTCACCGAGGCCATCGGCCAGCAGATCGGTTCGACGGCGCAGCTCGCCGGCGCCGCCGCGCTTCTCGCGCTCCCGCTCACGTTCGCCGTCGCCCTTGCCTCCGCGCAGCGGCGGCCGTGGATCCGCTCGCTGGTATCCGGAGTGGAGGTGGTGTGCGCCGCGACCCCCACGTTCGTGATCGGTTTCGTCCTGCTCATGGTGTTCTCGTTCAGCCTGCACTGGTTCCCGATCGGCGGCAACCAGGGACCGGCGTCGTTGGTGCTGCCTGCGCTGACGCTCGCACTCGCAGTGTTCGGTCCGCTCTCGCAGGTGCTCCGCAACGAGCTCGACGACGTGCTGGAGCAGGCCTTCGTCCTCACCGCCAGGGCGCGGGGAATGCGTGACGCCCAGGTCCGCGTGCGCCACGCGCTCCGGCACGCCGTCATCCCCGTCCTGACTATGTCCGGGTTCCTCATCGCCGCCCTCCTCGGCGGTTCGGTGATCGTGGAGACCCTCTTCAGCAGGCAGGGCGTCGGAAGTCTTGCGCTCGCCTCCGTGTACGAGAAGGACCTGCCCGTGATCATCGGCGTCGTTCTGCTCTCCGCAGCCGTGTACGTGGTGGTCAACCTCGCAGTCGACCTCCTGTACACGCTCATCGATCCAAGGGTGGTAACCGCATGAGTATCGACCTCCGACCGGGTACGGCACCGGCAGTCCAGGCCGCGCAGGAGGTCCCGGCCGCGGTACCGCGGGGCCGCGCACGGCCCGGCCGACGGCGGCGCTTCCGGCCCGGCCTCATCCTCGCCGTCGGATTCCTCGCCTGGCTCGCCCTCGCCGTCGCGGCCCCGAACGTCCTGGCGTCCACCGACCCCTATTCCGTGAACCCTGCCGAGAGCTTCCGCCCGCCGAGCGCCGCGCACTGGTTCGGCACCGACGAGTCCGGGGCGGACGTCTATTCGAGGATCGTGCACGGAGCCCGGACCTCCCTGTACATCGGAGTCGGCGCCACGGCGATCGGGCTCGTCGGCGGGACGCTCCTCGGCCTCTTCGCGGGCCTGAGCAAACGCTTCGTCGAGGCTTCGGTGATGCGCTTCCTCGACGTCACCCTCGCCGTACCGGAGATCATCCTGGCGCTGGTGGTCATCGGCATCATCGGCGGGGGTACCGAGAACGCCATCCTGGCGATCGGCGCGGGCAGCATCGCCTATTACGCCCGCATCACCCGAACCCAGGCCCACCTGGTGCGGCGGGCGGCATACGTGGAGGCGGCGGGCGTGCTGGGTTTCCCTCGCTGGAATGTCCTGCTGCACCACGTGCTGCCCAATGTCGTGAAACCGGTGCTCGTCCTGGCCACGATCGGGGTGGGGTCCGCCATCGGCGCGGGTGCCTCGCTCAGTTTCCTGGGCCTCGGCACTCCCCCACCCGCACCCGAATGGGGAGCCATGCTCTCCGTGGGGCGGAACTTCATCTCCAACGCACCCTGGCTCATCACGCTGCCGGCCGCGTTCCTCGTGGGAACCGTCCTCGCGATCACCGTCGTCGGCCGTGAGCTGCGCCGCCGTTCCGAAGGAAGGACAAGCTCATGACTGGAACTCCCATCGTCGAAGTGAGGAACCTCAGCGTTTCCTTCGGTCCGCGACGCGCCCCGCGCACCGTGCTCCGGGACGTATCCCTCGCCGTCCATGCCGGCGAATGCCTCGCCCTGGTCGGCGAGTCGGGCTCAGGGAAATCAGTGACGGCACGCACACTGGTGGGGTTGACCGGGCCGCAGGCGCGCCTCCGGGCCGACGCCGTCTCCTTCCGGGGTGAGGACAACCGCGGCTGGGGCGAACGCGAGTGGAAGTCGGTGCGCGGCAGGCACATCGGCTTCGTCCTCCAGGACGCCCTCTCCTCACTCGACTCACTGCGACGCATCGGTGACGAAGTGGGCGAAGCGCTGAAACTCCACACCGACCTCGGAAAGGCTGCCCGGCAGGCACGCGTCCTCGAGCTGCTCGCAGAAGTGGGTGTGCCCGAGCCCGGGCTGAGGGCCCTGCAGTATTCGCATCAGTTGTCCGGCGGCCTCCGGCAGCGGGCGCTGATCGCCTCGGCGATCGCCGCGGGCCCGGGATTCCTCATCGCGGACGAACCGACGACGGCACTCGACGCCACGGTGGCTGCGCAGGTGATGCGCCTGCTGAATCGGCTGAAGACCGGTTCCATGGGCATGCTCGTGGTCAGCCACGACCTGTCGGTGGTGGCCGGCCTCGCGGACCGGATCGCCGTGATGCGCAACGGCGAGATCGTTGAACAGGGGTCCACCCAGCAGGTGCTGCAGGATCCGCAGCACCCCTACACCCTCGAACTCCTGGCGTCGATCCCCTCAGCCGCGTCACGCGGCTCGCGGCTCGGCGG
>NZ_KI914819.1:63892-79103 GCF_000520535.1 Arthrobacter sp. H41
CCGCCCAGCCCGCTGGCAGCCCGTCCGCTCCACGCACCGACGGGCAGGTCGGCGGCAATAAACGCCGCACCATCCTGTCGGCAACGGACATCACCAAGACCTTTCCGGGCCCGGACCGCGTGGACCGCACGGTCGTGGACAGAGTGTCGTTCTCGCTCGAGCGCGGCACCACGCTCGGTATCGTCGGTGAATCCGGCTCCGGCAAGAGCACGGCGGCCCGCATAGTGCTCGGCGTGGAGAGACCCGATTCCGGCAGCGTGCTCCTGCACGGCACACCGTGGGAGGACCTGGCACGGTCCGGGAACCGCGCCGCCCGACGATCCGTGCAGATGATCTATCAGGATCCCCTGAGCTCCTTCGATCCTCGGCATACCGTCGGCAGGATCATCGGCGAAGCGCTCCTGGCCGCGGATGTCCCCCGTGCCGCCCGGGCAGCACGGATCAGCGAGCTTCTCGGCCTGGTCCGGCTGGGAACCGACGAGCAGCAGCGCAGGCCCATCGAGCTTTCGGGCGGCCAGCGCCAGCGCGTCGCCATCGCCCGCGCACTGGCTGCCGAGCCCGAGATCCTCATCTGCGACGAGCCGGTCTCCGCGCTGGACGTCTCGGTGCAGGCGCAGATCCTCGACCTCCTCGCCGATCTGCAGCAGGAGTTCTCCCTGAGCTACCTCTTCATCTCGCACGACCTCGGCGTCATCCACCACATCGCTGACACCGTGCTGGTGATGAAGGACGGCGCGGTGGTGGAATCCGGTCCCATCGACCGGGTCTTCCTCGAGCCCGAGCAGGCGTACACGCGCGAACTGCTGGGCGCCATCCCCCAGCTTCCCACCCCCCTTTTTTCCACCAAGGAGCAGGTCCCGTCATGAGCAAGCAGATCGCCTTCAACCTCTTCGAAATGAACTGCGTGGGACACATCTCGCACGGTTTGTGGGTCCACCCGGAGAACAACCGCCACCGCTTCAACGACCTCGACTTCTGGGTCGAGGAAGCCAAGCTCCTCGAGGCCGGGCTCTTCGACACGGTGTTCCTCGCCGACGTCGTCGGAACATACGACGGCTACCGCGCAGGACCTGGGACGGCGCTTCGCGAGGCCGTGCAGATTCCGAGCAATGACCCCCTGCTGATCATCCCGGCGATGGCAGCGGCCACGAAACATCTCGGTTTCGCCGCCACCTTCTCCACCACCTATGAGCCGCCCTTCGCCTTCGCACGCCGCGCCTCGACGCTGGACCACCTCACGAAGGGGCGCTTCGGCTGGAACATCGTGACCTCCTACCTGCCCAACGCGGCCCGGAACTTCGGGCTGCCTGACGAGGTGGAACATGACCGCCGTTACGAGATCGCCCACGAATACCTCGATGTCCTCTACAAGCTGTGGGAGGGATCATGGGACGACGACGCCGTGGTGCAGGACCGCGAGCGTCGTATCTACACGGACCCCACGAAGGTCCGGTACATCAACCACGAGGGGCCCCACTTCTCGGTGGCCGGGCCGCACCTGGCCCAACCGTCCCTCCAGCGGACCCCCGTCCTCTTCCAGGCCGGCAGTTCGGTCGCGGGCAAGGCCTTCGCGGCCAAACACGCCGAGGCGGTCTTCGTGGGTGGCACCAACCTTGCGGCGTACCGCGACAACGTGGCCGACCTGAGGCGCCTCGCCGAAGCGAACGGCCGATCCCGGGACCACATCAAGACCTTTGCGAGCGCCGTCGTCATTGTGGGGAAAACGCATAAGGACGCACAGCGGAAGGCTGAGGAGTTTCGGAAGCTCTCAAGCGCGGAGGGTTACCTTGCCCACCAGGGAGGGGGCGGCGTCGACCTCGCCGCCTACCATCCCAGTGAACTCGTCGAGGACATCCTCGCCCGGGAGAACCGTCCCGGGCGGGACCGGCAGCCCAGCAACCGCCGCCTGCCGGCCGGCAGTACGGTGGGCCAGGCACTGGAACAGGTGACGCGGTTCGACCGTGGCCCGTTCTTTGCTGTCGGCACGGCGGTGGAGGTGGTCAACGAGATTGAACGGTGGGTCCGCGAGACGGACCTCGACGGGTTCAACCTGCGGCAGTTCCTCACCCCCGGCACTGCCGAGGACTTCGTGGAGCACGTGGTGCCTGAACTCCAGCGCCGCGGGCTCTACCGCACTTCCTACGAGGAGGGCACCCTGCGCGAGCGGCTTTTCGGCGCCGGCAATGCGCGGCTTTTCGACTCCCATCCGGGCGCCCGGTACCGCGGAGGAGCAAACCTCGATGCCCGGGCCCTTGCCTCGGCCTCGGTTTAGGAGATCCTCGATGACCACAACAGCAACCGCTACGGTTTCTCCGACCGATCAGGAGTTACTTGCCCGGTTCGGCCCACTTTTCGACGACATCGCTGCCGGCGCGGCACAGCGGGAAGTGCAGCGGACACTTCCCCGCGCCGAGGTCCAGGCACTGAAGACGGCCGGTTTCGGAGCGCTGCGCGTTCCGCAGCACCGTGGCGGGCTGGGTGCCTCCCTTCCCCAGCTCTTCCTGCTCCTGACGCGGCTGGCTACCGCTGATTCGAACCTCACCCAGCTCTGGCGCGGGCACTTCGCCTTCGTGGAAGGACTCCTGCTCGACGACGACGGTCCTCGCGCCGAGCGCTGGTTCCCCGTCATCGCGGGGGGCGCGATGATCGGCAACGCCTCGAGTGAATTGACCGGCACATCGCTCGAGGACATCAGCACCACCATCTCCGCCGTGGGCGGCGACCTGCTGCTGGACGGGACCAAGTACTACAGCACCGGCAGCATCTTCGCGGACTGGATTGCCGGCAGCGCGGTCTCCGACGGCGAACGGGTCTCCTACGCCGTCCCTGCCGGTGCGCCCGGCGTGGAATGCCGCGATGACTGGACCGGATTCGGCCAGAAGCTGACCGGCAGCGGCACCACCGTGTTCCGGAGGGCCCGCGTTGATCCCGCCGACGTCCGGCCCTTCGTTCGAAACCAACCAAGCCACGTGCACGCCTTCTTCCAGCTGGTCCTGGTGGCGTCACTGGCAGGAATAGCACGGGCGGCAACGAACGACGTCGTCGCCTTCGTTGCGCCGCGCATGCGCACGTACGTCAATGCGACGTCGCCGGTGCCCGCCGAGGACCCGCAGGTGCAGCAGGTGATCGGTGAGGTCTCGAGCCTCGCCTTTTCCGCCGAAGCCTCGGTCAGCGCTGCGGCACGGGAGCTCGAGAAGGCGCTGGGTGTCCTCACCGAGGGGGCCGGTGCCGGCGTGCTGCGGGACGCCGTCGGCGAAGCGGAAATTGCTGTCTACCAGGCGCAGGTGAGCGTCATCGGACAGGTACTCAACGCAACGTCCCGGCTCTTCGAGGTGGGTGGCGCTTCGGCCGTGTCCACCGAGCGCGGACTCGACCGGCACTGGCGCAACGCCCGCACCATTGCCTCGCACAACCCCGCCATCTACAAGGCAAGGGCTGTGGGAACGTGGGAGCTGACCGGGGAACTCGACCGCTTTCGTGCCTGAGTCCGCGAGCGGACAGTTCGTGTCCGCGCGTCACCGAATCGCGGGCCACCAGCCCGCACGTCACCGGCCCGCACGTCACCGGCCCGGTGAGCTGTCCCCGAGCGGCTGTCCTGCATGCATCGATGCCGGGTCCGGAGGACCGTAACCGGAGACCACCGCGAGGCCCCGCCGAACGTTGAAGTACACGTCCCGGAGGGTCCAGGTGCTGAGCGGGGCTCGCTCCCGCCGCGGAATGGAGAGCCTGCCGATGCCAGCGAAAACGGTGATGAGGGTGAGGACGTAGAGTGCGCTGATCATGGCGGTACCCCTTTCACAGCTTACGCTGCGTAATGGTTCAATAGAGCTATGACACTGACAATAGAGCCGATCGGATAAGGGGTCAAGTGCATTTTGCCTATGACACGGAAGATGTCCTCGAATTCGGCGTCGCCCTCGCCAACACCGATCCTGCGGCGTCCACGTCAGGCGAGGACGAACTCACCACGCAGCAGCAGCTCGCCGCGCTGATTGCGGATCATCGCTTTTCCGGACGCATCGACGGCGATGATCAGGAACTGGCCGCCATGGTGGGCGTGCGCCAGGAGTTTCGCCGCATCTGGGCGCTGGACCGCGACAGCATGGTGTCCGAGGTCAATGCCCTGCTGGAAAGCGGCGAGGTCCTGCCACGACTGGCCCGCCACGACGGACTCGACTGGCATCTCCATGCAGCCGCGCCCGATGCTCCGCTTGCGACCCGGATCCGGCTCGAAATGGCCCTTGCCTTGGTTGATGTCATCCGCGCAGCCGAAACCGAGCGGCTGCGCGTCTGCGACGCCGACGATTGCTCGGGACTGCTTCTCGACCTGTCCCGCAACCGCTCGAAACGCTTCTGCAGCGTCCGGTGCGCCAACCGCGTCAATATGGTCGCCTACCGCAGGAGGCAATCCGCCGACGCATGATCCGGCGGTACGCTGGGCACCCCCCAGTAGCCCGTCACCACACGTGTAGTTCCGACCGGCAGGATCCCATGGACTTCGGCACCATCGCCACTGAACTGTATGCGCTGCCGCTGGACCAGTTCACCCGCGCGCGCAATGACCGAGCAGCGGAGGCCTCCCGTTCCGGCCAGAAGGACCTCGCCGCATTGCTGAAGAAGCTTCCGAAGCCATCGACGGCGGCCTGGCTCGTCAATCTGCTGGTGACCCACCGGCGCGGCGAGGTGGAGCAGGTGATCGAGCTGGGCGGGTCACTGCGCGAGGCGCAGGAGGGCAGCGACCGTGCGCAACTCCACGCGCTCGGCCAGCAGCGGCAGCGCCTGTTGGCTGCGGTGGCCGGGCAGAGTCTCGACGTCGCCGGGGAGGTCGGGTACGACGTCGGCCCGGCTGCCCTCGGCGAGGTGGAGGCGACGCTGCGGGCGGCGATNCCCGCCGCGGCGGCCGCCGTCCTCACCGCCCGCCTCGTGCGCGCCCTGGAGGTCTCGGGCTGGGAGCCTGTTGCCGTTGAGGGAGCTGTCGGTGGCCCGTTCGAGCCATCCTCCAATGGCGTCACACCGGACGCTGCAACCGGCACAGCGGGGAACCGGAAAAAGCAGTCCGGCACTGGCGAATCCGGTTCCGCCGAGCAGCTCCGCCTGCTCGAGCAGGCCCGCGCGGACCTCGGCCGGGCCGAAGCCGAAGCACAGCAGGCGGATGATGCCGCCAGGAAGGCGGAGTCCCGCGCGGACCGGGTCGGCGTCACGCGGGAGGGCATCAAGGCGTCGATCGGGGACCTGCAGGAGCGCCTGGCGGCCCTCGGCGGTGAGCTCGACGGCGTGGAGGAAGAGGCCCGGGAGGCCGAACGCCATCGGCACGAGTCCGCCGAGGAGGCCACGGAAGCACACGCCGCCGTTCAAGCGGCCCGGGCGAAGGTGGCTGATCCGGGCTGACTCGCGGGGCGGGAAACGGGACCCGGCGGCGATCGACCGGGAGCATCTGGGCAGCGCGCGGCAGCACATTGTCAGCGCCTTATCAGCTCCTGGGCAGCGCCGCAGCCTAGCGCATGCCTTCCCTGCGGAGGGCGGTGGCAATTGCCGCAGCACGGGTGTCGACACCGAGCTTCGCGTAGATGTGGGCAAGATGGGTCTTGACTGTGGCCTCGGAGATGAAGAGGCGCTTACCCAGCTCACGGTTGCTGAGTCCCTCGATGAGCAGACTGAGCAGTTCAGCCTCCCGCGGGGTGAGGACCTCGCCGGGGTTCCTCAGCTGCTGGAACAGTCGCGACGCAACGGGCGCGCTCATGAAACTCCTGCCCTGGACGGCACCGCGGATAGCGGCAAAAATTTCCTCCGGGTCAGCGTCCTTGAGGAGATAGCCCATCGCCCCGGCGTCGACGGCGCGAACAATGTCGGCATCGGAATCGTAGGTGGTGAATACCAGGATCGCTGGCCGCGGGGTACGCCGACGCAGCTGCCGAATCGCCTCGATGCCGTCCATGCCTGCGCCCATGGCAAGGTCCATCATCACCACGTCCGGGGAACTGCGCTCCACCGCGGCAAGGGCATCCTCCCCGGAGGCGGCTTCGGCGACGACGTCGAAGTCGGGTTGGGTTCCCAGCAGCGCCCGCAGCCCCGTGCGGACCACCAGGTGATCATCCACCAGGAGGACGGAGATCGTCATGGTGCTTCCACCCGGGCTTCCCCCCGCGCTTCCGCCCGCTGCGCAGGCCCAGTAGCGGGAACCGGGAGCTGTGCTGCCACGATCGTCCCTTCACCCGGAGCGCTTTCCACCGCGAAGACGCCGCCCAGCTGTTCCACGCGCTGGCGCATGGCCCGCAGGCCGTACCCTCCGCTCTCCGAGGGCTCGGCAAGGGCCCCGGGGTCGAAGCCGCAGCCGTCGTCGTAGATGTCGAGGGTCACCGTGCCCGGAAGGTACCCGAGGGTCAGGCTGGCATTTCCGGCAGCGGCATGGAGCCTGATATTGGCTGCGGCACTTTGTGTCACCCGAAGCAGCGCATGCCGGACGTCGGCCGGAACCGGGCGCGCCTCACCGGTGACCCTCAGCTGGACGCTCTCCAGGTAAAGCGACGCTGCCTCGAGGAGTGCCTCCGCCAGCGGCGCGTCGGTTCCCGGTACGGAGAGTTCGTGCACCAGACTGCGCGTGTCGGCGAGGTTCTGACGCAGCAGGGATCCTGCCCTGCCGATGTCTCCGCGGGCCGCAGGATCGGGCCAGGACCGCAGTGCGGCTTCGAGCAGGAGCACGCCGGAGGCAAGTCCCTGGGTCACCGTGTCATGGATTTCGCGGGACACGCGCTCACGCTCGGCAGCAACTCCGGCATCGCGCGCACTGACCGCCAACTGCTGCTGCGCGTCCGAGACCTCCGCGGCAAGCTGTCGCTGGAGGGCTGCATCGTGCTCGATCCGGTCATAGATCAGCGTCAGCAGCACTCCGGCGGCCAGTGGCCCCAGCAGCATCGCGAGGTCGGTGGAGCCACTCAGGCGGAAAAGCCCGACGGCTGTGGACACCGCCGTCGCACCCCCGGCAAGGTACGCGGACCAACCGCTGAAAGCGGCGCGGCAGAGGAAGAACACGGCAAGCGAACACCAGGCGAAACTGGGCGCGAGGATCACCAGCGCCGACCAGCCCGCCACGAGGGCGAACACCCAGGGCGTCCAGGGCCGCCGGCGTTGAGCGAGCACGGCGATCCCGGCGTACAGGGCGCACACCGCTCCTGCGAGCACCAGCACCGGAACATTGTCGGCGGGGCTGTGCCGAAGCACGTACCGGACCCCGGACGTCACCATGAGCACGGCGAAACTCAGGTGAACGACGGCGTCGATCCGGCCGAGCTCCGGACGATCGCCCGGCACTGGGGGCGGGGTGGCTGCGGCAGGCATGAAGCTCCAGTCGACGTGGGGCGCTGCCACCATCCTAGGGGCCCGGCCGTCAGGACTTCCTCATCCATTCGGTTGATACCGCCACCACAATGGCTGAGCCCGGGACCGACAGATGCCCGAGGCATGAGGAACTGCAGTCCACGAGCATGGAGGGACAGCGAAACGCAGGACCACCCAAGGAGAATGTCATGAAGAAGTCCCATCAGGTTTTCGCCACCCTCGCCACCGGAGCACTGTTGCTGACCGCGGGAGTCGGTGCCGCTGCCACGGCAACGCCGCCGGCCGCCCCGGCCGCTGGGTCGGCTCCCGCTCCCGCTCCCGCTCCCGCAGCTGACATTCAGCCGGGCTCGGAATCCGTGGTGGCCCAGAACCGGATCACGGTCGGCGCATCAGCCGATGCGGTGGGCGCAGCCCTTGCGAAGTGCCAGGCGGACAACCTGCCGTTCGTCACCGTCGCACTGGTGGACCGCTTCGGCACCGTCCAGGCGCTGCTCCGCGGTGACAACGCTGCGGAACACACTATCGAGTCCGCGAAGCGGAAGGCCTACACCGCCGCGGCCTTAGGAGCACCCACGAGCGAACTCGCCCAGCGCATCACCGGCAACGGCCCGGGCATCGACGATCTCCCCGGAACCCTGTTCCTGCCCGGCGGCGTACCGCTGAAGGTCGACGGCGTCTCAGTAGCCGGCATTGGGGTGGGTGGCGCCCCGGACGGCAGGCTCGATGAAGCCTGCGCAGCAGCCGGAGCCGCTGCAGTCACCGGCGCAGGAGGGTAGTTTCTCCTTGATGACCGTGTTGCAGAATGCATGCCGACCCGGCGCCCGATCTACGGGTGCCGGGTCGGTTCTGGCTGCGGCAGGCCTTCTCGCGGGCCTGGCGCTGTCCGGGTGCGCGCCGGGAAGTGAAGGTTCCTTCTCGCTGGAGGAGACCCCCGCCGGGACGACGGCGGAGAGCTCACCTCCCGGCGCTGGGTCTCCGCCCGTCGCGGTGCCGACTGCGCCGCCGTCGAACCCGCCGCCGTCGAACGTGCCGTCGAACCCGCCGTCGGACGTGCCGTCAGCCTTGCCCTCGCCCACTGCATCGCCGTCGGCTGCCGCCCAGCCCGCGCCACGCTCCGCGGAGGAACAGGCGGAACTGGACCGCCGGCTGATCCTCGTAGCCAAGGCGAATGATCCGGTGCGCGTCCGGGAACTGATCAACAGCGGTGGGAACGTCAACGCCAGGGACGTCCTTCAGGACTCAGCGTTCCTGTACGCCGGGGCGGAGGGATTCAACGAAGTCCTGCAGCTGACCCTGGCCGCCGGAGCCGACGTGCGGAGCACCAACCGCTATGGGGGAACAGCTCTGATTCCGGCGAGCGAACACGGATACGTGGAGACTGTACGGATCCTGATCGCTGCCGGCACCGACGTGAACCACGTCAACAACCTCGGCTGGACCGCCCTCCAGGAGGCCATCCTCCTCAATGATGGCGGGCCGAACCAGCGTGAGGTGGTGCGGCAGCTGCTGGATGCCGGAGCCGACCCGGGGATCCGGGACGCCGAAGGCAACACTGCACTTCAGAACGCCGAGCGGCTGGGTTTCACTGCCATCGCCGACCTTCTCCGGCCCTTTAGTTGAGGGATGTGATTTTTCCGTAAGCTGTGGGGATGACAGAAATGAATGCCGGCGGTTCAGTTGCCGGCAAGTTGCAGCACCTCATCCTCGGGTCCGACGACATCCATCTCTTCCTCGAGGCGTTCGCCGTGCACACGTCCAAGATTCTTGAGCCCGCGGTCACTGTGATGTGCGGAATAACCTTGAAGCAGCGCAATAGGGCCACCACGGTCGCGAGCAGCAGCATGGAGGCGAAGGAGCTCGACGAGGTCCAGTACGGATACGGTGACGGACCCTGCCTCGATGCCGTGAATACCGGTAACGTCAACGTCATTCAGGACACGCGGACGGACCCCCGCTGGCGTGAATATCTCAGTGCCCTCAGCGACCGCGGCTACTACTCGGCACTCGGCGTTCCGCTGCTGAGGGACGACGACGGCGGGGCGGCAGTGAACCTGTACGCAAAGGAGCCCGGAGTCTTCACTCCCGAGGTTGTCGGGCACGTGCAGGAATACGCCGCTGAAGCGTCGAGCGCCCTGCAACTCGCACTGCAGATGTCGAAGTACCAGGACGCGGCAGCGAACCTGAAGTCGGCGATGGAATCGCGGACCAATATCGACATCGCCGTCGGGATCATCATCGCGCAGAACCGGTGCACGCAGCTCGAAGCCATCGAGATCCTCCGGGAGGCCTCCAGCCACCGGAACGTGAAGCTCCGTGTCGTCGCCGAAAGCATCGTCCGGGCGGCCACCAGCGCAGCCGCCGAAACACACTTCGGCGTGTAGGCCTGCCGGGCCACGCCAGCTAGACGGGTCGGCGGAGAATGGTCGTTCCCGTGCGGATTGCTGCAGCGACAGCGTCGAGTGCGGTCGAGCTGTGTCGCCATTGCTGCCAGTGCAGGGGGACGTCGATGTGACCATCGACGTCCAGGGGCACGAGGTGATCCCGTGCAGGGTCCTCGCCCAGTTCGATTTCGGGGATGAGCCCCCAACCCATGCCGAACCGAATGGCCTGCGCGAATTCCTGTGCCGCCGGCACGTAATGCCGGGGAGGGGTGAGCGTGCGGTGCGTGAGGGTCCGGAGGTATTGATCCTGGAGGTCGTCCTTGCGGTCGAAGACGATCACGGGGGCGTGGGCGAGGGTGGCCGGCGTTGCCCCCTCGCTGAACCAGGTGCGCAGGAACGCAGGCGTGCAGACCGGGATGTAGCGCATGATGCCCAGGGGGTGGGATGAGCACCCCTGGACCGGTTTCGCGATCGAAGTGATCGTTGCTGCTGCTGCGCCGCTGCGGAGGAGGTCCAGTGAATGTTCCTGGTCCTCGCGCAGGATCTCCAACTGCAGTGTCTCCGCGACCGGCACCAGAGCCCGAAGCGCCCACGTGTGGAGGGAGTCGCCGTTGATGACGATCGTGAGCCGCTGCCGCGGTGCCTGGTCCACTTCCGTCAGGTCGACCGCGAGGTCCGCCGAGAGCAATTCGAGTTGCCGGGCGAAACGCACTATCGCCTGCCCGGCGTCGGTGGGCTCGGCCGGACGGGTGCGCCGAAGGACAGGACGGCCGACGGCGATCTCCAGGGCACGGATGCGCTGGCTCACGGCGGAAGGCGTGACCGAGAGGTGAGCCGCAGCGGCCTCGAAGCTGCCCGCGGTGACGATGGTGGCAAGGGTTCTGGCCTGGTGGGGGTCGATGTCCTTCATTAGCCCTTCTTATCAGACCTAAGAAAGTTGAGATGGTCTTAGGAAGAACTGCCGCATATCTTGGTGGAGTGCTCCTTTCTGCTGCAACCGGCCTCATCTCCGGCCTGACCCTCATCATCGCGATCGGTTCCCAGAATGCGTTCGTCCTCCGCCAGGGCCTGCACCGCTCTCATATCATCCTGGTGGTTGCGGTGTGTTCACTGTCGGACGCAGTGCTGATCGTGCTCGGCGTCGGCGGACTCGGTGCAGCAATCGAACGGGCACCAGTCCTGCTCGAGGTCGTCCGGTGGGCAGGAGCGGCGTTCCTGATGGGCTATGCGGTCCTGGCGGCCGTGCGGGCATTGAAGGGTGAACAACTCGACGTCGCCGACGGGCGTGGAAGAGGGTCGTGGCAGGCGGCACTCGGGACGTGCCTCGCACTCACTTGGCTGAACCCTCACGTCTACCTGGATACCGTGTTGCTTCTGGGCTCATTGGCCAGCACGCATGGAACGCCCGGAAAGTGGTGGTTCGCCGTCGGCGCCGTCCTCGGCAGCATCCTCTGGTTCACCGCTCTCGGCGTGGGAGCCCGTTACCTGACTCCCCTGTTCAAACGCCGCAACGCGTGGCGGGTCCTCGACGCCGGCATCGCCGTGGTGATGGTCGCGCTCGCACTGTCCCTCGTCATCTGACCCTCACGGGTCGAATCGAGGCTTCAGGCGTCAGGAGATCTGCAGCCCGCCGTTGATGTCATAGGTGGCCGCGGTGATGAACCCGGCGTCCTCGCCCATCAGGAACACCAACAGGGCGGCGATGTCGCGCACCGTCCCCACCCGGCCCACCAGGATGTCCTGTGACATCGCCTCCTTCCGGTCATCGCTGAGCGCACCGCCCATGATGTCGGTGTCCACCGGGCCGGGCGCAACACAGTTCACCGTGATGCCGTGTTCCCCCATCTCGCGGGCAAGGGCCCGGGTGAAGCCGATGATTCCGGCCTTCGAGGCGCTGTACGCCACCTTGGAGTAGGTACCGCCGCCGCGCTGCGCGGAGATGGAGGAAATGCTGACCACCCGGCCGAGTTTCCGGTCGATCATGCCGGAGAGCACCCTCTGCGTGACCAGGAAGGTACCGGTCATGTTGATGGCGAAGACGCGTTCCCATCCCTGTTTGGTCTCGTCCATGAATTCGACGGGAGAGCTGATGCCGGCGATGTTGGCCAGTGCGACTACGGGGGGCAGAGATTCCTCCACGCTGCTGATGGCCGAATCCACCGATTCCTGGTCGGAGACGTCGGCACGGACGCCGAGGGCCCGGACGCCATGCTTGCCGGCAATCTCTTCCGCGGCCCGCGCGGCGGCGTCGCCGTCGATATCCAGGATGGCAATGCACCACCCCTGGGCGGCGAGGAGGTCCGCGGTCGCTCGTCCGATCCCGCGGGCCGAGGCAGCGCCGGTGAGGACCGCTGTGCGTTCGGTGGGAAATGCGGGGGATACGGAGGTCTCGGTCATGTTAGCCATCTCCTGAAGGGGTGTGATCTTGCCTGCTGATGTAGTGCTCATAGTCTTCGTACGTCTGGTTGATATGCGCGTCCATGGCCAGGCGCGCGGCTTCCTGGCTCCGGGACGCGATGGCGTCCAGAATCAGGCCGTGATGCTTGATCGCGTGGCGCTGCACCTCGGGGAAGGCTGACGTCTCCCGCCGCATCACGTAGAGGAGTTGCGCCAACTGGCCCAGCAGAACAGGGACGAACGGATTGGCGGAGGCGCGGAACACGGCGTCATGGAAGGCGAGGTCGGCGACGGTCACCGCGTCGAGATCCTGCGCGGCATGGGCGGCTTCCAGGCCGCGGTTCGCAATTTCCATCTGCTGCAGGTCGGCTGGGGTGGCATGCTTCGCGGCCAGTTCGGCAGCACCGGTCTCCACCATCCGCCGCACCTCGAGTAGACGCAGTGCGGCCTGGTTGGAGGCGATGCCGCGCGACGCCGCCGTGAGGATCGCCTCGAGGCCGGTCCACTGGTCCGGCGGATTCACAAAGGTGCCGAGGCCTCGCCGCACGTACACGATGTTTTGGGCCTGCAGGGTCTTCAGGGCTTCCCGGACAGTCAACCGGCTGACATCGGACGCTTGCGCCAGCTGTGCCTCCGGGGGCAACGGTTCGTGCGGTGCGATCTCGGCCCCGAGGATGCGTTCGAAGAGATCCTCGGCAACCGACTCAACCAGTGATTTCCGGCCCACGACCATCCTCCCCCTGGGTGGCGCGCTTTCCCGGAGCCACCACCCGGATGACCGAGGAGTCATCGGCCAGGCCGAAGCCCTGCGCCTGACCCAGCAGGAAGAGTTGCTCTGCGGCTGCCGCAACCGGCGCGGCGAGCCCTGCGGAACGCGCCGCGTCCCCCACGATTCCCAGATCCTTGACGAAGATGTCGAGCCTGCTCAGGACCTCCGCCCCGTCCGCCGTATAGGCCTCGAGGATACGCGGACCGCGGTTGGACAGCATGAAGGAGCCTGCAGCACCGGCCTCGAGGGCGGCGAGGGCCTTTTCCTGATCAAGGCCCAGCGCATCGGCCAGGGCCAGCGCTTCGGCGGCGGCGGCGATGTGGACGCCGCACAGCAACTGGTTGACCGTCTTCAGCGCCTGCCCATCCCCGGGCTTGTCCCCGACCACCGTGAGTGTCGAAGCAAGGCGATCGAGAACGGGCCGCACTTCGGCAATCACAACCGGCTCCGCGCCCACCACAATGAGCAGGTCGCCATCCCCGGCGCGCTGCGGTCCACCGGACAACGGCGCATCCACCAGCTTCACTCCGAATCCGGACAGCTGCTCGACGATGCCCGGGATGACCTCGCGTCCCACAGTGCTGGTCACAATGACGACGGCGCCCGGTTCCAGGACCGCGGCGACTCCGTCGTCGCCGAACAGGGACGCGCGCAACTGTTCAGCGTTCCGGACCGCGAGGAGGACGGCGTTCGCCCCGGCGGCCGCGCCGCGGGCCGATGGATGGGCGGTGACGCCGGCGTCCGAGGCAAGTTGCCGCCGTCCGGCGTTGATGTCGTAGCCGTGAACGGTGAACCTGCCGGCGAGCCGTCCCGCAATGGGCAGTCCCATCGCCCCGAGTCCGAGGACGGCGACCGTGTAGTTACTGCTCTCCTTCGAGCCATGCATGTGGACGGTCCTTCTTTCGTGGCGAATTACGGCTGGAAGGCGGAGCTGAGTTTTCGGACAACGTCCACCAGGGAATCGTCATCGCCCACATTGCCCGCGAAGACGACGTAGGGAATGCCCTGCGCCGGTCCGTCGACCGGTTCCCACAGCGACACGATGCCGGGGAGCATGGGCCCCCGGACCACTGCATGCCGGATGGCGAGACCATGCGCGGCAACATCGGAGGAGGTGATGCCGCCCTTGGCGATCACGAATCGCGGCGGTGCCGCAGCGAGCGTCCGGCGGACGACCGCCACCACCGCGGCCGAGACCACCCTGGCGATCCGCAGGCTTTCGGCGGGATCGTCCGATTTCACCAGCAGCCTGCTGGTGTGCAGGATGACGTCCCCGGCACCAAGGGCCGCGACGACGTCGGCGACCGTCTCTTCGAGTCGGGCTTCGGCGAGCGCCGCATCCAGCAGGTCCTCCACCGCGAGTTCTACCGTCGTGGCGTTCGGATGCCGGCTGGTCAGTGCGGCGAGCTGCCGCGTGGTGACGCCCACATGGGAACCCACGACCACGAGCCCGCCTGCTTTCGATGCCCGGCTTCCGGCGGGGAACACGTCCTCCGCGGTGAGTGCTTCCCGCTCACGCTGCCCGATCCGCGCGCGGACGAAGGGCGGTCCCACGCGATACAGCAGCTTCTTCCCGCGGCTTTCGGACTCCGCCAGGCCGAGGGCAAGGGCGCGCAGGTCATTCTCGGTCACGACGTCGGCCACGATCGGGGCGGAATCGACAGCGTCCGTGAGTGCGTCCGCGATGCCTACCGCTCCGCCGCGGACGATACCGAGATCCAGCACGATGACGTCGGCCGCAGGAATGCGCCCTGCCGATTTTTCCTCCACATAGCGGGCGAGCTCGGAATGGGAATAGCCGAACGTGGCATCGGCCGCGAATTCGGTCTCCGCCACGGGTGTCAGGCCGCCCGCTCCGCCCCTCATGTAGTGGATCCCCCCGATGGTGATCCGCCCCGCATCCGGAAAAGCCGGAACGATGACGACGCCGTCCGTACCCTCCCCGATGACCTCCTGCAAAGTCGCAGCGATCACCTCCGGCTCCAAGGGATAGTGCCCGCGAAGCGTGGAATCGCTGCGGCTCACAAAGCCGAGCCTGATCCCCGCCTCCTGCGCTGCGACCAGGGCGTTGGTCACGGCTTCCCGGTTGCGCGCTGCAGCCTCTTCCGGTCCGAGACTGCGGGTATTGGTGAGGACGTAGACCGCCGGGGCGGCAGCACCCTCGATGCGAAAACGGAAGGCCCACGCGAAATCCGCCGCGTCCCAGCGGGTGAGGACGGGCAGGTCCGCCACGGACTGCGTGCCGGTGGGGTCGTCGTCGAGCACCACGAGGATGCGGCCCGATGCTGCCACCGATGCCGCCACCATTGCCGGATCAACAACGGTTTCG
>NZ_KI914819.1:79203-84070 GCF_000520535.1 Arthrobacter sp. H41
CCCGCCAATAGTTCCGATTCCACTTCCAAAGGTTGCCTCTTTGCCCGAAACACTTGTCAGATGTCTTATACCCGGTGTTAGTGTTTCAGCCAGCGCTAAACCCGTCAATGCCGACGGCGCTCGGAATGTCCGCGCAACGCCGCCCGGGCATCGTTTTTTCCTCAAGGAGTGAATCACCGTGGATGTACAACTCTTGCTGGCGCTGGCCCTGGGAATCGTGACCATCGTCGTGCTGGTGCTCCGCACCCGGCTGGACGCCTTCGTGGCGTTGCTGATCGCCGCCCTGGTGACCGGGATCGTCGCCGGACAGGCGCCTCTCGAAATCGTCACCGCCATCACCACAGGATTCGGCAACACCCTCGCCTCGATCGGCATCGTCATCGGTCTCGGTGTGGGCATCGGCAAGATCCTCGAGGTATCAGGGGCCGCCAACTCGCTGGCACTGGCCTTCCTCCGGATCTTCGGCAAGGGCCGCGAGCCGTGGGCGATGGGGAGTGTCGGCGCGCTGGTGTCCATCCCGGTCTTCTGTGACTCCGGCTACGTGATCATGAACCCGCTGGCGCGCTCCATCGCCCGGGTGAAACGCGCAGGCTACGTCACCCTGGCGCTGGCACTCGGCTGCGGCATGACCCTGACGCACCACATGGTCCCTCCCACTCCCGGTCCGCTGGCTGTCGCCGGCATCCTCGGAGCCGACCTCGGGGCTCTCATTCTCGGCGGCCTGGTCTTCACGGTCCTCCTCCTCCCGATCGTCATCTTCTATGCCAAGTGGATGGGCCCGAAGCTCGAATCATCGGTTTCGGAGGAGGTCCGGCATGCTGTGTACGGCGCGGTTGCCGTGGGCGGGGGTCGGAGCGGATCGGGCCACCTCGAGAGGGGCCCCGAGGGAAGCGGCTCGCATGAACTCTCCGGCGGTGCTCACACGAGCGACGCAGAGGATTTCACCCCCGACGATCCCGCCGTCGACCTCGGAACGCCTCCCGCCGGCGCGAAACCTCACCACGTCGGTGCCCTCCTCGGCTCGCTTCCCCTGCTCATCCCGCTGCTGCTCATCGTGGTCAACACCGTCACCGGTGCCATCGACCAGAACGCACAGGGTGTGCTCGGCGGTGACTATGAGCCCTCCGCCTGGGTGGTCCCCTTCGCGTTCATCGGCAATCCGGTGGTGGCCCTGATCATTGGCGTCCTGCTCGCCGTCTACCTGCTTCTGCCACGCTGGACCCCGCGCACCAAGGTCCAGGGCTGGTTCGCCGAAGCAGCAGCCTCCGCAGGGCTCATCCTTCTCATCACCGGTGCGGGCGGCGCGCTCGGGCAGGTGCTGCGCAGCTCAGGCGTCGGTGACGCCCTGGCCGAAGCCATCGCGGCAACTCCCCTCCCCGCCTTCCTTGTGCCCTTCCTGATCGCCACCCTGGTCCGCATCGCCCAGGGCTCGGGCACCGTCGCGATGATCACCGCTGCCTCCGTCACTGCGCCCCTGGTGACGACGCTGGGAATCGACCCCCTTCTCGCCGCCCTGGCCTGCACGGCCGGGTCCATGGTGTTCAGCTACTTCAACGATTCGTATTTCTGGGTGGTCACCCGCTTCACCGGCCTCGAGGGAACAGCGGCACTGAAGGGCTGGTCTGGCATCACGACGGCGGTGTGGGCAGGGTCCATCCCGCTGCTGTTCATCGCCAACTTCATCCTGGGCTGACCGCGCGGCGCTCGAGTCCGGCCGGATCCGCCGAATCGCAACCATTCAGGCGGCGCACGGTGGCTGGAATAACGGATCGAAACTGCCGGTTGCCGCAACCATGACCGAAAACATCGATGTACTTCGCGAAGTGTCCCCCACGATCGACCTCAAGGACCTCGGCACCGTCCACCGTCTGGGCTTCGGCGCCATGCGGATCGTGGGCGACGGCGTCTGGGGCGAGCCCGCCAGCCGCGGCACCGCCGTCGACGTCGTCCGCCGTGCTGTTGAACTCGGTGTCGATTTCATCGACACCGCCGATTCCTACGGGCCCAACATCAGTGAGGAGATCATCGCCGAGGCGCTTCACCCCTACCCCGACGGCGTGCGGGTCGCCACCAAGGTGGGCTTCACCCGCACCGGGCCTGGCCAGTGGATTCCGGTCGGCAGGCCCGAGTACCTGCGCCAGCAGACCGAGCTGAGCCTCCGCAAGCTGAAGGTCGATGCGCTGGACCTGCTGCAGCTGCACCGCATCGACCCCAAGGTCGACGCCGACGAGCAGTTCGCCGTGCTCCGCGACCTCCAGCAGGAGGGCAAGGTGAAGGCACTCGGGCTGTCCGAGGTGAGCGTCGACCAGCTCAAGGCCGCCGGGAAGTTCTTCACGGTCTCCACCGTCCAGAACCGCTACAACCTGACCGACCGGACCTCCGAGGATGTCCTTGAGTACGCCGCGGAGCAGGGCATCGGGTTCATCCCCTGGGCCCCCATCTCGGCGGGTGAACTCGCCCGGCCGGGCGGCCCTCTCGCCGAGGCCGCCGAGCGGTTGAACGCGAGTACCTCACAGGTGGCCCTCGCATGGCTGCTGCGCCGCTCCCCCGTGATGATGCCGATTCCCGGAACCGGCTCGATCGCCCACCTCGAGGACAACATGGGCGCGGGAAACGTCAGCATTGACGACGCCACGTACGAGGAGCTGGAGAACGCGCGCTAGGATCCTTCCGGAAAGGCCCGCTCCGGCAACGGGCGGGCCTTTTTCGTGCCCTTGACCCTTACGCACCTGCCGGTCACCGCCCTAGACTTGAACTCCCCAGCGGCGAGGAGACCGACATGGACGCCAGCAGTTTTGCCGAGTTCCCGGCAGTGCCGATCGTCGTGACGGAAGTTGGTCCCCTGGAGGCGGACCCGGCCGTCCAGCTTCTTCCCACGCTACCCACGGGTCCAGGTCCGGAAGTGCCGGCCAACGCCGTCATTGCCTTCTCCGAAGAGCACGACTCCTCCTATTTCGAGAAAAATCTGACCGCGCTGCGGCCTGGTAACTCCCTGCCCGGAACAACCGTTACCGGCGTTGCCGAACCGCTGCCCCCATGCGGGTGGGACAGCGTCTCCGGTGGTATCAACGGCGACGGTGACTGATGCCCGGGATCTACCGGGACCTACCGGGACCTCCTTCGACCTAGTGGGACCTGCTGAGAGTGGCTCCGGAATAGGTCCGCCGCGGCGCATGTTCCCCTCATGAAAGCCTTTCCCCCACCGGCGCGATCCTCGGAACGCGCCTGAGAAGGAGCACACCCATGGCCAACATCCTGATGGTTGTTTCATCCGCCGATTCCCTCACCATGAAGGACGGCAGTGCGCACCCCACCGGGTTCTGGGCCGAGGAACTCGTCGTCGCGCACCGGACCCTTCGCGACGCCGGGCACACGGTCCAGCTCAGCTCACCGGGCGGCGTGAAACCCACGGTCGACCAGGTGAGCCTCGACCCACAGCAGGCCGGCGGGGAGGAGAAGGCAGCGGCCTTCCGCGCCTACCTCGAGGAGATCGATGACGAGCTTTCCGCGCCGCGGATCCTCGCCCATGTCGATCCCGCCGCCTACGACGCCGTCGTCCTTCCCGGGGGCCACGGTCCCATGGCCGATCTCCACGCGAACAAGGACCTCGGGCGCCTGCTGATCGCCGCCAACAACGAGGGCAAGATCATCGCCCCCTTCTGCCACGGCCCGGCAGGGCTGTTGAGCGCGGTGGACGACGGCGGAACCTTCGCCTTCGAAGGCCGCCGGCTCACAGTGTTCACCAACGAGGAAGAGCTTTCCGGCGGAACCGGCGAGAACACGCCGTGGTTCGTCGAGACCGAACTCCGCCAGAAGGGTGCCATCGTCGAGACCGGGGCCGCGTGGGCGAGCGTCGTCGTGCGCGATGAGAACCTCGTCACCGGCCAGAATCCGCAGTCGAGCGAGGACGTTGCGAAGGAAGTCATCGCGGCACTCGCCGAGTAGCCCCGGTAGGCGGACGGCGCACCTCTACGCCTTGAACGAGCGGGCCGGAAGGGTCATCGCCGCCACGGCGAAGCTGGAGGCGCGTCAGCTCTGGTCGGCGGCTGCTGCAATGTGCCTCGTCCTCCTGCCGGTGGTCGTGGTCGTCGCCGGGGCCTGGATGGCCGTCGCCGGTCTGATCACGGGCGCTCAGTGGGCGATGGACGTGGTCGCCGTGGGCCTCGCCGGCGCCTGCTACGGGCTCTTCTCGTCCGTCCGCTGGATCGCTGGCCTCGTGGGGACCTGGAAGGGCCACGGGATGCCGAAGTGCCCCCACTAGCGGAAGTAGGTCGCTAGGTTCAAGCAGCCCGTCGATAGTGCATGGCGACTGCGCCGTTGCTGAGCGGCTCCGCCGAGATCAGATCGAGGCGTCGGGTGCTGGACAGTCCGTCCTGGTGCAGGGTGGGGCCGTGCCCGGCGATCATGGGATGGATAAGGAACGTGTACTCGTCGATCAGGTCCAGTCGGTCCAGCTCTGTCGCGAGTTTGCCGCTGCCGACGAGCACCCCGCCGGGAGTCGCATCCTTGAGTTCCTGCACCGCCGTGCGCAGGTCACCGCCGACGTGGTGGCTGTTGGTCCACGGGAAGTCGCTTCGCGTGGACGACACCACGTATTTCGGCTTGGCCTCCAGCTTGAGGGCCCACTCGCGCATCGCTGGCGGCGCGTCCTCGTCGCCGCGGGCGACTACCGGCCAGTAGCTCTCCATCATCTCGTAGGTGGTGCGACCCCAGAGCATTGCGCCGCACTCGTCCATGAGGCGGGTGAAGTGGGCATGCGTCTCTTCGTCGGCGATGCCCTCCTGGTGGTCGACGCAACCATCCAGGGTGAAGTTGATGCTGAACGTCAGAAGACCCATATGACGATTCCTCCTCTGCCATCGGCTCC
>NZ_KI914819.1:84170-85184 GCF_000520535.1 Arthrobacter sp. H41
CATACGTCAAGGGAATCAGGAGGTGGTGCGTGGTGGGGACGACGATGCGGACCAGTTACCACCACGGATCCGATGCGCTTCATACCGTTGCCAGCGCTTCTCCGGAGGAGGATATTCTTTCCTCCGGAGCCTCATCGCCCGCCGTCGTCGCCGGTGATCCGGTCGCGCAGCGTGTCCGCAGTGTCCGGCGGCGTGCCCGCAATGTCGCGCGGCGTGTCCGCAGTGTCCGGCGTCGCGCCCGCCGTGCCGGGGCGTTCCTCACGGAGGAAGAAGGCGCCGAGTGATCCCGCAAGGGTCGCGAAGACCGCCACCGAGTACACGGCAAGCAGCACCTGCAGGATGCGTGAGAACGCGCTCGTGGGTGTCAATCCACTGCCGGTGATCGTGGCCATCGCGGACTCGAACAGGGAATCGGCATAGGTCTCGTGCGTCCCCGTGGCGTACAGCAGTTGGCTGGCGGGCCAGCATGTACACGGTGTGTACATCGACTGTGGAGTGGTCACGGTTCATACGTCAAGGGAATCAGGAGGTGGTGCGTGGTGGGGACGACGATGCGGACCAGTTACCACCACGGATCCGATGCGCTTCATACCGTTGCCAGCGCTTCTCCGGAGGAGGATATTCTTTCCTCCGGAGCCTCATCGCCCGCCGTCGTCGCCGGTGATCCGGTCGCGCAGCGTGTCCGCAGTGTCCGGCGGCGTGCCCGCAATGTCGCGCGGCGTGTCCGCAGTGTCCGGCGTCGCGCCCGCCGTGCCGGGGCGTTCCTCACGGAGGAAGAAGGCGCCGAGTGATCCCGCAAGGGTCGCGAAGACCGCCACCGAGTACACGGCAAGCAGCACCTGCAGGATGCGTGAGAACGCGCTCGTGGGTGTCAATCCACTGCCGGTGATCGTGGCCATCGCGGACTCGAACAGGGAATCGGCATAGGTCTCGTGCGTCCCCGTGGCGTACAGCAGTTGGCTTGAGGCAAGGATGACGACGACGGTCACCGCGATCAGCCAGCCGATGCGGCTC
>NZ_KI914819.1:85284-90085 GCF_000520535.1 Arthrobacter sp. H41
GGCTCGAGAGCAGCCGTCCCGCCGACCGCGACCCGCGGACCCCCGCGGAAACAATGCCGCCGAAGCGGGCGAACCGCGCCAGCCGCACGAAACGAAGCGCCTGCAATGCCCGGAAGAACCGGAGGAACGGGACAAGCAGAAAGATGACCTGCCACCAGTTCTTCTTCCAGAACTGTTTACGGAACCCTGCGATATAGGCACGCAGGAGGAATTCCCCGACAAAGACCGCCCAGAAGATCCACCCGGCGATGGCGAAGGCGAGCGCCATGCGGGGTTCCGTGGCCAGAAGCTGGCCGAGCACCACGAAAAGGAAGATGACGCCGAGGATCCCCATCGGTTTGTCGAGGCGGCGGGCCAGCAGCTCGGCAGTTCCCAGCCTTTCGGCGGGACTGGCCTCGTGTCTGGTGGCACCGGCTCGGGGATCGGTCACCCTTCACGCCCGTCACGCCAGTTGAGGACACCCTCGAGTGCGGATCCGCTCCCACACTTACTCGTGGGAATGACGCTCATGGTGCCGTTCGTTTCCAGGACCACCGCGGCGACGTCGGACAGATCCCCGGATCCGGTGCTTCGCACCGCCTGACGCACCTCCGACGCGGTCAGCCGGTTCCGGCGTAGCTCCTCATGCTGGAGTTCGCCGTCGCGCACGAGTGCCACGGGCTTCGCCGTCACGAAGGAACGCGCTCCGGGCCAGTGTGATGAGATCCAGGCAACCAAATACTGCAGGGCCGCCAGCAGGCCAAGCGCTGCCAGTCCCTCGGCCCAGGCCACGTCGGAGCTCAGGAGGATGGTGGCGAGGGTGGAGCCGAGGGCCACCGTCACAATGAAATCGAACGCGTTGAGCTGGCTCAAGGTCCGCTTTCCGGAGGCCCGCAGCACCAGCACCAGGGTGACGTAGGAGGCAGAGCCCACCAGAAGGACGCGCAGGACGTCCGACCACGAGTCGAACCACATAGGGTGTTCCTTCCAGGACGCGGGAACCGGATGGTGAGAGCAGTTCCTGAATGAATCCACTTCCCCTCGGCTCCTCGACAGTATCCTTTGAACATGCACGCGACCACCTGCCGCTTCGACGTCCATTCCCCTCACACTGCGGTATCCCGATGAAGCGCTCCGTCGACACCAGCCTGCTCAAAGATTCACTGCGCACCCAATTATGGCCTGCACCCCTCCTGGCGGTAGTGGTGTCGGTCACTCTCGGGCAGTACCTGCCGTTCCTCGACGGGTTGATCGACGAAGACCTTCCGTCCACGGTCTCCGGACTCCTGTTCGGTGGAGGGCCGGAGGCGGCACGTTCGCTGCTGGAGACCATTGCCAGTTCGATGATCACGGTCACCTCGCTGACCTTCTCCCTGACAGTGGTCACGCTGCAGCTGGCGAGCAGCCAATTCTCCCCGCGCCTGCTTCGCACCTTCACGCGCGACCGCTTCGTCCACAACACGCTCGCGCTCTTTCTGGCCACGTTCACCTTCGCGCTGACCGTCCTGCGAAGCGTTCGGGTGGAGACCAGTGAAGGGGAGGGTTTCGTACCCGTGATCTCGGTAACGGTCGCCTTTCTCCTGACCCTCGGAAGCGTCGTCGGCCTCGTGCTTTTCCTGGCCCATCTGGCGCAGCAGATCCGTGTCGAGACCATGCTGCGCGATGTCCACCGCGAAGCCGATAACGCGCTCACGCAGATTTTTTCCGATGACAACGAACCCGCTCGTCCCCCGATCGGACTCGGAGCCGGTGAAACCCTCATCGAGAACAGCACCTCCGGATTCCTGCTGCGGCTCGACCCGGACGCCGCCCTCACGACGGCAAAGGACACCGGGACGTTCATCGTGGTCGATGTGATGCCCGGGGCGTCACTGGTGAAGGGTGTTCCCTTCGCCCGGGCCTGGTCGCTCGACGGGGGCAGCGTCGACGCCGAACGACGGAAGGCGATCAGCAAGGGGCTGAACTCCGGAGTGGCGACCGGTTTCGAACGCACCTCGACGCAGGACGCCGGTTTCGGGCTCCAGCAACTGCTTGATGTCGCAAGCCGCGCGCTGTCTCCAGGTATCAACGACCCGACGACCGCCATCCACGCTCTGAGCCACGTCGCGAGCGTGCTGTGCGGTCTCGCCGGCCGGAAGACCGGCCCCAAAATACTGCAGGACGACGACGGCGTGGGCCGCGTGGTGCTGCAGTATCCGACGTTCCCCTACCTCCTGAATCTCGCTATGGAACAGATGCTCGAGTACGGCATGTCGGACCCGCGCATGGCGGCACGGATCGTGCAGATGCTGCGGGAGGTGGCGTGGGTGCATGATTCGGCGGAGGCCCGGTCCGCGGTGATCGAGCAACTGAGCAGAACTCGCACCGCGGCAGATGAAAGTAACCTCGACTCGCATGTCAAGGAGAAACTTGCTGCAGAATTCGCAGCAGTCGAGGCGGCCCTCGGATCAGCGTGGCCCGTGGGCGGGGCCCCGATCTCGGGCACGGGCGTTACGGAATCGTAAGGGCGTCGGCCCGCAGGCTCTGCACATAATGGGTTGATGGCCCACACTCCGGAGAACTCCCGACCGCCCAGAACAGCAGCCCCGCACTCCACTGCCGGACCTCCCGATGCCGACCGCAAGGGAAGGAAGCCCCGGGGACGAGCCGCCATCGCCATTGTCCTTGGCGTTCTCCTGAGCGTGGTGCTCGCCATGATCAACGGGCTCCAGCTCGCCTCGCTCGAACGGGCGCTGAACGGCCTGGGCATGCCGGACACGCAGCTGGGCGGGTATGACGCCGGCTACGTGGAGAGCGTCCAGGCCGGCATGACGGACGAGCTCTACGAGCGCTACGGTGCATCCCACTACCTGTGGGACATGCTCTTCCCCCTGGTCTTCGCCGCGACCCTCGTCCTGCTCATCCTGCGGGTGACCCGCGGGAGGAAGGTCGCATTGCTGCTGTTGATTGTCCCGGTCCTCTACGCGGCCGTGGACATCGCGGAGAACCTCACCCTCGAGGCGGTCTTCGCCTCCGGAACAATCGATTCCGGCACCGTTGCGCTGGCCTCGACCCTCACTGTGCTCAAGACCGTCCTTTTCATCGCGTCCGTCGTCGCAGCACTCCTGGCCCTGTTGGTCAGGCCGAAGGGCTCCGACGCAGTCGGAGGTCGCTCGGCCGGATGAGGCCCTGGTGAGAGACGTCATTCGAAGAGTCCGTTGAACAAGCCCCAGGAGAGCCCATGAGCTGGTTGTTCACGGTTCTCGGGATCCTTGTGATCGGCGCGGGACTGCTCGAGGTCTTCCAGACGCTGCTGCATCCGGCAGGAAAGGGACTGCTCAGCCGCCGGTGCGCCGGAGCGGTATGGAAAGCGGTGCGGCTCCTTGGCCATCGTGCAACCTCCCTCGCCGGCCCGCTGGCCGCAGTGACCGTCATTCTCTTCTGGGCCCTCCTGCAGATCGGAGGATGGGCGCTCATCTACTACCCGCATATCCCCGAGGGGTTCAGCTACTCGGCCGGCATCGACGAGGCGCGCTACGGGGATTTCCCCGAGGCCGTCTATGTTTCCTCCGTCGTACTGACCACCCTGGGACTGGGGGACGTTGTCGCGATCGACCCTCTCATCCGGCTCGCGCTGCCGTTCGAGGCCTTGACCGGTTTTGGCCTGCTGACAGCGGCCGTCTCATGGTTCATGCAGATCTATCCAGCCCTGGCCCGACGTCGTGCACTCGCCATCCGCCTGTCCATCCTCGACGAATCTGAATTCGCGAAACAGCTGCCGGAGCTCGAGACCGCTACTTCAACGCGCGCGTTGGATAGCCTTGCCAGCGACATCGTGCAGATCCGGGTGGACTTCACCCAGACGGCCGAGTCCTACTACTTCCGTGAATCGACCGCGCGCACCTCGCTCGCGGCGTCACTGTCCTACGCCGTCGATATGAGCCGTGCAGCGCTCGCCTCGGACCGGCACGACGTCGTCCTGGCCGGGTCCGTACTCGAGGGCAGCCTGGAGGACCTTGCCTCCTTCCTGCGGCTCGAATTCCTGTCGGCTGAGGAGGGGGTCGACGAGACATTCGCCGCCTACGCCGCCAGCCATCGCTACCCCTACCGGGACTGAACGCCTACTGTCAGCGCCGCGCGGCGCGCTGCGGTCACGACACGCAAGGCCTGACGGCGAAGAACGCGATACTCCACGGCCCGCTTCAACCGGAGCCCCGATGACGAACCGGTAAGGCGAACGACGGGCGGCTTTTCGAATCGGGCCCAGCGAGGCCCGATCCCTCATCCTCAGTCAGCCACGGACTATCTGCCTCGCCGTGTTTCCACGCACCATCTTGTCGTCAATCATCTGCGGGTACCGTTCCACGATCGTCTGGTCGGCCGGACGGAAATCGATTCCGAGCTCAGCCCGTGCCCGGGTGTTGTCGAAATCAAGCGGCCACCCGACGTTGCGTTCGACGAAATCACGCGTCAGCCCCATGGCGGGCCCAGAAGCCTTCGCCACGAATTTCGGCAGTTCGCGCGTGGGAAAGGATAGCTTGCGACCGAAGTGCCGTCGCAGGACCTTACCGATCTCGAGCATGCTGAGCGTCTCCGAGCTTGCGATATAAGTAGGCTGACTATAGTCCCTCCGTGAACAAGGTCCTAGATGTTGACCGGACGCTCCGCCCCCTCATGTCGAAGTCAGCGCAGCGCCTCGTCCACTGCGGCGATCGCGTGGAGACGGGTGGTGGCGAAGATGGGCACGGGGCTGTCCTTTTGGCCGATCAGCAGTTCGAGTTCGGTGCAGCCGAGGATCACCCCCTGTGCTCCCCGAACCACGAGGTCGCGGATGACCCCGGCG
>NZ_KI914819.1:90185-91779 GCF_000520535.1 Arthrobacter sp. H41
GCCGAATGACGCCCAGCACCAGTTCCTCGTAGATGGTGCGGTGCACGCTTGCCCGCTCGGCTTCCGGAGGCACCAGGACGTCGATTCCGTACGCGGAGATGAAGTTCCGGTAGAACGGCTGTTCCATGGTGAAGGCCGTTCCGAGGAGGGCCACGGTTCCGAGCCCTGCGTTCAGCACCTCGCGGGAGACCACGTCGCCGATGTGCAGCAGCGGGATGCCGACCGCGTCGCGGATGTCGCGGGCCACCCGGTGCATCGTATTGGTGCAGAGTACAAGGAAGTCGGCGCCTGCCGCTTCGAGTCCCTGCGCCTCGAGGGCCAATAGCCGGCCGGCCTCTTCCCAGTTCCCGGACGACTGCAACGCTTCGATGTCAGCGAAATCGACCGACGCCATGATGCAACTGGCGGAATGCATGCCGCCCAGCCGTTCCTTCACCAGCCCGTTGATGAGCGAGTAATACAGTGCGGAGCTTTCCCAGCTCATGCCGCCGATCAGACCGATGCGTTTCATGCGTCAAGCCTAGGTGTAGTGGCCTGCCACCGGAGCCGGAGCCGGGGCGGCCGGAGCCCCCGTGCGGAAAGCCGTACCCCGCAACCGCACGACAACTGCCGCGTTTGACGGCGAAACCGGCGTGTCGGACTGCATTACGCCGGTTTTCGGATCACGACGACGGCAAACACGCCTTATCCGGCGCGCCGCCCCAACAGAGCCGGCCAAAGGAAACCCTAAGGCAGCTTCACCGCCAGCACGTTGCACCTCGGCACTCCCACCCCCCGCTGATTAAGCACCTATGGTTGCTATTCGGATGATTTAGCAGCCACGAGTGCTTAATCAACGGGGTGTTTGCGCCGCCACATCCGCCGCCACCAGGGGCGGGAATCGACGACGACGACTGGCGCCGCCTCTGCCGCACGCTTCGCGCGCTGCTCCTGCCACCGCTGCACTTCCCCCTCGACGTCGCGGAGCTTCGTGATCACAGGAGGCCCGCCCAGCAGCTGGCGCCGCGCGTCGATGATCCGGTAGTTGAAGTCCTCGAGGACCTCGCGCACCTGCCGCTCCGAATACAGGGCACCGAGGCGATCATCCAGCTCGGCGTCCTCCTTCCGCAGCAGGATTGCCGTAGGTCCCAGTCCGGTGATGTTCTCGCGCTTTATGAGCCCCTTGACCCACCAGTCCGGGTCGTAGCTGTCGCCGAGCCCGGGGATCGGCTTGCCCGCCAGCGGCAGGTTCTCGAACTCTCCGCGCCGCACCGCATCGTCGACGAGGAGGCGTGCCCGCAGGGATTCGTCGTCGGTCGAGCGGAGCGGGCGGGAGCCGGCGGCGGCGTCGTCAGCACCGGCGTCTGCGTCGGCGGCGTCGAACCCATCGACGGCCTGCCCCGACCGCTGCGCCGCACGGAACTGGGCTGCCCTCCGGAGGCGTTCCTCGCGCTGCTCGCGTTCACTCATCGGTTTCGTCCCCACTCTGGCCGGTACGGGCTGGTCGATTAACCAGTATCCCGAGCCCGGAAGGGGCGCGGCAACCAAAAGCGGCAACCAAGAACGGCAATTGAGAACTGTGACCCGGACCGAGGAAGCCACGACGCGGAACGGG
>NZ_KI914819.1:91879-95427 GCF_000520535.1 Arthrobacter sp. H41
AAGGAGACGGCCCGCCAATAAACAACAGGAACTCAGTCGACCTGCGGGAAACCGAGGTCGATCTTCGACGTCGACGGATCCGGCCACCGCGTGGTGACTACCTTGCCGCGCGTGTAGAAGCGGATGCTGTCCGGTCCGTACATGTGCGTGTCGCCGAAGAGTGAGTTCTTCCAGCCTCCGAAGGAGTACGTTCCGACGGGCACGGGGATCGGCACGTTGACGCCCACCATGCCGGCCTCGGCCTCGAACTCGAACTGCCGCGCGGCGCCGCCGTCGCGCGTGAAGATCGCCACGCCGTTGCCGAACTCGTTCTCGTTGACGAGTTTCACGGCGTCCGCGTAGGTCTCCACCCGGACCACCGAGAGCACGGGGCCGAAGATCTCGTCGTCGTACACCTTCATGCCCGGCTTGACGTGGTCCACGAGGGAGACGCCGATGAAGAAGCCGTCCGAATCGAACTGCTGCGTGGTCCCGTCGACCACCACGGTTGCGCCCTCTGCTGCGGCTCCGGTGACGTAGGAGGCCACACGGTCGCGGTGCTCACCGGTGATGAGCGGTCCCATCTCCGACGACGGATCGGTGCCGGCACCGATCTTCAGCGACACCATGCGGGAGCGGACCTTCTCCACGAGGTCGTCGGCGATATCGCCCACGGCCACCATGACGCTGATGGCCATGCACCGCTCACCGGCGGAGCCGTACGCGGCGGAGATGGCGGCGTCGGCCGCCATATTGAGGTCGGCGTCGGGCAGGACCACCATGTGGTTCTTCGCGCCTCCCAAAGCCTGGACGCGCTTGCCGTGCCCTGCCGCGCGCTGGTAGATGGACTTCGCGATCGGCGTCGAGCCGACGAAGCTCACGGCCTTCACGCCGGGGTGGTCGAGAATTGTCTCCACCGCCTCGCGATCACCCTGCACCACGTTGAACACGCCGTCCGGCAGTCCGGCCTGGGAGAAGATCTCCGCGATGAACACCGCACAGGAGGGATCCTTCTCGCTCGGCTTGAGCAGCACGGTGTTTCCGCAGGCAATGGCGCTGCCGATCATCCAGAGCGGCACCATGGCCGGGAAGTTGAACGGCGTGATGCACGCCACCACCCCCACGGGCTGGCGGATCGAGTGGACGTCGATGCCGGTGGAGACCTGCTCCGACCGCTCGCCCTTCAGCATGTGGGACAGTCCGGTGGCGAACTCGATGTTCTCGAGGCCGCGGGCAATCTCGCCCTCGGCGTCGGAGAGGACCTTGCCGTGCTCGCTCGTGAGGATCGCCGCGAGCTCGGACTTCCGCTCGTTGAGCAGTTCCCGGACGCGGTAGAACACGTTGGCGCGCTTGGCGAGGCTGGCCGAGCGCCACGCCGGGAGTGCGGCTTCGGCGGCGGCTACCGCTTCATCGATGCGCGACGGCGACGCGAACGCCACCTCCTTTTCCTGCTCGCCGGTGGCTGGGTTGAACACGGGGCCGTAGCGGTCGGCATCGGCGACGCGCTGCCCGTTGATGTAGTGCGGGATCTGCTGCATGGAGGAGCCTTTCAGTAGAGCGGAGAAGTCAGTTGGAGAGCGAGCCGTCGACGAGCTTGATGATCATGGAGCAATCCTTGCCGCCCTGGCCGGAGTCGACCAGGCGCTGGAAGAGCTGCTGGACGTGCTCGCCGATCTCCAGCGGCGTATCGGTGTCCTTGGCCGCCGCGATGGCGAGTCCGATGTCCTTGTTGGCCAGCTCGGTGGTGAAGGTGGGCGCGAAATCGTTGTTCGACGCCGCGGTGTCCACGACGCCCGGCACCGGGTACCAGGTGCGCAGTGCCCAGCTGTCTCCCGAGGACACGGAGGCGATATCCCAGAACACCTGCTTGTCGAGGCCCAGCCGGTCCGCGAGAACTGCACCCTCCGCGGTGGAGGCCAGGTTGATGAACAGCATCAGGTTGTTGCAGATCTTGGCGGCCTGGCCGGTGGTGGCCCCGCCGGTGGGAATGATGTTCTTGGCCATGGGCTCGATGAAAGTGCTCGCATCCTTCACCGCCCCCTCCTCACCGCCCACCATGAAGGTGAGCGTCGCTGCCTTCGCGCCACTCATTCCGCCCGAGACCGGTGCGTCGACGAAGCGGAATCCCGCCTCCGACGCCGCTGCGTGCAGCGCCGCGGCCGACTCGATGTCGATGGTCGAGGAGTCGACGAGCAGGGTGCGGGTGTCCGAATGAGCCAGCACGCCCTCGTCGCCCAGATAGACGGCCCGCGCATGCTCGCCCTTGGGCAGCATGGTGAAGACGACGTCGGCACCCTCCACAGCGTCGGCGATGCTCGACGCCGGCTTCACTCCCAGGGCTTCCGCTGCGGCGACGGCGTCGGGGTTCAGGTCGAAGCCCCGCACCTCGTGCCCTGCCTTGACGAGGTTCCCGGACATCGAACCGCCCATGTTTCCGAGACCGATCCAGCCGATTTTTGCCATGGAAGAAGCTCCTTTGCTTTGTGGTGTAAACGCTCCCTCCAGCATGCCTCGCTGGTAGAGTGCGATCAAGGGGAAATATCACAGACGCCGTGTTCGTTTTTGCACACATTGTCGGAAGAATACCGAAACGACAGGAGGAACCGTGGTCGACTTCAAGCGGCTGCCCAGCCCGGACGACCTCCTGATCCTGTTGACCGTCGCCCGGCTCGGCCGCTTCAACGCCGTCGCCGAATCGCTCGGCACCACCCACACCACCATTTCGCGGCGCATCCTCGCCCTCGATCGACAGCTCGGCGGGAGGACACTCGAACGGAGCCCGCAGGGGTGGGAACTGACGGCCCTCGGCACCGAGGCCGTTGAGGCTGCCGAGGCGATCGAGACGAGCCTCGGCGCGCTGAGCTCGCGGATCGCGCACGACGACGCCCTGTCGGGTCTCGCCCGGGTCAGCACCCCCGACGGCTTCGGAAGCAGGTTCGTGACGCCGGCGCTGATCCGGCTGCAGCGGGATCATCCTCGCCTCAATATCGAGATTTTCAGCGCCACCCGGAAGGTGAGCCAGAACCGCTCGGGCGTTGACCTGGAGGTGGTGGTGGGCCGGACGGAGATCGCGAACGCCGACCCCATCTTCCTCACCAACTACTTCCTCCGCCTCTATGCCAGCCCCGGGTACCTGGCCGAGCGGGGCATGCCCGCCGGGCTGGAGGACATCCGCCACCACAGCTTCGTGTCCTACGTGGAGTCCGCACTGCAGGTCAGCGAACTGGGGCACCGCTCTTCCCAGCTGCCCATGCCCGTGAGTACTTTCCAGTCGACGAGCATTTTCGCGCAGGTCGAGGCAGTCGCTGCCGGCGCCGGGATCGGGTTGCTTCCGAGTTTCATGGTCGCCGATGCCTCCGGGTTCGTTCCGGTGCTACCGGCGGAGTTCCACCGTCAGCTGCCCATTTGGGCCGTCGCCCGCCCGGAATCGCTGCGTTCGGCGGCGGTGCAGGCCGTGGTCGGAGCGATCCGCAGGGAGATCGCGGAGCGAGCGGCTGCCCTGGCTTCTTGATCGCTCCGCCACGCTCGCCGCCTGAGCGCATCTCCTGAAGACGCGAGAACGGCGAGGC
>NZ_KI914819.1:95527-98615 GCF_000520535.1 Arthrobacter sp. H41
GACGCGAGAACGACGAGGCCCGCCAAGCGGGCCCCGCCGTCGTCGTCGTGCTGGTTGTCCTACTTCTTTGCCGCCAGCAGGTCCGCTGTGCCCTTGGCGTCGGCTTCATCGACATCGTGAAGCGAAATGCCGCGAGTTTCCTTGAGCATCAGCACGGCGAATGCGGTGACCGCGCAGGCGCAGAGCAGATAGATGGCGATCGGCGTCGACGATCCGTATTCCTGCAGCAGCGCCGTGGCGATGATCGGTGCCAGTGAGCCTGCCACGATCGAGGTGACCTGGTAGCCGAGGGAAACGCCGGAGTACCGCATGCGGGTGGGGAACATCTCGGCCATGATGGACGGCTGCCCCGCGTACATGAGTGCGTGGAAGATGAGGCCGATGGTCACGGCCGCGAGGATGATGACCTCGTTCCCGGTATCCATCATGGGGAAGGCGAAGAATCCCCAGGTTGCTCCGAGCAGGGCACCGGCCATGTAGACGGGACGCCGTCCGAGGCGGTCGGAGAGCTTGCCGACCAGGGGCACCGTGCAGAAGTGGATGAAGTGGGCGATCAGGAGCAGGAACAGGATCCGCGAGGTGTCCGTCTCCACCACCAGTCGCAGGTAGGTGATGCTGAACGTCACCACGAGGTAGTACAGGATGTTCTCCGCGAAGCGCAGGCCCATGGCGGTGAAGACGCCGCGGGGGTAGCGTTTGAAGACCTCGATGACGCCGTAGCCCTTGGCCTCTGCAACAACTTCCTTGCGAGCCTCGAGGAAGATCGGGGCATCGTTCACCTTGGTGCGGATGTAGTACCCGACGACCACGATCACGGCGGAGAGCCAGAACGCGATGCGCCAGCCCCAGCTGAGGAAGTCCTCGGAGGAAAGGGTGGACGAGAGGATGAAGAGTACTCCGGTGGCGAGCAGGTTTCCCATCGGCACTGCGGACTGGGGCCAGCTGGACCAGAAACCGCGTGACTTGCTGGGGCTGTGCTCGGCCACGAGCAGGACGGCACCTCCCCACTCACCGCCGACAGCGAAGCCCTGGATGAAGCGGAGCACCACGAGGAGCCCGGGAGCCCAGTAGCCGATCTGGTCGAACGTCGGCAGGCAACCCATGGCGAAGGTCGATACGCCCACGAGGATGATGCTGAGCTGCAGCAGCTGCTTGCGGCCGTACTTGTCACCGAAGTGCCCGAAGACGATACCGCCGATGGGTCGTGCCACGAAACCGACCGCATAGGTCAGGAAGCCGGCGATGATGGCATCGAACTCGGTTTCCGCGTTCGGGAAGAACACCGTGGCGAACACGAGCGTGGCTGCCGCTGCGTAGAGGAAGAACTCGTACCATTCAACGACGGTGCCCGCCATCGAGGCGACAACAACCTTCTTGAGTCCCGACTCTTTGACGTCGGGTTCCTCGCGCCGTGCGGGGTTGGACTGGGTGGAACTCATGCGTGCTACTCCTTCGGTGTCTCCGTTGACACGGTTCGCCTTGACCATGCTGTGGTTTCCGGGGTGTCTGCTCTTGTGACGCCGAGCACACCGGAGGCAGTACCGAGTATTGCCCTTGCCTGCAGGCAGTTCAACTCCAATTAGTGCAGAGCCGTTCTGCGAAAACGCACACGTCCCAATTCGCCTCCCACCGGATGAGCACCGCGTATATCGTAGGCAGCATGGCTCATTCCGAAATTCCCGGCCCCGATGCAAACCACCAGCGGCCCGACGGCACTACCGACGGCACTGTCGAAGCCCTCGGCAAGTTGTCCGAAGCCCTTGAGGTGGTTGAGCACGCGAGGGGCTACCTCTACGGTTTCCACCGGCTCACGGGCAAGGCGGACCTCAACCTCAGCGAAGCGGCCGAGCTGCTCCGCAAGGCCGGGCACAGCGAACTCGCCGACACAGTGGAGAAGGACATCATCGGCCGCAACGTCGTCGAGGGACGGTGGACGTTCCAGATCGTCGAGGATTACGACGACCACTACTACGCAGAGCTGAAGGCGTTGGAGAAGCGCGCCCGGGACGAACTCGTCGAGGGCAAGCGCCACCTCTTCGAAGCGGAAATGAAGGAAGACCGCCGGACCAAGGGCCGCGAGCACCACGAAGCACTCCCTCAGGAGGCATGAATGGAAACCCTGCACACTGAGAGGACGGGCTCGGGCGATCCCCTGGTCCTGGTGCACGGTCTGGGATCGAGTATCCGCAACTGGGACCCGGTGGCACCGATGCTCGGCCGGCACCGCGAAGTCATCGCCATCGACCTCCCCGGTTTCGGTCGGAGTGCCCCGCTTGCCGGCGAGGTGAGCATCGCGACGCTCACCGACGCGCTGCAGCATTACCTGGATCACCAGGGCCTTGCGAACGCGGACATCGTGGGCAGCTCCATGGGTGCCCGGATGGTCGTGGAGCTCGCGCGCCGGGGTCACGCGGGCGACGTCGTCGCGCTGAGTCCCGGCGGTTTCTGGAACGACCGCCAGGTCCGGATCTTCAATGCGAGCATCACTGCCTCGGTCGCCCTGGTGCGCCGCGTCCAGCCTGCACTCCCCTTCCTGACCCGCACTGCGGCCGGGCGGACGGCACTCCTGGCGCAGTTCTCGGCGAAGCCGTGGAAACTGGACCCGGATCTCGTCCTGACCGAACTGCGGGGATTCAGGACCTCGAGAAGCCTCGACGCAGCCCGGAAATCCCTCGCGCACGGCCCCCGCCAGGCAGGCGCGCCGGCCGGAAGTCTTCGGGGCAGGCTGGCTCTCGGCTGGGGACGGCAGGACAGGGTGACCCTCCCGAGTCAGGCTGCAACCGCGACGGCGCTCTTCCCCGACGCAACGCTGCACTGGTTCGAAGACTACGGTCACTTCCCGCACTGGGATCAGCCCGCCGAAACGGTGAAGTTCATCCTCGATTCGACGTCGTAGCCGCGTTCTGCGGTCGGCCTCGAGAAGTCTGCTCGACGCGGCGGCGCGATCGGTCCGGAACTCGCGCAGCTATGGCGGGTGCCGCCGTCGTGCACCCACCACTGCTGCGCAACTTCGCGCACCGGGAGACGTCCGCGCACCGGGAGCCGCGCGCAGCAGGGCCTCTCCTACCAGTCGTGGATCGTGCCGTCC
>NZ_KI914819.1:98715-102443 GCF_000520535.1 Arthrobacter sp. H41
CGTCCGCGCACCGGGAGCCGCGCGCAGCAGGGCCTCTCCTACCAGTCGTGGATCGTGCCGTCCTTGAGACGGTTGAACGGCAGGTAAGCCGGATTGTAGGGATGGGCGGCAGCGGCCTCCATATTGAGCTCGACGCCGAGGCCCGGCTGGTTCCCAGGGTGCAGATGCCCGTCGGCGAAGGTGAAGGACTGTTCGAAGACCTCGTTGGTGAGGTCGCCGTGCCGCATGTACTCCTGGATGCCGAAGTTGTGGATCGCCATGTCCAGGTGCAACGCGGCGGCCATGCCGACGGGTGAGATGTCGGTGGGCCCGTGGATGCCGGACTTGATCTGGTACTGCGCCGCGAAGTCGAGGATCTTCTTCATGGCGCTGATGCCGCCCGTATGGGTCACGGCGGAGCGCACATAGTCGATGAGCTGTTCCTGGATGAGCGCCTGGTAGTCCCAGACCGTGTTGAAGACCTCGCCGATGGCGAGGGGCGTGGTGGTGTGCTGTCGAACCAACCTCAGCGCATCCTGGTTTTCGGCGGGGGTGCAGTCCTCGAGCCAGAACAGGTCGTAGGGTTCAAGCGACTTGCCCAGCTTCGCGGCCTCGATGGGCGTCATGCGGTGATGCCCATCGTGAAGCAGCGGCAGCTCCGGCCCGAATTCGTTGCGTACCGCTTCGAACACGGTGGGGATGTGCCGCAGGTAGGCGCGGGTGTCCCAGTCCTCCTCCGCCGGGAGGGCGGCACGCTGCGCCGGCTCGTAGTCGTAGCGTGTTCCGCCGGCGCTGGGCTGGGCGGCAACACCGTAGACGGCGTCGATCCCCGGCACTGCCGTCTGGATGCGGATGGACTTGTAACCCAGGGCGAGGTGCTCGTGGACCGAGTCGATGATCTCCGGAATGTCGCGTCCGCTGGCGTGGCCATAGGCGCGCACCGCTGTGCGGCTCGCTCCTCCCAGGAGCTGGTAGAGCGGCATCCCTGCGGCTTTCGCCTTGATGTCCCAGAGCGCGACGTCGACCGCGGCAATGGCTGCCATGGTCACGGGACCCCGCCGCCAGTAGGCACCGCGGTAGAGGAACTGCCAGGTGTCCTCGATCCGATGCGCGTCACGGCCGATGAGCAGCGGAACCACGTGGTGCTCGAGGTAGGCGGCAGCGGCCAGCTCACGCCCGTTGAGCGTCGCATCACCCAGTCCGGTGATGCCCTCTTCGGTGGTGATCTTCAGGGTCACGAAGTTACGGTCCGGGCTTGAGACGATGACTTCGGCACTCGTGATCTTCACGGCGTTCTCCTTCAGCGTGGGTGGTGTCAACGAATGGTGCTGCCGGCGGTCCGGTCCGCCAGAGCAAGTTCACTGCGGGTCGGAAGGTTCTCCCAGTCACCGCTCGCCGCCACCGCGAAAGCCCCCAGGACTGCGCCTCGGCGAAGGCGCGCCACCATGGCCTCCCCGTCAAGGAGCGCTGACAGATAGCCGGCGGTGAAGGCGTCTCCCGCCCCGACGGTGTCCACGGCGGCAACGGGCAGCGCATCCTGATGAACCACTGCCCCCTCGGACCAGCCTGTCGCGCCCTCCGCACCACGCTTGATGATCACGTCACGCACTCCCCTTCCGTGCAGGGCGTTCACGGCGTACTCCTCATCAATGCCGGCTGAAACCAGCGAAAGCTCGTCATCGGAAGCGATGACGATGTCGGCGTATCCGGCAAGCCGTGTCAGAACGGTTGATGCAGCGGCGGCATCCCACAGTTTCGCGCGGTAATTGACGTCGAAGGAGACAAGGATTCCGCGTTTCCGCGCCTCGGAGGCTGCCCAGAGCGTGGCCTCGGCCGCCGCCGGCGATAGTGCAGGTGTAATGCCGCTGAGGTGGAGGATTCGCGGCGCGGCGTCGAGGGACGCTTCGAGGTCCCTGCTGGTCAGTGCTGATCCCGCCGACGACGACCTGTAGTAGAGCGCCCTCGACACCCCTGCAAAACGGGCTTCGAGCAGCATCAGCCCGGTGGTTCTTTCGGCGTCGATGACGACGGCGTCGGTGGCGACGTTCTCGGCACGCAGGGAACGCAGGGCGAATGCGCCCACCTCGTCGTCGCCCAGTCGTCCCGTCCACCGGACGGAGTGCCCGAGCCGCGCGAGACCGATGGCCACGTTCGTTTCGGCTCCGCCAAGGGACATCGACATGCTGCCACCCAGCCGGACCAGGCCTGCGGAACGAATGGATCCCATCGTTTCCCCGAAGGTCAGTACATCAACCGGCATCAGTTGCGAAAGAGCTGCACTCACTGCTGGAGCCCCTCGGCTGCCGAGAGGAACTGCCGGGCTCGCGAGCGCAGGGCCGGAAGGTCACCGCCGGAGGCCGCATCCCCGATGAGCGGGGATCCGATGCCGACGCCGAGTGCACCGCGGGACAGATAGTCCACGGCAGCACCCTGGTCGACGCCACCCACCGGCACGAAGGGAATGTCCGGGAAGGGATCACGGAGTGCCGAGAGGTATCTCGGTCCGCCGAGGGACGCGGGGAAGAGTTTGATGGCTGCTGCGCCCTGATCCATGGCCGAATACACTTCGGTCGGGGTCAGCACCGGCGAGGACGGGCAGATCCAGCCGGGCAGCCGCGGCTACCGACGGCGCGATCGCAGGGGTCACGATGAACTGGGCACCGGCTGCGGCGACCCTCGCGACGTCGTCGCGGGTGAGGACCGTTCCCGCGCCGATGAAGGCGGCTGCGCCCACCTCACGCTGGATGGCTGCAATGACGTCGGCGGCCTCCACCGTATTGAGGGAGACCTCGAGATATCGGAATCCCTCCTCCACAAGAGCGACGGCGGTGCGCACCGCCGCCTGGGCCTCACTCCCCCGGATGATGGCGAGCAGTTTGGCGTTGCCCATTCCACCGAGAAACTCCTCGGGTGTCATGCGGGTGTCCTTTCGAAGGGGCGGCGATCGCCGGGAAGTCGATGGATACGGTGCGTCACCACTCGGCGTAGGAGCCGTCGTCGTGCCGCCAGATCGGTGACCGCCACGCATGCCCGGCCTTGTCCACCCGGCGGACGGCGGCTTCGTCGATCTCGATGCCAAGGCCCGGTGCGGTGAGCCGTTCCACGGAGCCGTTGATGAACCTGAGCGGCGTCTTGTCCAGCACGTAGTCAAGGACTTCGGCGCCCTGGTTGTAGTGGATGCCGATGCTCTGCTCCTGGATCAGGAAGTTCGGAGTGGCGAACCCGACCTGCAGGCAAGCCGCGAGCGCCAGCGGCCCCAGCGGACAGTGCGGTGCCAGCTGGACGTCATAGATCTCCGCGAGGGAGGCGATTTTCCGCACCTCGGTGATGCCTCCCGCGTGTGAGAGGTCCGGCTGGGCCACTGCAATTCCGGCCTGCAGCACCGGCAGGAACTCCTGCCGGTTGTACAGGCGCTCACCTGTGGCGACGGGGATGGACGTTGACCGTGTGAGCCCGCCGATGAGGTGCGAGTTCTCGGGTACCGTCGGTTCCTCGAGGAACAGGGGCCGCAGGGGCTCGAGCAACGGCGCTACCCTGCGGGTGTTCGCGAGGGTGAAGCGGCCGTGGAAGTCGACGGCGACGTCACGGTGAGGTCCAAGGACCTCGCGCGCGGCGGCGACCCGCTTCACCACTTCGTCGATCTCGGCGACGCTGCCCAGCGGACTCATCCGGCCACTGGCGTTCATCTTGACCGCCGTCAGGCCCACTGCCATCTGGGCCTCGACCGCGTCGGCGATCTCGGCGGGCTC
>NZ_KI914819.1:102543-103359 GCF_000520535.1 Arthrobacter sp. H41
TACATCCGGATGCGGTCACGGACGTGGCCTCCGAGCAGCTGGTGCACGGGGACGCCGAGCGACTTCCCATGGATGTCCCACAGCGCCTGGTCCAGGCCGGCGACCGCGCTCGCGAGAATGGCGCCGCCACGGTAGAAGGACCCCTTGGTCATCACCTGCCACAGATCCTCGATGCGCAGCGGGTCGGCACCGATCAGCAGTTCGGACAACTGCTCGACGGCGGTCCGCACCGTCTCGGATCTGCCTTCCACGACGGGCTCCCCCCAACCGACGATCCCGGTGTCGGTCTCCACCCGCACGAAGAGCCAACGTGGGGGAACGAGGAAGGTTTCAATCCTGCTGATGCGCATGGACCCTACTGCCATCTGGGCCTCGACCGCGTCGGCGATGAGCCCGCCGATCCAGCCGTACATCCGGATGCGGTCACGGACGTGGCCTCCGAGCAGCTGGTGCACGGGGACGCCGAGCGACTTCCCATGGATGTCCCACAGCGCCTGGTCCAGGCCGGCGACCGCGCTCGCGAGAATGGCGCCGCCACGGTAGAAGGACCCCTTGGTCATCACCTGCCACAGATCCTCGATGCGCAGCGGGTCGGCACCGATCAGCAGTTCGGACAACTGCTCGACGGCGGTCCGCACCGTCTCGGATCTGCCTTCCACGACGGGCTCCCCCCAACCGACGATCCCGGTGTCGGTCTCCACCCGCACGAAGAGCCAACGTGGGGGAACGAGGAAGGTTTCAATCCTGCTGATGCGCATGGACCCTACTTTCAGTCAATCGAGCCGCGATCCGGTCCACCAGGACGATCGGCGGGGG
>NZ_KI914819.1:103459-109689 GCF_000520535.1 Arthrobacter sp. H41
TCCGGTCCACCAGGACGATCGGCGGGTGGGCGATGTCCACGGTGATCCCCGCCTCGTCGTCCTGCAGCGCCTCAAGGGTGTCGTACTGCGAGGTAAGGAGCGACGGCGGCATGTACTCGTGTTCGCGCGCCGAGATGCGCGCGGCTACCAGGTCGATCGGACCGTAGGGGTGGACAACCATGGCACCGGGTGCGTAGCTCCGCAGCAGGTCCCGGTAGGAGCGTCTGAGCGCAGAGCAGGCCACCACGATCCCCGTATCGGTACCGGAGCTCAAAGTCTCCCCGACGGTCCGGAGCCAGGGCAGCCGGTCGGCGTCCGTGAGGGGGGTTCCGGCGGCCATGAGCGCGATGTTGTCCTCGGAGTGCAGGGTATCGCCGTCCACGAACGGAACGGCCAGCCGCTCGGCCAGGAGCGCGCCGATCGTGCTTTTGCCAGAGCCCTGCACCCCCATGACCACGATCACGGGGTTTGGCTGATTCACCATGGTTCAGCCTTTCGTCGCGCCGGCAGTGAGGCCGGAGACGATGTACTTCTGGGTGAACAGGGCGATCACCATAATGGGAATGGTCACCACGACGGACGCCGCCATGAGGCCTCCCCAGTCGATGCTCGCATAGGCGACGAAGTTGAAGATGGCCACGGGGAGCGTCTTGGTGTCGGCTCCCGACAGGACGAGGGCGAACATGAAGTTGTTCCAGGAGAAGATGAACGCGAGGATGCTGGCCGTCGCAATGCCGCCCACGGACAGCGGCAGGGTGACCTTCAAAAACGCGCCGATGTGGGTCAGCCCGTCCACGCGCGCGGCTTCCTCGAGTTCGAGGGGCATCGAATCGTAGTAGGACATCATGATGTACACGATCAGCGGAAGCGCCACGAACATGTGGGAAAGGATCAGCACGCCGTATCCGCCCACCAGCGACAGGTTGGAGAAGACGTAGTACCACGGCACCAGGAGGCTCACGCCCGGGATGATGCGGGCCATGAGCACCACGAGCGCGGAGCGGCGCATCGCGAACCGGCTCATGGAGTAGGCGGCAGGCACCCCGATGATCAGTGAGAGCACGGTGGACGCGAACGCCACCCAGAAGCTGTTGATCACGAAGGAGAAGTAGTTGTTGCGGCCCAGCACTGTCTCATAGTTCGCCGTCGTGGGCGTGAAGATGAGCGTCTTGCTGGCGTCGTAGATGTCCACATTGGTCTTCAGCGACGCAAGTAGCATCCAGGCCAGTGGAGCCAGGAAGGCCGCCACGATTACCACCAGCGCCACCACGCGGAACACCTTGTAGGCGCGGGAGCGGAATGGCTTCCTCCGTCGCGGCGTCACCGCAGCCGGGGCGTCCGTGCCGGAACCGGGCCGGAGCATTTTCGGTGTCACAACGCTCATTACTGCACGTCCTTCCGGCGGCGGGTCAGAACCCACATGGCGGCGATGATGATCAGGAAGAAGAGGATCAGCACGGTCGAGGACAACCCGTAGTCGTTGTAGTCGAAGCTGAGTCCGTAGGCATAGATGTTGAGGGTTTCCACCTCGTGGAAGGATCCGCCGCCGCGTCCCTTGGTGGCGTAGAGGAGGTCGAAGGTCTTGAGAGCATCGATGCTGCGCAGCAGGACGGCCACGATGATGGTCGGCATCAGCAGGGGAACGGTGATGAAGCGGAAACGCTGCCAGGCGTTGGCGCCGTCGATCCTCGCCGCTTCATCCGGTTCTTCCGACAGCGAGGTGAGGCCCGCGAGCAGGATGATGACCACCATGGGGGTCCACTGCCAGATGTCGATGAAGATCACGGTGGGCAGTGCGGTGTGCTGTCCCGAAAGCCAGGGCTGGGCGGGGATGCCGAGCAGGCCCAGCATCTGGTTCGCGAAGCCGATGTTCGGATCGAAGATCAGCCGCCACATCATGCCGACCGCCACGGGTGTTGCCACCAGCGGCAGGAGGATGGCGACCCGGACCCATTTCTCGCCCTTGAACGGGCGCCAGAGCAGCAGCGCGATGCACATACCGAGCACCATCTGCACGAGGAGCGCAACGCTGGTGAAGATGAACGTCCGCGCCACCGCGGGCCAGAACCGCTCGCCGTCGGAGAGTACCTCGAGGTAGTTCGCGAAGCCGATGAACTCGGATTCGGCGCGCACCGATCCTGAGGAATCGGTGAGGCTGAGGTACATCGTCCAGCCGAGCGGGAAGATGATGAGGATGGCAACGAAGATCATGGCCGGTGCGGCGAAGAGCCACTTCCGGTGGTTGTTGGCCCAGTCGGAGTAGGCCTTCCACGCGTTCTGCTGTTGCGGTTTTCTTTTTGGCGGCATGGTGGTGACAGCCATGGTCCACGTCCTTGGGGCTGGTATGTCTAGAAGTCTGGTGTGACAGCGAACTGTCGACGGGCACGGTGCGTCGGACGCGCGGCTCCAGCGCCGTCGTGCCCGGCCTGATGCCTGAGACGACGGCGCTGGCGCGCGCGGGTTACTCGCGTGTGGTGCTACTCGCGTTCGTCGTCGAGGAACTGCTGGAACGCTTCGTCCGCGGCGTCTGCTGCCGCCGAGACGTCGCCGCCGGTGATGCCGACGACGATCGGATCGCCGACCACTTCGCGGGCTTCGCCGACGTTGATGACCAGTGGGCGGTCGTGTCCAACGCCGTTTTCTGCGCTGACCTCAATCGCTGCGGCGAGGTCCTCGGGGTAGGTCTCGGTTCCGGCGGGGTCCGACCAGACCGAGTTGCGTGGCCCTGGCACACCAGCCTGCTGGATCTCCATGACCATGTCCTTGCTGGTGGCCCATTCGATGAACTTCCAGGCGTTGTCCTGGTTGTTCGAGGCTTCGTTGATGCCGAGGCCCCACGAGGGAACGTTGTAGGGCTTTGACCCCGCAGGGCCTGCAGGCATCGGCGCGAAGCCGACCGTCTCGGCAACCTGCGAGTTGGCAGGGTCAGTGGCGTTCTGGTACAGGCTGTCAGCCTCGGTGTAGAACGCGGCGCCGCCCTGGGTGAAGATGGCCATTGCCTCGGGCCAGCTCATGTCGGTGCTGACGTTTGCCGGTCCGTACTGGTTGATCATGCGCCCGTAGTACTCGTAGGCTTCCTTGGCTTCGGGGGAAGCTACGGCGGAGTTGCCCTCGTCGTCGATGAAGTCACCACCGAATCCGTACAGGAAGCTGGAGAACTGCGTGACCGCCGGCGACTTGCCCGTGCGTGCAACGAAGCCTGCGATGTCGGGGTTCGCTTCCTTGATCTGCTTGGCAGCAGCTTCGAGTTCCTCGAGAGTCTCGGGCACCTCGAGGCCGGCCTGCTCCAGGAGGTCGGTGCGGTAGTAGAGGACTTCGCGCTCGGTGATGGTGGGAACTCCCACTACCTGGTCCTCGAAAGTGGTGGAGTCTACCGGGCCGTCCTGGAAATCGTCCCATTCCCACTCGGGATTGGAGCTGACCCGGTCCGTGAGATCAGCGAGATAGCCGTTCTGCGCGAAGAGCTTGCCTTCCTGCAGGGGGCGGTACATCATGACGTCGATCTCATCCGTGCCGGCGTTGAGCTGCACGTTGTACTGGGCGGACAGCTGGTCCTCACCCAGCTGGGTGAGCTCGACCTTGAGGCCGGTTTCTTCCTCGAACTCGGGAATGGCCTCGATGACCTTCTCGGTCCACACGTGGTTTGCAAGGGTGACCCGCACGGTCTCGGAGGCCGCTTCGTCGCCCCCTCCGCCACTGCACGCCGCCAAAGATCCACCCGCGAGGATGGCCGTAACCGCCGTCATTCCGGCGACCCGCAAAGTTTTGCGTTGCACTGTTTCTCCAGATCTCTTCATTGAGTAGCTGCCGGTGTTGGCGGCGCCAGGAGTAGATGCGCGTTTACATCTGCTATAAAAAGCAATGGTAGTGACTTAAATCATACTTATGCAACCAGTGACGCCGATTGATATGCACTTGGTACGCTTCCGACATGCATACGGCCGAACACTCCCAGGTCTCAACGGCCACGCCCGCCGTCGTCTTTTCCGGGCTGCACGCCTCGGTCGTCGATCGGATGGGCCTTGCGATGAGTGCCGGAGACATGGCCAGCGGGTCCATCGTCCGGATCGAGGAGCTCGAGGAGCGCTTCGGTGTCTCCCGCTCCGTGATCCGCGAAGCCCTTCGGGTCCTGGCGTCCATGGGCATGGTCGAGTCTCGACGGCGCGTAGGTGTGCAGGTGCTGCCTGCCACGGAGTGGAACCTCTACGACCCGCAGGTCATCCGATGGCGTCTGGCATCACCCGGCCGGGTAGCCCAGCTGAGGTCACTGACCGAACTCCGCACCGCCGTCGAACCCCAGGCTGCTCGGCTGGCTGCCCTGCGTGCTCCCCTTGCCGACGCGAGCGAGCTGATGGGTCTTGCCGGAAAGCTGTGGGCGGCTGGACAGAACGGGGATACCGAGTTGTTCCTGAGGCTCGATATCCAGTTCCATCGACTGGTGCTCTCGAGCTCCGGGAACGAGATGTTCGGAAAGCTCAACTCGCTGGTGGCGGAGGTACTCACCGGCCGGACCCATTACGGGCTCATGCCGGAGCACCCGCATGAAGAGGCGCTGCAGATGCACGTGGATGTGGCCAGCGCCATCCAGCGGGGCAATCCGGCGGATGCGCAGGTCGCGATGCTCGCCATCATGAATCGTGCAATGGATGAGATGAGCACGCTGTGGGACGAGGAAGCGCACAAGTAGCTTCCTCGTCCCTTTTCCTCGGGCAGCTGCGGAACTTGCGCACCAATGGTGGGTGCCGTCGTCGTGCACCCACCATTGCTGCTCAGTTTGGCGATCTTGGCGGCTGGTCGAGGTGTCGGCGGTGTTAGTGTTGCCCTGCAAATAATCCTCATAAAGCCCCGGAGAGGCAGGCATGCGCGCAGTCCACTCCCTTCCCAGGGACAGCCACGCACGCAACCTTGCCCGTGAAGTACTTATCCGCGGGCCGATCTCCCGGGCCGAACTGGCAGCCCGGCTCAACCTCTCCGTTGCGAGTCTCACCCGCCTGAGCAAACCGCTCCTCGAGTCGGGGTTGCTGCGCGAGTCCGAGGAACAGCAGGCATCGTCCATCGGACGACCCACCAGGCCCCTCGAGGTGAGCCCTGATGCGCACCACTTCGTGGGCATCAAGCTCACGGGCGAAAGGGCTGCTGGAGTTGCCACGAACCTTCACTCCGACGCCATTGCCGCTGCCGAACGCACCCTTCCAAGCCACTCCGTCCCCGACGTCGTCGCGGCGATCGTCGGGGTCATTTCCGACCTGGGCGCGGTGGAGAGGCCCCGTGGCGTGGGAATAAGCGTCGGCGGAAAGGTGAGTGACGACGGCGTGGTGCTCCGTGCCCCGTTCCTCGAGTGGCGCGGTGTTCCCCTGGCGCGGCTCGTTGCAGAGGAAGTAGGCCTGCCGGTGGTCCTCGAGAATGACCTCGTCGCGCTCACCATCGCCGAACAGTGGTTCGGTGCCGGCCGCGGGAAAGCGAATTTCGCCGTCCTCACGGTAGGTGCGGGAGTGGGCTACGGAGTGGTGATCAACGATCGGGTGATCGCGCCGCCCGACGCCGGACTGGGCCTGGCGGGGCACTACCCCCTCGACGCCGCCGGCCCCCTGTGTTTCGAAGGCCACCGGGGGTGCTCCTCCGCCGTCCTGACCATCCCCGCGATCTGCTCCCAGTTCGCCGCCGCAACCGGCGAGCCGCTTCCCTATCCCGACATCTTGAGGTTGTCCCAGGAGAACCACCCGGTGGCGGCCGCCGTCGTGGGAAGTGCCGGCGCATCCCTGGGCAAGCTGATTGCCGCCGTCGCCAACCTCACCATGGTGGAGTGCGTGGTGCTGTCCGGGGAGGGGATGGACCTCGCCGAAGCAGCTGCGGAGGATATCGCCCGGGCCATCGCGTACTACCGTGACCCCGAGGCAACACCGATCCAGCTCCACCGCCGGCCCACCGATTTCACCCAGTGGGCGCGGGGTGCCGCAGCGGTGGTCATCCAGCGCACCATTCTGGGGACACTGGATTGACCCGTCCTCTGGACACTCCTTTCGGGCCGGGCGTAGCATAATCCCACGCCTCGCCGGACTCCGCAGCGTCCGGATGCAGGGCCAAGAACCAGCGGGGATGTCCGCTGCTCGGTTGCTGGGACCGGAGACGAATCTCTCACCCGTATCACCCCATAGGACATCATCATGAAGGATACAACTACGTCGATTTTGACTGCAGGACTGCTCAGCATCGCCCTCACCACGGCGGGG
>NZ_KI914819.1:109789-110685 GCF_000520535.1 Arthrobacter sp. H41
CGTCACCGTCGAGGAAGAGACCGAACTCGCAACCGGTCTCGTCGGCCCCCTGCGTGTGGCCGTCGGACGCGGCAGCACAGCGTACGTCTCACAGAATTTCATCGGCCAACTCACCGAGCTCGACCGCGGCGACGAACCCGTCACCCTTGTGGACAAACCGGGAATCGAGATAGGGGGTGTGTCCACTGACAAGGGCCGCATCTACTTCACCGAAAGCGTCGGCGGTCCCGGCGTCACTGATCCTCCTGTTGCCAACCTGAACGTTCACAAAAGGGGCGAGGTGTCACTTCTTGCGGACCTGAACAAGTACGAGATGGCCAACGACCCGGACAAGGGCGCTGCCTACGGCTTGCAAAACGTGGACGACGGATGTCTGGCGCTGGTGCCCGAAGCCCTTGGCCGCCACCGCCCACGACGACGACGACCGTCGCTCCCACCGCAGCTGGACCGTCACCGTCGAGGAAGAGACCGAACTCGCAACCGGTCTCGTCGGCCCCCTGCGTGTGGCCGTCGGACGCGGCAGCACAGCGTACGTCTCACAGAATTTCATCGGCCAACTCACCGAGCTCGACCGCGGCGACGAACCCGTCACCCTTGTGGACAAACCGGGAATCGAGATAGGGGGTGTGTCCACTGACAAGGGCCGCATCTACTTCACCGAAAGCGTCGGCGGTCCCGGCGTCACTGATCCTCCTGTTGCCAACCTGAACGTTCACAAAAGGGGCGAGGTGTCACTTCTTGCGGACCTGAACAAGTACGAGATGGCCAACGACCCGGACAAGGGCGCTGCCTACGGCTTGCAAAACGTGGACGACGGATGTCTGGCGCTGGTGCCCGAAGCCCTTGCTCCCTCGGCTCGGCCGCACGGTGGCGAGGTGTATTCCCATCCGTACGCC
>NZ_KI914819.1:110785-126635 GCF_000520535.1 Arthrobacter sp. H41
GTGGCGAGGTGTATTCCCATCCGTACGCCACCGCGCCCGCCCGCCATGAGATCTACGTGGCGGACGCCGGAGCGAATGCCATCCTCGCGGTGAACGAACACAGCGGAGCGGTTCGAACTGTCGCCGTCCTGCCGCCGGTGCCTACGGAGATCACCCAGGCCGTGCTTGATTCGATCAAGGGACCGGACCCGGCGAATCCGGCACCCACCCTCCCTGAGTGCACGCGTGGCAAAACCTTCAATTCGGAACCGGTACCCACTGACATCGAGATCGGCGACGACGGCTTCCTCTACGTCACGTCCCTCCCGGGAGTACCCGAAGCGCCGGGTTCCGGCTCGGTGCTGAAGATTGACCCATGGTCCGGAAAAATTGCAGTGGTTGCTACCGGGCTGCAGACCCCGACAGGTCTGGCCATCGATAAGCGAGGCAACATCTTCGTGGCCGAGTTGTTCGCCGGCCGTATATCGATCATCAAGGCGGGAACCGGCGAGCCTGAGCTGTTCATGGAAGCGATGATGCCTGCCGACGTCGAGATCGACGGCAAGGACCTGTACGCGACGACGAACGCGTTGCCCAGCGAGGATCCAGCCGTTCCGCCGAACGGGATGCTCACCAAGTTCGAACTGGAGTACGACCGCAACCGGTAGGCGTGTGCTTGGAGGGTGCGCGAGCACCCTCCAAGTGCGTCGAAAAAGACGCTTACGACAAGGTCAAGTAGGACCTTCCAGACGTAAAATTGGCACTATCATCCAGCGTCACCGGATGGCGCTGTCCGGACAAGGAGAACTGCCATGGAAACTGATCCGGAGGGACCTCGCATCGTCGTCGGAGTTGACGGTTCCGAGCCCTCCATTCTTGCGCTGCGGCTGGCGGCACAGCTGGCGCCGGCCCTCGGTGCACGGGTCCACGCCATAGCCTGCTGGGACTTCCCGCCCCTTTTTGCCGGGTACCTTCCGCCGGATTTCTACACGTTCGAGACCAAGGCGACAAAGGTCCTCCACGACGCCGTCGAGAAAGCCTTCGGAACCGAGCTTCCTCCCGGGATGACCACCGCCCTGGAACGCGGCCCGGCTCCGGCCACGCTCGTCAAAGCGGGAGCCTCCGCGCAGATGCTGATCGTCGGTAGACGTGGTCACGGTGGTATCCGCGGTATGCACCTCGGCTCCGTCAGCACGGCCTGCGTTGCCCATGCCAGCTGCCCCGTTGTCGTGGTCCATGAGGAGATGAAACACAAGCTCCCACGGCCGAAGAGGCAGGCCGAAATGTACATCCACTAATTCACCTCATCGACGGGCCAGACGGCGTGGAAACTCCCAACGGATCCCTCCTGCCCACGGGCATCTTCGACACCCTGGCGGGAGCGCAGATGCTCGCCGAAGCCGGGGCCGGCGTCATCCTCCCGGCGAGCACCGGGCTCAGCAGCATCGGCATGGCGGAGGTTCTGCGTTCCAGTCTCAGCCTTCCGGTGATCGACGCCGTGACTGCCGCCGGGTCCATGCTGACGGCGGCAGTGTCGATGCGGAGCCCCCAATCGGTCTAGGGAAAGCCGCCGTCAGCCCAGCTCCGGCGCCCGCTTCGCCCAGCCCGTGGCCTGCTCGAACGCATAGGCGACCTGGAGCAGTTCGACGTCCTTGCCGGAGGCCATGGACAGTTGCAGGCCCACGGGCAGTCCGCCCTCGCTGAAGCCTGCCGGAACCGACACCGCCGGCAGCCCCGTCGCCGAGATCAGGCACGCCGAGCGCATCCAGTCGAGGTACGTCTCGAACTCCACCCCGTTGACCGACGTCGGATACCGCTCTGCGGCGTCGAACGGCAGCACCTGGGTGGCCGGGCTCGCGAAGACGTCGTACTTCCCGAAGAACTCCCGCACGCTGTTGCCCAGCCGGGTGCGGGCCAACGCTGCGTCCACCAGGTCCTGCCCGGTCAGCTCCCAGCCCTTCACCACGTTCCACCGGACCTCGGGCTTGATGACCTCACCGTGCTCGATCACCAGGTCGCCGTAGTTCAGCGCGAAATCGAACGCCCGCGTAGTCCCGAACACTTCGTCTGCGTCGCGCAGGTCCGGGGCGGCTTCCTCGACGATTGCTCCCAGATCGGTGAGAACAGCGAGCTGGCTCCCAAGGACACGCAGAACCTCCCGATCCACCGGAACACCGAGACCGAAGTCGGGAGACCATCCGATCCGCAATCCGGTCAGGTCCCGCTGCAGTGGCTCACCGAACGAACCCTGTACGGGATAGCCGTGAGGTGAAGCGGCATCGGGCCCCGCGATCGCCGTCATTCCCAGGGCAAGATCCTCGACGTCGCGCGCCATCAGGCCCGCACGGCCGAGCCAGGCCCACGCGTTGCGGCTCGGCGCCATCGGCACCACTCCGAGCGACGGCCGGTAGCCCACCACGTTGCAGAATGATGCCGGGATACGCAGCGAACCGCCCATGTCGCTGCCGTCGCCGAGCGGTTGAATCCGGGCCCCGATGGACGCCGCCACTCCCCCGCTGCTGCCGCCGGCGCTGCGCGAGAGGTCGTAGGGGTTGACCGTCGTGCCGAAGACGTCATTGAAGGTGTGCGAGCCGGCCGCGAATTCCGGCACGTTCGACTTCCCCGTCGTCACCACGCCGGCGGCCTTGAGCCGGCCGATGAGAAGGTCGTCGAAGGTCGGTACGAAGTCCTTGAAGATCATCGATCCCGAGGTGGTCCGCAAACCCTTGGTGTTGTTCGTGTCCTTGTGCGTCATCGGTAGGCCGTGCAGGGGCGGCAGGTCGGCGCCCGACGCCGTCCGCTCGTCCGCCGCCGCGGCGAGCTCTGCCGCTCCCTCGCGGTCCTGCGTCACGACGGCGTTGATGGCACCGTTCACCTCGTCGATCCGTGCGAAGTGGGCCTCGAGGGCCTCGCGCGAGGACACTTCCCGACGCCGGATGGCACCGGTGAGCGCCGTCGCGGACATCGTGCTGAGATCCGTGTCGGTGGCGCTCCCCGGACGTGCTTCACTCATGAGGCGGTCCCGACCTTGGACAGCAGCGCCGTCATCGCCGCCCGCACTCCGGTGGTCAGTGTCGGTTCGATCTGCGGCGCGAAGAAGGGTGAGTGGTTCCCGGGAGGCGGAGTGTCGCCGTCGAGCTTGTCCTGCGGGTGACCGCCGAAGAACCAGTACACGCTGGGCACGCCGATCGCCTCGGCGAGGAGCCCGAAGTCCTCGCTGCCCATCACTGGCGGCGACTCGATTACGGCTTCCTCACCCAGCACCCCGCCCAGCACGGCCATGAGGTCCGCGGTGGAGGAGGGGTCGTTGTAACACTGCGGGAAGCTCGAGATCTCGGAAATTTCCGGCGACGGCGCGCCGGACGCGTCGGCCTCGGCCGCGATGATCCGCCGCAGCGAACCGAGGACCAGTTCGCGCACCTCGGGGTCGAACGTACGCACATTCAGCGTGAACTCCGCCGACGCCGGGATGATGTTCTCCTTCAGTCCGCCGTGGAACGTCCCGATCGTCACCACTGCCGACTTCATCGGATGCACCTCGCGGGCCACGATGGTCTGGATCCGCACCACCATGTGCGCCCCGAGCACGATGGGGTCGATCGACTGCTCGGGCTGCGAGCCGTGCGCCTGCTTCCCGTGCACGGTCACCTTCCACGAATCCGCCATTGCCATGGCGGTGCCCTTACTGATGTTCACCGTTCCCGCGAGCCCAGGCCACACGTGCTGCCCGTAGATGATGGACGGCTTGGGCGCCTTGTCCCACAGCCCGTCCTCGACCATCGCCTTCGCCCCGGCCCCGATCTCCTCGCCGGGCTGGAAGATGAACACCACGGTTCCTGCCCACGCGTCCCGGTTCTCGGTGAGCAGCTGCACCGCAGTCAGGGCCACCGTGATGTGGGTGTCGTGCCCGCAGCCGTGCATCACCGGCACCTCCGTGCCATCGGCCAGCGCGCCCGTCGTCGTGCTCGCATAATCCAGCCCGGTGTCCTCCTGCATCGGCAGCCCGTCCGTATCGGCGCGGTAGCCGATGACCGGCCCCTCGCCGTTGCGCAGGATCCCGACGACGCCGGTCCCGCCGCACAGGAACGCGTCCAGGCCCAGATGGGTGAGCTTCTCGAGGATGAACGCGGCGGTGTGGGTTTCCTGCATGGAGAGCTCGGGGTGGGCGTGGAGGTGCTTGTAGAGCTCGTGCATCGAGGTTTCGGAGGCGTCGGAGAGGTCGAAGACAGCGGTGTCGATGGTCATGGGTTTCCTATCGGGAAGGGACTCGGAAGGGGCTAAGGGGTTCAGTTGACGAGCGTAGTCGGCGCCGCGACGTCCTTGCGGGAACGCAGGAACCAGGCGAGCGTCGCGGTCAGCAGCACCACGATGCCGGTCGCCGGCTTCGCCAGTGCGGGCACCGCGGGCACCAGGACGAAGAGGACCACGATGGCGACGGCGAAGGCGATCACCGTGACGCGCGCCTGCCTCATGGTGGCGATCAGCTGCACGAGGACCGCTCCGATGATGCTGGGGAAGATATACAGGCGGGCGACGTCGACGACGTCCGCCGGGATGATACTCACCAAATACGTGCCGAGCACTCCGACGAAGAGCAGCATCGAGGTCACGTGCACCATCGCCGCGCCGCAGATGGCCATCAGCGCTGCGAATTCTCCGCGCTTGGTTCCGGCCTTCGCGCCGATGGTCGCCTGCGCCACGAGCGCCGAGGGCAGCAGCTTGTTGGCGATGTTGCCGATCATGAACGCCTGGTACATCGCGGCCGGGCCGAGCACCGGGAAGTAGGTGATCGGCTCCACGAACCACAGCACGAAGAAGGCTGCGGCCACGGCGAGGTACGCGGCCCAGATCATGCTCCCGGTGATGCCGAGGTCCGTGGTGAGCACGAGGTAGATGGGCGCGGCGAGCGAGAGCAGGAGGGCCGCGGTCATGGTGATCTGGCCCCAGCGGGTGGTTGTGCGGTCGAATTCGGCGAGGGAGCCGGAGGGAGCCGTGGCAGTGCGTGAAGTCACGATCGTTCCTTTCGTTGGGGAGTTACTGCCTAGGCGGCCGGCGCCATGCCGGAAGTGTGGGCGATGTATGCGACGGCCAGTCCCACCAGGATCGAGATGCCGAGTCCCCATTCCCGCAGCCAGGAGGCCGACATCGCCTTTGCGAGCACGAGGCAGAGGAACATGGTCGCCGCGGAAACGAGGACGGAGATGATGTGGACGGGCGTCTTGCCGAACTCCGCGATGCCGAGGCTCGCGAACGCTCCGATCAGCGCAGCCGCCGGCACGATCATCATGAGCGCCGGGTTCACCTTACGAAGCTTCGAATCTCCCTTCGTGAGGATGGGAGTGAGGATGAGGGTGGCGAGCATCCAGCCGGCACCCGAAAGGCTCATGGCCATGAAGGCGACCACGAAGACCGCCTGCGTGTAGTCCGGACCGCCGAGGGCGGCGCCCATGGTGCCGGCGGCGAGGGACGCCGACGCCGACTCGGTAGCCGCCGATCCTACCAACCCGATACGCACCAGCACCGCAGGGGTACCGAACAGGGTCAGGAGCGCGATGCTGACGAGGACAACGGCGAGGGACGGCCCGATCGCCGCTACCGCCCCGGCACGGAATGAGGTTTTCAGCTCGGCGGCCGAGATGTCGGCCGCGGGGCCCGCTTTCTGCGCGGCCTTCATGTAGATGAGGGACTGCACGATGATGGCGCCGAAGACGCCGATCGCCAGGACCCACAGGACCGGCATGTTCGCGATGGCGAGGATGTCCGTTGAGGCTCCCTCGGGCGTGAGTGCTGTTTTCATGGCTGCTCCAGATTGAGGGAAGGATTCACGATGTCGCCGTCGTCCGGGACAGCTCAGCGCTGTCGAGGGCCTTCAGCGTGGAAACGAGTGCCGTGACACCGGTGGCGATGTCCCTGGTGTCGCTCCATTCCTCGGGGCAGTGGCTCTTGCCGGCCTTGGAAGGGATGAAGATCATGCCCATGGGCGCGAGTGAGGCCATGTGGACGGCGTCGTGCGTGGCGCCGCTGGGGATGGGCATCCAGGGGATGCCGAGGATGTCGGCTGCCGACGCGACGACGTCCTGGACGCCGGGACTCGCCTGCACCACCTCATTGTCGGTGGACCAGTCGAAGCCGACGTCCACCCCGTAGTCCCCCGCCTTCACGAGGATCTCACTGGTCAGGCGGCCCTTGACCCCGCCGAGCCAGTCGGTGTCCACGCTCCGGACTTCACTCATCATGCGCACCAGGGACGGCACCACGTTGGGTGACCGCGATTCGGACTCGACGCGGGTGGTGGTGGCCACTCCGTGGTTCGGAGCACCGCAGCCCTCACGGCGCACGGCGAGGACGGCCTCGGCGGCGGCGATCATGGCGTCCTGCCGGTCCGTCATTGACGTCGTTCCCGCGTGGTCCGCGCTACCGGAGAAGGTGGCGATGAAGCGCTCGATGCCGGTGATGGCCGTGACGATGCCGAGCGGCAGCTGCCGCTGCTCAAGCGTCGGCCCCTGCTCGATATGCAGTTCGAGGAAGGCGTGGAGCGGCTTGCGTGCCCACTGGACATCGGTTAGCGAGGTGGGGTCGAGGCCGAAATCGGCGTAGGCCTGGCCGAGACTGACGCCGCGGTAGTCCTGCCGGTCGAGGTCCGCCGCCGTCAGTTCGCGTGCGGCGGCACGGCTCCCGAGGCAGCTCAGCCCGAACACATTGGATTCCTCGCCGAGGAAGTCGACGACGAGCAGGTCGCGGGACAGTTGCGTTCCGGACTCCCGCAGCTGGCGCGCGGCCTCGATGGCGCCCACCACGCCCACGATGCCGTCGAACCGTCCGCCGCCGTCCACGGTGTCGGTGTGCGATCCGGTGACGAGTGCGGGAGCACTGGGGTTGGTTCCCTCGAGCCTCCCGATGATGTTGCCGGCGGGGTCGGTGAAGACTTCCAGCCCTGCGTCCCGCATCCGGGCCGCTGTCCATTGTCGTGATTCGCGGTAGGGAGTGCTGAACACCTCGCGGGTCCAGCCGTGTCGTTCGGGATCCCGGTACGCGGCCAGCTCCGTGATGCCGGCGTCGAGGCGCTCATGGGCGCCGGGGTCGTGGGAACTCAGGGTCGTCATGCATTCCTCGTTCTCTGTGCAATCGTTTGCAGTCGCTCGCCACGCAGGGTGAGGTCGGTGGAATATGGTCTATATCACACTAGAATTGAAGCGTTACGTCAAGGTTTCTTCAAGATTAAGTTCTGTGTGCTCGATTTTTCTGCAATCCTTTGCATCAAGTCATGGTTCGGACCCCTGCACTGCCTGTAAGCCCATTGAAGGAGTTCCGGTATCGCACATCAGATCGGTCCCGAGGCGCACCAGCGCGTCACCCTGGCGACGGTCGCCCGCCATGCGCAGGTGCATGTCTCGACTGCCTCGCGGGCGCTGGGCAGCGATGCCGCAGGAGTGAGCGCGGAGACCGTCCAGCGCGTGCGTGAACTCGCGGTGATGCTCGGTTACCGGCGCGATGTCGGCGCGGCGGGTCTGAGGACCGGAAGCTCGCGGCTCATCGGCGTCCTGGTCCCGCGCCTCACCGACATCGTGCTGGCCACCATTTACGAGAGCATCGATATCGCAGCCGGCACAGCCGGGTACAGCACGGTGGTGGCGAATACCCTCGACGACGCCGGCCACCGCCGCTCCCGCCTTGACGCCATGCTCTCGAGGCGCATCGACGGCGTCATCATCGGCGATTCACACATCGGTGACACCGCCGCGTTCGAACTGCAGAAGCTTGGCGTTCCCTACGTGCTGGTGATGCGGAAGCTCGAAGGACACCTGTCCATCACCACCGACGATTCCCTCGGTGGCCGCCTCGCCGCCGAGCATCTGCTGGGGCTGGGCCACCGGCGGGTCGGCGTCATTGCGGGCGATCCCTTGGCCAGCACCGGCATCGAACGGACCGACGGTTTCCGACGCGCGTTCGAGGCGGCCGGCTATCCGATCGATGACCGGTACGTGGTCGGTTCCGGTTTCGACACCCGGGGCGGCCTGGCCGCCGGCACCCGGTTGATGGACCTCGCCGAGGCGCCCACGGCGATCTTCGCGGTGAACGATTTCATCGCCATGGGTGCGATGGGCGCTATCCGTGACGCCGGCAAGAAGCTACGGGACGATGTGGCCCTGGTGGGATACAACGACATCGACATTGCAGCGACCCTTCCAGTCCCGCTGACCTCGGTGCGGTCGGACCTGAGCGCCATGGGCATGCTCAGCGTCGAGGCACTGCTGCTGCGGATGCAGGGCGAGACGGCCGATCCGGTTCTGCTCCCACCGGTGCTGGTGCCGCGGGCGACGACGGTCGGCTAGCAGCCGGGCCTCATTGCGACCCGTTCACCCCTGGCCCGGCCGGAAGCGGCGGATGCTGTAGACGATGAATGCTGCGGCGAGGAGTCCCGACAGGATGAGGCTCGACCCCAAGCTCCAGCCGCCGGGCAGCCACCAGCTTTGACTGAGCGGCCACCAGCCCGGCATGGGTGGCTGCAGGCCCCATAGGACGCCGATCGCAATGAGGATGAATGCGCCGCCGAAGCTCAGGGCGATGTTCCGCTTGGATTTCACGCCCTGCGCGGCTGCTGCGAATGCCTTGGTCTTGACGGGCTGCAGCCACTTTCGGGCCCACTCGTACTGCTGCGCGAGGAGGGTCAGCCCGGCAACGAGCGCCAGCAGGCCCGGGCCCGGAAGTACGAGGGCAGCGATGCCGATCAGCACCAGGGTCCAGCCCAGTACCAGTCCCACCACGCGGCCGACCCCGTGCGGCTTGGTTCGTCCGCCGAATCTGGCCATGACGACATGCCTTCCTGTTCGCTTCTCCCCCGATCATCCTGCCCGCTGGGCCGTGGCTCCCACAACGGAAATCTTCGACGGCTGGAGCTGACGGCCGGCACGAAGGTGCCGCATTCTTGCCGGACTATTGACCCGCATGGTGAGCATGTGCCCATAATGTAAGTAAGTGACGCGCAATACTCTCCGTTTCAAGGACGAAAAGGGAACCATGGAAGACTGGCAAATCCTCTCTATTACCGCTTTGGCGATCATCGCCATCGTGTTCCTGATCCTCAAGCTGCGGGTCAATCCCGCGCTTTCGCTGGTAATCGGTGCAGCCGGGCTGGGCCTGGCCACGGGGCTGGGGCCGACCGGGACGACCGACACGATCATGCAGGGATTCGGCGACATCATGTTCGAGGTGGGTCTGCTCATCGCCTGGGGGGTTCTGATGGGAGCCATCCTCAACGAAATGGGCGCCATCCGTAAACTCGTCGAGCGACTGCTGACCACCTTCGGCCCGAAGGGGATCCCCTACGCGCTCGGACTTACGCTGGGCACACTGCTGCAGTCGATTTTCCTCGACGTCCTCCTCGTGATGAGTGCCCCTCTCGCACGACGGATTGCACCGAAACTGGGCAAATACGGTACCGCCAAAATAGCGACAGCGATGGCGATCAGCCTGGAGTGCGGCATTGTGCTCATGGTGCCCGGCGTCGCGACAGTCGCCCTTGCGGGACTGCTGGGAGTACCCCTGGGCAGCATGTTGATCTTCGGGCTGATCGTCATCATCCCCACCATCCTCGTGTCGATCACGATCATGAATTTCCTCATCCAGCGCGGCCTGTGGGACACGGAAAAGGACGAGCAGCCGTTCGACGAGGACCTTGGGGCCGGAGCGACCGGCGCATCCGAAGTTCCCGGGAACAACGCTGGCGCTCCGGAGCTCCACGAGACGAACCCCGCAACGGCATCCGATCCCCTCAGCCGCGTCGGGCTCCTCCCCCGGGAGGTTGCAGCCCGGTCCGTCCGCGCGCCCCGCGAACCGGGCCTTCTCGTCATGTTCGCACCCATGCTGCTCTCCCTGGTGCTCATCGGAGGTGGCGCACTGACCGGAATGGCTGGTTGGTCCTCACCCGTGACCGACTTCGTCTCCACTCCGGTCATCGCGCTGCTGATCGGGCTGCTCGGAACGAGCTTCGTCGCCCGTCAGACCATCGGCACCAAACGCGTCGAACAGGCGGTCGTTGGTGGGTTCCGCGAGTCCGGCCAAATCCTGATCCTCACCGGCGCAGGAGGCGCCCTCGGTGCCGTCGTCGCTGCCAGCGGCATGGGGGATGTCCTGGGCGGGTACTTCTCGGCATCCACGGTCGCCCCGCTCCTCGTGGTCTGGGGTATCGCCGCATTGCTGCATGTCGCCGTCGGCTCCGTGTCCATCTCGGCCATCACGGCGGCTGGCCTGCTCGCACCGATCGCTCCGACCCTCGGACTGGACCCCGTCCTGATCGCACTTGCCGCAGGAGCAGGATCCCTGTTCTTCGTTCATGTAACGTCCAACACCTTCTGGCTCCTCCAGTCCATGCTGGGCCAGAGCACACGCGGTACGTTCAAGAGTTGCTCCCTCGGTGTCTCTGTGGCTTCCGTCGTTGCCCTTGGTTTCACCCTGATCCTCAGCCTGTTCCTCTAGAAAGGGCACCAGTGACCATCCCCGAAAACATTGCACCGCTGGAGGGCATCCGCGTCCTTGAACTGGGCAACTACATCGCGGCACCGACGGCCGGCCGGCTGCTTGCCGATTTCGGTGCTGAAGTCATCAAGATCGAGCGGCCCCACACGGGGGACGAACTGCGCAACTGGCGACTACACGCCGGCACCACGTCGATGCTGTACCGGACCATCAACCGGAACAAGAAGTCGATGGTGGTGGACCTACGCACCGAGGAGGGCCGCCAGATCGTCCTCGAACTGGTGAAACAAAGCGACATCGTGCTCGAGAACTTCCGCCCGGGCACCCTCGAGAAATGGGGACTCGGACCTGCGGAACTGGACGCCGCGAACCCCGGCATCATCGTGACTCGGATCTCCGCATTCGGACAGACCGGCCCTCTGTCCGCGCGCCCCGGTTTTGCCGCCGTCGCCGAGGCCTACGGTGGTTTCCGCGAACTCGTGGGCGACCCTGACCGGCCCCCCGTGCGTGTCGGTGTTTCGATCGGCGATTCCATCGCCGGGCTGTACGCAGCTTTCGGGGCCGTCATGATGCTCTTTGCTCGGGAACGGGACCAAGGCGTGCACCGTTCACCGCTGGATCACCGCATCATCGACGTCGCACTGAACGAGGCCATGCTGTCGGTGATGGAATCACTGATTCCCGACTACAGTGCCTACGGCGTTCGCCGCGAACGCACCGGCGGCCGGATGGAAGGTATCGCACCTTCCAACGCCTACGTCTGCAGTGACGGTGCGAGTATCGTCGTCGCCGGCAACGGAGACAGCATCTTCCGCCGCTACATGACCGTCATCGACCGGCAGGACCTGGCGGAGGACCCCACTCTCCAGTCCAATGCCGAACGGTGGGCCCAGAGGGACATGCTGGACGAGGCGATCGGGGAATGGACAGCACAGCACACGGCAACCAAGGCACTGGCACTCCTTGAAGAGGCCGGAGTTCCCTCGGGGCCGATCTACACTGCCGCGGACATCGTCGACGACGACCAGTACCGGGCGCGCAACATGATCCAGCGCTTCGACGTGTCGACCGGTGCGGAGACCCTTCCCGACGTCGCCTTCCCCGGCATTACACCCGTAATCGGAGCAACATCGCTTCCCATCCGGAACCTGGGTCCCGACCTCGGAGCGGACACGCACCGAATTCTGGTGGACCTCCTGGGCCGGACTCCGGACGAGGCGACCAACATCATCACCCGCACCGGAATGGAAACAGTAGGAGCACCGAAATGAAACCCGAGACGAGTACCGACGTGCCGGCAGCGGAACGCGGAACGGTGGTCCTGCGGGATGTCACCCTGCGTGACGGGCTCCAGCTGACAGGTGGCCTGCTGTCCACCGAGCGGAAGGTCCAGGTTGTCCGCGAGCTCCTCGCTGCGGGGGTGACCGCCATCGAGATCGGCTCCATGGCGCGCCCTGACCTCGTGCCCTCCATGGCCAACACGATCGAGCTCATCGAAGCCTTGACTCCCGAAGAACTGGACCACTGCTTCGTCTGGGTGGCGACACCCCGGAATGTCGCCCGCGCAACCGCTGCCGGAGCCCGGCACCTGCAGTACTGCCTCAGTGTCACCGATGCCCACAACCAGGCGAACATCGGACGCACCACGGAGGCGAGCATGGAGGCACTGCCCGAGGCAGTGCGGCTTGCGCGGGCTGCGGGAGCCTCGATCCAGCTCTGCCTTGCCACCTCGTTCACGTGTCCCTTCGAAGGGACGGTCGATCCGGAGCGGGTTCTGCGGCTCGTGCTCGATCCCCGCGCGGAAGGTACCTCCGGGGTGGTCATCTGCGACACCCTCGGCCAGGCATTCCCCGGCGAGGTGCGGGCGCTGGTGGCTCGCGTGCGGGACAGCTCCCGTTTCGCTGAGATAGTCTTCCACGGCCATGACACCTGGGGGATGGGGGTGGCCAACGCCCTGGCCGCAGTCTCCTCCGGCGCAAGCATGATCGACGGTGCGCTGGGCGGACTCGGCGGCTGCCCCTTCGCACCGGGCGCCTCCGGAAACACGGCGACAGAGGACCTGCTGTTCGCCCTGAGACCGGAATGGCTTCAGGAAGACAACTTCGGGGCTCTCGTCCGCCTCGGAGAAGCGGTCACTGAGGAAGTCGGGGAAGCGGGCCGCTCGAAGGCGGCCCAGGGCGCCCGTTCACGGGCCGCCGCTTTCAGCTGGGTGATCCCTGGGGCAGAGTAGAAGCCTTCCCGGACGGGGTGCGGCGGCCTGCGGCATCATCCGGGTGCCGGCCACCAAGCATCCGCGTCACCTGCTCAGCTGCCGCCAGAAGGTCTTCCACCCATCGTTCGCACACCTCGAGCGGCATGCGGAGGGTCGGACCCATGATGGTGACCGCGCCCAAAAGGTCCGCCTGGGAATCGAAGACCGGCGCAGAAAGACCGCTCGCTCCCGTTTGTCGTTCTCCGGTGGTGATGGCATAGCCGTCCCGCCGGGTCTGCTCCACGGCCGCGCTGAGGGAGCTGCGATCAGTGATGGTGGTTTCAGTCAATTGATCCAGTGAATCGGCGAGTACGTCACGGAGCAGCTCATCGTTCCAGGCGAGCAGTACCCTTCCTGCCGATCCGGCGTGCAGGGGAAGAAGCCTGCCCACTTTCATTTCGCGCCGGAGCATGTGTCGGGTCTCGGCCATCGCAACGCACACCCGGTAATTCATGGATGCCTCGAAGAAGCACACGGTCTCGCCGAGCTTGTCGCGGAGATCCCGCAGCACCGGTTTGACGACCTCCAAACGGTCGAGGTTCTGTGTTGCGGGCGCCGCCCAGAAAGCCATCTTCAGTCCGACGCGGTAATGGTCCCCCACTTTGTCCAGGAAGCCGTTGGCGACGAGATTGCCCACGAGCCGCTGGACCGTGGATGTCGGCAGCCCGGTCGCCTCGCGGATGTCCGTCAAGGTCAGCTCGGGCTTTCGCAGCGAGAACGCGTCGAGGATGTCACTGATTTTCTTCAGGACCAGCAGGGGTGCAGCTGCTGGCGTGCCGGACGAGACCATGTTCCCATCCTAGGCAGACCACCCGGCACTTCCCGACACCCCAGGAGTTCGTCGAGCTACGCCGGGTCGGTTCCAGTTCGGCCTCGTGGTCCGCTGACGACAGCGCTAGCCGGTGGCCACCAGCGTTTCGCCGCCGGGCAGCGGCTGGCAGCGCGGACACCACCAGGTCCGACGACTGCCCGGGTCCCCGGGAACTTCGGCCCGGACACGAATGGTGGTGCCGCAGCGCAGGCACGGCTTGCCGGCCCTGCCCGCCACCCAGTGCTGGTCGCCCTTGCGTCGAATGCCGGTGGTGACCTGGTGTGCTCCCGGTTGGGTCGCCGAAAACCGCAGGCACCGCGCGCCCAGTGCCACCAGGGCGGGCACCTCGACGGCGCCGATGGGCGTATCCGGATGGATCCCCCGCAGGAAACACAATTCGTTCGCCCAGAGATTGCCGAATCCCGCGACGTTCCGCTGCTCGAGCAGCGCCGCCGCGACCCGGGCGCCGGGGTCCCGTGCGAGCCTTCGGATCGCCTCATGGGCCGACCAGTCCTCCCGCAGCGGATCCGGGCCGAGGTGCCCGACGACTCCGTGCTCCGCCGACGTCGGCACAAGGTTGACGACGGGCAGGCTCAGTCCGTACGCCGTCGGACCCTGGACCGTGTCGAGCAGAACGCGTGCCTCAGGGAGAACAGCGCGAGGCACCCGCTTGCCGGGCGCGGTGACGGTCCAGGAACCCTGCATCCGCAGGTGGGTATGCAGCGTGAGCCCGCTGTCGAAGCGCGTCAGCAGGTGCTTGCCGTGGGTTGCGTGTCCGACGACGGTCATGCCGTCGAGGGAGTCCGTGGCATGCTCGGGAACCCGGAGGTCACCCCTCAGGAGTGTACGGCCGTCCAGGGCGGCACGGAGACGGACGGCGAGACGGAAGACGCTGTCGCCCTCGGGCACCGTATCCCCCTGCACTCATGATCGGGATCACCTCCAGCCGGGACGTGCCACGGAGACGTTACTGCAGGATAGTCCCCGCCATTGACGGAAGTTCGACGCAACGAGTCCGGAGGAGAGGGACCGGGGATGTTTCCCGGATGGTCGATACGGTTACACCATGACGAGTAGAGGAACCGGTTCAGGAAGTGGTCCCTGGTGGGAATCCGCGGTCATCTACCAGGTCTACCCGCGGTCCTTCGCGGACGGCGACGGCGACGGCGTCGGAGACCTCGCGGGGCTCCTCGCCCGCCTGCCGTACATCGCATCACTCGGTGTGGACGGGATCTGGCTGACCCCGTTCCAGCCTTCGCCCCAGGTGGACCAGGGCTACGACATCAGTGACTACTGCGGCGTCGATCCCCTCTTCGGCGCCATGGAACAGTTCGATGAGCTGCTGGGCCACGCCCATTCGCTGGGCCTGCGCATCCTGCTCGACGTCGTTCCCAACCACTGCTCGTCGGAGCATCCACTGTTCCTGCAGGCGGTCGCAGCCGGGCCTGGGTCGCCCGAACGGACGATGTTCCACTTCGCGGACGGGCCCGACGGCGATAGTCCTCCGAACAACTGGCAGAGCGTTCTCGGTGGATCCGCGTGGAGCCGCGTGAACCCGGACCCGGCCACCGACCGGCAGTGGTATCTGCACCTGTTCTCCCCCGCGCAGCCCGACTGGAACTGGCGGAACCCCCTCGTGGGCGACTACTTCGAGGACGTGCTGCGGTTCTGGTTCGACAAGGGCGTGGACGGATTACGCATCGACGTCGCCCACGCGCTGTTCAAGGCCGACGGGCTGCCCGATGCGCCAACAGCCGGCGCCGTCGTCGACGGCCTGCGGTCCAACCCGCTGGTGTCGGACCAGGATGAGGTCCACGAGGTGTACCGGCGGTGGCGGACGCTCACGGATTCCTACACCCCGGAACGCGTCCTCGTAGGCGAGGTCAACCTCGACCCGCACCGCGCCGCACGGTACACACGACACGACGAAATGCACCAGGCCTTCGCCTTCGCCTTCATCCGACTCGGCTGGGACGCTGCCGCCTGGGCCTCGGTGGGAACGGAGCTCGAGGCAGCACGGCTGGAACATGGCGCCTCCCCCACCTGGGCACTTGAGAACCACGACCTCGTCCGCTCGGCAACACGCTTCGGAGGAGGTGCCCGGGGAACCGCAAGGGCCCGCGCGGGCCTGCTCGCCATCCTCGGGCTGCCCGGCGGTGCCTATATCTACCAGGGTCAGGAGCTTGGCCTGGCCGAAGTGGATGTGCCGCTCGCAGCACGAGCGGACCCGATGTGGGCGCGCGGCGGAGTGTCCCGCGACGGCGCACGGGTTCCGCTGCCGTGGACGGCGTCGGCGGAGTTCTCCCACGGCTTCTCGCTGACGGCACCGGCGT
>NZ_KI914819.1:126735-131650 GCF_000520535.1 Arthrobacter sp. H41
GCTGACGGCACCGGCGTCCGAGCCATGGCTGCCCGTGCCCGCATCGTGGGGGTCCGCCGCCGTCGAGGTTCAGTGGGAAAATCCGGGCTCGACACTCCGGCTGGTCATCTCCGCGCTCGAGTTGCGGCGGCAGTTGGCCACCGAAAGCGTCTTCGCCCCCGACGACGGCGGCACCTGGCGCGTGGAGGGTGGCAACCTGCTCATCTGCGAGCGCGGGAGCGAGTTCTTCGTCGCCGTCGCCATGGGGGAGACCAGTGCTGTTGCCGGCGGGGTCGGTGCTCATCACGTCCGTGCCTCAGGCGCTGGAGGGCTGGCTCGAGCCGGACAACGCGGCATGGGTACTGCGGAGCTGACCATGAACGTTCACATCGGCACCTCCAGCTGGAGCTACGACCACTGGAACGACGTCGTCTATCCCGCCGGAACGCCGTCGGCCAGGCGGCTCGGCTACTACGTGCAGCGCTTCGGTACCGTGGAACTCAATGCGAGCTTCTACCGCTGGCCCCGCGACACCACCTTCGCCGGCTGGCGTAGGAGGCTTCCGGAAGGATTCCTCCTCTCGGTCAAGGCGCCCCGCGGGCTGACCCACGGGAAGAAGCTGTACCAACCCGACATCTGGGTGGAGCGCATCACCCGCTGCTGGCACGAACTCGGGGACAAGCGCGCGATCCTGCTCGTCCAGCTCCCTCCGGGCCTTCCTCGCGACGACGCACGGCTCGACTACTTCCTCGGTCTCCTGCCCGCCTGGATCCGGGTCGCCGTCGAGTTCCGCCACGACAGTTGGAACGACGACTCCGTGTACGCCCTGCTGGAGCGCCACGGTGCGGCGTACTGCGTGATGAGCGGCGCGAACCTGCCGTGCGTCCTGCGCGCCACCGCGCCGTTCGTCTACCTGCGGATGCATGGGCCCGACTCCAAGTACCTTTATGGCGGCTCCTACTCCGATACGGATCTGCACTGGTGGGCGGATCGGATCCGCGAGTGGCAGGGCGTGGGCAAGGACGTCTACGTGTACTTCAACAACGACGGTGGCGGCAACGCGGTGCGGAACGCCGACACCCTGAAGGGCATCCTCGGCTCGGGGTAACATACGGTTCGCTGACCCATCAGCCACTACGCTCGGGAAGGGATGGGTCGCGGACTTCCGGCAGAACAGGCGTCGGCTGCGGCTCATCGGATGGGGAGTGTCTGTGGGTGGAGTTCTCCAGGGCTTCCTCGTCATCGCGGCAGTGATCGGCGTCGGATACGTCCTCGGAAAGCTTGAGGTTCTCGGCCGCGGCGCACAGGAAGTGTTGTCACGGCTCGTTTTCTTCGCCGGCACCCCTGCCCTGCTGTTCGTCACCCTCAGCTCAGCGGACCTGACCGACGTCGTGTCGCCCACGCTGGCCGTCACCGCCATCTCGACCACGCTGATCGCCCTCGCCTACGCGGCCATCGCGCACTGGGCGTTGAAACGGAGCACCGGAGATACGGTGATCGGTGCGCTGTCGTCGTCGTATGTGAATGCAGGGAATCTCGGTATTCCCATCACCGTGTTCGTGTTCGGGAACGCTGCCCTCGTGGCGCCCGTCATGCTGTTCCAGGTGGTGGTGATTGCGCCGGTCGCCTACGCGATCCTGGACGCCGACGCGAACATCTCCGAGTCGGTGGGCAAGCGCCTCCTGCGGCCGCTGCGGAATCCCATCACGATCGGCAGCTTCCTCGGAATGGCAGTAGCCGGAACCGGCTTTATCGTGCCCTCGATGGTCCTTGAACCGGTCGAGCTCGTTGCCGGCATCGCGGTGCCGGGAGCGCTGATCGCGTTCGGGCTTTCCCTCGCAGCTGGGCTGCGGACGCCCCAGCCCGTGGCCGCCGTCGATCTGTGGCTCGTGACGATCCTCAAACTCGGGGTCCACCCTACCGTGGCGTTCCTCTTCGGCCGTTTTGTCTTCGGCATGGAGGACATACCTCTCCTCGCAGTGACCCTTTTCGCTGCTTTGCCGACGGCGCAGAACGTACTTATCGCGGCGATCCGGTACGACCGCGGGCGAGGCATCGCGCGTCAATCGGCCCTCGTGACCACGGCGCTGTCGATCCTGCCGATGATCGCGATCGTGACGCTGGTGGATGTGCCCGGGCTGTAGGTCTCTTCATGGGTTCGCAGCAAAGCTCCTCGGCAGCAGAGCCGCGTGCCCCGACTCGGACCGAAGCAGGGAAGACGTCCCGGTGAGACAGGAACTTGAGTCGGGAAAACCCGCTTTCACCAGCGGCACCCCGACTTCCTCTCCCGAACCAGTGCGTGCATCATCCCCTCGGAGCGGACGAGGTCGGTCGAAATATTGTGGACAACCCTTGAGTGTGATCTGGCTTACTGCTAGCCTCGTATCCACTATATGAGGGATAACCCACGATGTGGTTCGGGAGATAAGCAATGACGCATCCTGTACAAGCAGAGCCGTCACCGTACGCGGTTGACCTGACCGGCTGCACCAAGGAGTTCGCCACACCCGGCGGGGGGTCATACTTCGCAGTTCGAGACATCGACCTGAAGGTCGAACCCGGCCGATTCGTGTCGATCGTCGGACCCACCGGCTCGGGAAAATCCACAATTCTCAATATGGCCGCGGGGCTCCTCTCCCCCACGTCGGGCACCGTTAAGAGCTTCGGCACACGGATCGACGGCGTCAACCGCCGTGCGTCCTACATGTTCCAGCAGGACGCACTGCTTCCGTGGAAGTCGGTGATCGACAACGTGAGCCTCGGCCTGACGATGGCCGGCGTATCGAAAGCGGATGCCTACTCCGAGTCCCGTCGCTGGCTCGAGAAGGTCGGCATGAAGAACTTCGCGGACCGGTACCCGCATCAGCTGAGCGGGGGCATGCGGAAACGCACCGCCGTCGCGCAGGCCTGGATCGTGAACCCGGACATCCTGCTCATGGATGAGCCGTTCTCCGCCCTCGACGTCCAGACCCGCCAGATCATGGAAAACGAACTCCTGCAGCTGTGGGGTGAATCCGGAAAGGCGGTCGTATTCATCACCCACGACCTGGATGAGGCCATTGCGCTCTCGGACGAGGTGATCATCCTCGGAGCGGGGCCCGGCAGCACCGTCGTCGGCAGTTATGAGATCACCATCCCGCGACCCCGCGACCTCCTGGACATCCGCGATGACCCGAAGTTCGTGGAACTGCACCGCGAAATCTGGGGCCGGCTGAAGGTCGAAGTCTCCAGAACCTACGCCTCGGCCCAGGACGAAGAAAGCGACGTCGCATGACATTGGCACCAGCCCAGCCGAACGCCAGCCCTGCCGCGCAACGCCGGGCTACCAAGAAGCGGACCGAACCGTCGAACTTCTCAATCCGGATGGGGCAACTCGCGCTGACAGTGGCCGTGCTCGGATCCTGGGAACTGCTGGCCCGCGCAGGCATCATCGACGAGTTCTTCTTCCCGCTGCCGTCCGACATCCTCATCACCGTATGGGAATGGGTGTCGACGGGCTATGTGTTCCCGCACCTCTGGATCACCATGCAGGAAGCCGTCCTTGCCTTCTTCACCGGGGCCGCGGTCGGCCTCATCCTCGGGTTCCTGCTCGCGCGCGTCCGGATCCTGGAGCGCCTGTTCGATCCGTTCCTGAAAATCTTCAACGCCCTTCCGCGCGTGGTGCTCGCTCCCATCTTCCTGCTGTGGTTCGGCCTGGGCATCTGGTCGAAGGTCGCTTTCGGGTTCACGCTCGTGTTCTTCATCGTCTTCTTCAACACGCTCGAAGGCGTCAAGAGCGTTGACCGCGTCCTCGTGGACAACGCGAAGATGCTTGGAGCGACCGAGAGACAACTGCTGCGCCACGTGTTCATCCCGAGCGCACTGACCTGGATCTTCTCGAGCCTGCATATCAGCGTGGGCTTCGCCATCACGGGTGCCGTGGTGGGCGAGTATCTCGGCGCCTCCGCCGGCGTCGGATACGCCATCGCCCAGGCCCAGGGAGTCTTCGACACCGAGGGCGTCTTCGCGGGCATGTTCATCCTCATGATCGTGGTGCTGATCATCGACATCCTCGTCAACCGGGTGGAACGGCACCTCCTGAGGTGGCGCCCGAATCAATCCGGCTAGAGCCATCCGTCGCATCCCGCTCCTCCACAATTCACACCTAGAAGGGAATTTCATGAACATCATCGACAGCCAGCGACGCCGCCGCACCAGAGGGGTACAGGCTTCTGCGTTGCTTGTCGGCTTGGCACTGGCAATTTCTTCCTGCGGTGCGCCCGAGTCGGCTCCGCCTGGCCAGGAGGGCAGCGGGGGCGGCGAAGGTGAGACGGTCACCATCGGCGTCGGTGGTCAGACCCTGCTGACCTACCTCCCCACCACGCTGGCCAACGAGCTCGGTTACTACGAGGAGGAAGGCCTGAACGTTGACCTCCAGGACCTGCAGGGCGGATCCAAGGCATTGACGGCAATGATTGGCGGCAGCACGGACGTCACCAGCGGGTATTACGAGCACACCATCCAGATGCAGGCGAAGAACCAGCCGGTCAAGGCCTTCGTCAATATGAACCTGTCCTCCGGTCTCGCCCTCGTGGTCGCCGAGAAGAACAAGGACACCATCAAGACCGTCGCCGATCTCGAGGGCAAGAACGTGGGCGTCACCTCACCGGGATCCTCCACCGACATGTTCGTGAAGTACCTGCTGTCGCAGAACGGCATGGAAATCGACGCCGCCGCCGTCTCGGCCATCGGGGCCGGTTCGTCCGCTGTCGCCGCCGTCGAGCAGGGGCAGGTCGACGCCGCCGTCATGCTCGAGCCAGACATCACCGTGCTGGGCAAGCGCCTCGGAACGGAACCCACCATCATCGAGGACGTCCGCACGCTGGAGGGGCTGAAGGAGGTCTTCGACGCCGAAGCCTGGCCGTCATCGAGCCTCTATGCCACCGCCGACTGGCTC
>NZ_KI914819.1:131750-135233 GCF_000520535.1 Arthrobacter sp. H41
GAGCCTCTATGCCACCGCCGACTGGCTCGAAGAGAATCCAGAGACGGCCGAGAAGCTGGCCACAGCGATCACGCGGACGCTTGACTACATCGCCGAGCACTCGGGCGAGGAAATAGCTGCGGAGATGCCCGAGACCTTCGCGGGCGGGGACCCTGCCCAGTACGCGGCCGTGATCGAGGAATTGAAGAAGACGCTCAGCACGGACGGTGCCTTCACCGAAGCCGGCGCTGAGGCTGTCCTGAAGACTCAGCGGATCGCCAACCCAGAGGTCGGCGAGGCTGACATCGACCTCGCGGAGACGTACACCAACGAGTTCGTCGAATAAGTCCCTGCTCCAACTCTGCTGCGGCCAGCCTCCGAAAAGGGCTGGCCGCAGTGCCGTGAACATCAGCAGAACATCGGAAGAGGCACAGCAAAGTGGCCAACCTGACCCATAAACTTCTGGCCGAGCATCTGGCCTCCGGCCGGCTCACCCCGGGCAGCGATATCACCGTCCGCGTGGACCAGGTACTGATCGAGGATGCCACCGGCACCATGGCGGCAATGCAGTTCGAGATGCTCGGCGTGGAGTCGATCGCCGTGCCGCTCGCTGTCATGTACGTGGACCACAACGTCCTGCAGATCGATGACAAGAACATGCAGGACCACCACTACCTGCGGACTTTCTCTGCCCGCTACGGACTTCGCTACTCCCCTGCGGGCCACGGCATATCCCATTACATCCACCTTGAGCATTTCGCCCGCCCCGGCGGCGTACTCGTCGGCGCGGACTCCCACACCTCCACCGCAGGCGCGCTGGGTATGTTCGCACTGGGAGCCGGCGGGCTGGAGGTAGCCGTGGCCATGGCCGGCTACGGCTTCGATTTCGTCTGCCCGACCGTCGTCGGCGTCGAGCTCACCGGTCGGCTCGACGGCGTTGCCGAGGCCAAGGATGTGGTGCTGGAGCTGCTGCGCCGCCATGGCGTGCGCGGCGGCCGGGGCAAGGTCTTCGAATTCTTCGGCGAAGGGGTGGCCTCGCTCACTACTTCCGCCCGGGCCACCATTTGCAACATGATCGTCGAAACCGGAGCGTCGACGGCCGTCTTCCCGTCCGATGAGCAGACGCTCCTGTGGCTGCGGGCCCAGAACCGTGAGGCGGACTACCGCCCGCTTGCCGCCGACAGCGGGGCCGACTACGACGACGTCGAGCACCTCGATCTGTCCGCGCTGGTGCCACTGGTGGCGCTCCCGCACTCGCCCGGCAACGTACGGCCGGTTGCCGACCTCCCGCGCACCGAGGTGGTGCAGGTGTGCGTAGGGTCCTCCGTCAACAGTTCCTACGAGGATCTGGCCACCGTCGCCGCCATCCTCAAGGGCCACTCGGTGCATCCGGCGGTCCAGCTGACCGTCACGCCGGGGTCGCGGCAGATCCTGCAGACCATCATCGCGTCCGGTGTCTACGAGGACCTGATGCAAGCCGGCGCGAGGATGCTTGAGCCGGTGTGCGGGCCCTGCGTGGGGATCGGCCAGGCCCCGACCGCAGGCGCGCCCTCACTGAGGACGTTCAACCGCAATTTCCCCGGCCGCAGCGGAACTGCCGAGGACAGCGTGTACCTGTGCTCCCCGTCGACGGCCGCGGCCAGCGCGCTGGAGGGTGCGATCATCGACGCCTCCGGCGTACTTATCGGACCGCTGCGGCCCGCCGCGCCGCCCAATCCCGGAATCCATGACCTTCATATCGCCGGCGTCCTGCCGGAGGGAAAGCGCCGGAGCATCGAGATTGAGCGCGGGCCCAACCTCGTTCCGCCGCCGCTGCCTGATTCGTTGCCCACTGACGTGGACGCCCGCGTCCTGATCATGACGGGGGATGACATCTCCACCGGCGACATGGCACCCGACGGTGCCATCGCCATGTCGGTCTGGTCCAACATCGCTGTCTGCGCCAGGTTCATGTTCCGCCGGCTGGATCCCGAGTTCCACGACCGCGCCACGGAGTGGGGCGGCGGCATCATCGTCGGCGGCGAGAACTATGGGCAGGGCTCCTCCCGCGAACACGCTGCGCTGATCCCCCTGTACCTCGGCGTCCGTGTCGTCGCAGCACGCAGCTACGCCCGGATTCACCGCCGAAACCTCATTGCCGCCGGCATCGTCCCCCTGGTGCTACCCCGCGAGGCCGACACGATCGTCGGCCAGCGCTGGGTGATCCCGGGGCTGCGGTCGGCGCTGGCCGCCGGGAACACCTCGGTGAAGGCCGACGTCGACGGCGGGTCTCAGCTGACGCTCGGACTGGACTTTTCGCCGGGCGAGCGGGAGATCCTCAGTGCCGGCGGTCTTTTGGCGCACGTCCGCACAGGCGGCCGCCCGCTCCTTGGGCACGACGAAGGCTCCTCGGCTGGTGCGGCCTCCGCGCCGGAGTTCCGACCGGAGCCGTGAAGCCGGCACCGGCCGGGAAGGATCGGCGCTCCAGAACCCGTCCGGGGCAGCGCGCCACCGCGATGGCGGCGCTGACCACCGTGGTCGCGGTTCTCCCTGTCTTTCTGGTCGGCGGACTCGCCGTACAGCTCGAAGCGGACCTCGGCATGACGGCGTCGGCCCTCGGTGCGGCGGTGGCCGCGTTTTGGGCGGTCTCCGCACTCCTCTCCGCACCGGCGGGTTACGTCGCGAGTGGCCTGGGCATGCGCAGGGGCATGCCGCTCGCCGTCGGCCTCGGGCTGACGTCGCTGCTCGGGATCGCCGTACTCACTCCCCACTGGGCATGGCTGATCCTCTGGCTCAGTGTCGCCGGTGCGTCGAACGCGCTGATCCATCCACTCTCGAACGGCCTGATCGTCGACCAGGTGGGAATTCGACACCGCGCCTTCGCTTTCGGGCTCAAGCAGGCGGCCATTCCGGCGGCAACCCTGACCGCCGGCCTGTCGGTACCGATCTTCGCCCTCACGGTCGGCTGGCAGTGGACGTTCGCTGCAGCGGCGCTTTTCGCAGCGCTCTTCGTCCCCGTCCTGCTCCGTCTACTGCCCCGCCGCTCGCCGAAGAGTCCGACACCATCCGTCAAACCACCCCGAGCCCCTCTCCCCCGCAGGCTCCGGCCCTTCCTGCTGGCCACCGCGGTGGCCGGCGGACTGGGATCAGCGCAGGCGAACGTCGTCGGTGCTTTCACCGTGGTCTCGGCCGTCGAGGCCGGGTTCGATCCGGCCGTGGCCGGCCTGCTGCTCGGTGCGGCGAGCGTGGCGGGCATCCTTGCGCGGCCGCTCGTGGGCATTGCCGCGGATCGCGGCATCGGCGGCTCGATGGCGACGGTGGCCCTCATGATGGCGGCCGGTTGCGTGGGCCTCATCGGCATGGCAACCGGCCACCCGGCGGCCTATGCCGGAGGGTGCGTGGTGGCCTTCGGCTTCGGCTGGGGGTGGAACGGACTGGTGCACTACGTGGTGTCGAAGACCGCACACCCCTTCACTGCGCAGGCTACCGGCATCACGCAGAGCGGAACGTATATCGGCGGCACGC
>NZ_KI914820.1:0-2906 GCF_000520535.1 Arthrobacter sp. H41
ATGTTGCACTTCCTCGCATTTCTCATTCTCGGCCTTATCGCCGGCGCCATCGCCAAGCTGATCCTGCCCGGCAAGCAGGGCGGCGGATGGCTGATCACCATGATCCTCGGCGTCGTCGGCGCACTGCTGGGCGGATTCATCGCCAACGCGGTCTTCAGCGTCGATACCTCGTCGACGTTCTCGCTCCCGTCGATCCTGTTCGCCGTCCTCGGCGCACTCATCGTCCTCGTCATCTACGGTGCCGTCACCAAGCGGGGTTCGCGCGTCTAAGCGACACTGTTGCAACGGATCCCACCTGAACCTTTGGGGGAACAGCGTGGGGGACAGGAAAGGCGCCGCCGGATATCCGGCGGCGCCTTTCCACTCTCGAAGGTTCCAGCGGTGCGCAGCCCCCCTTTGGAAGGGCCCGCCCCGTATCCGCGAACCTGGACTTGAAGCGCGTGACGTTCGCCGGTTCTGCCGGCAAGGAAAGGAAACAATGCCGAAGAACCCGTTCAGCCGGAAGCGGCCGCATCCCGCGGCCAAGGCAGCCAACAACGCGATGTTCGACCAGGACGGCAATCCGACGCCCTCCATCGCCCGGGCCATCGAGCGGGCCCTCGACGTGCAGCGGCCGCTTGTGCTGGCCAACCTGCGCCGGGTCCGCCGCAGCAACCCGCAGGCGTCACCGGCCGAACTGGCCATCCTGCTGGAGCGGAACTACCTTCGGGCGACCACGGTCACCGGCGCCGCTGTCGGTGCAACCGCGGCAGTGCCGACCGTGGGGACCATCGCTTCACTCGGACTCTCCGCTGCCGCCACCGTCGGGTTCCTCGAGGCTACGGCGCTGTACGCGGAGTCGATCGCGGAGCTTCACGGCATCCGCACCGATGACCCTGAGCGCTCCCGGGCCATGGTCATGGCAATCCTCATGGGTGAGGAGGGCACTGCCCTCATCACCTCCACGCTGGGGGCTTCGGCGGGTTCCGGGGCAACCCAGCACTGGGGCAACCTGGTGGGAAAAGCGGCTCCCACCTCGATGGTCCGCGGTCTCGCCGGAACCATACGGCGGCAGTTCCTGCGCCGGATCCTCGCGAAGCAGGGCGGCATGATGCTGGGCAGGGCACTCCCCTTCGGCGTCGGCGCGGTGATCGGTGGTACGGGGAACCACATGATGGGCAAGGCGGTCATCAAGGCCACCCGGCTGGCGTTCGGTCCGCTTCCGCAGACCATTCCCGGCGAACTCGCGAACACCCTTGATTCCCCGGAAGCCCGGGCGCGGAACTAGCCGAAGATCGCGTGCGCCACGGCGAAGATCGTGAGTCCGGCCAGCGCGCCGACCACTGTGCCGTTGATGCGGATGAACTGCAGGTCCTTGCCGATCTGCAGCTCGATCTTGCGTGAGGTCTCCTTCGCGTCCCACCGTTCCACGGTCTCGGAGATGACTCCCGCGATCTCGCTGCGGTAGGTGCGGACGGCGTAGGCGGCGCCGTCGGAGATCCAGCGGTTCACCTTGCCGGCGAGCTCGGGATCCCGGGACAGCCGCGAACCGAAGTCCCGGACGGCCGCCTTGAAATTCGTGGTGAGCTCGCTGTCGGGATCGTTGACGGCTTCGAGCAGCGCCGACTTGACGGTCGACCAGGTCCGGGCCGTGAGGTCCCTCACCCGGGGATCATCAAGAAGCTGGGCTTTGATCTCCTCGGCCTTGGCAATGGTGTCCGGGCTGTGCTGCAGGTCGCCGGCGAGGTCCTTCAGGTACTTGTCGAGGGCGATCCGAACCTCATGGCGGGGGTCGTCCTGAACCGCCCGGATGAACTTGGAAACCTCTGCATATACGCGGTCGCCCACCACGCCGTCCACGAGCCGGGGTACCCAGGTGGGGGAGCGCTGGGCCACCACGCGCGTGACCACGGAGTAGTTCGCATCCACCCAGTCCGCGGCACGGTCCACGAGGAGATCGACAAGGCGGTGGTGATGACCCTCGTTGAAGATACGCTCCGCCATGCGCCCCACGGGCGGGCCCCACGGGGGATCCACCACATGCTTACGCACCATCGATTCGATGACGCCCTGCACGGCGTCGTCGTTGAGTACCGTGAACATCCCCCGGATCAGCGCGGCACCCTCCGCGGCGACGCGGTCTGCGCTTTCCGGCCGCTCCAGCCAGGCTCCTGCCTTCTCCGCAATCCGTGCAGTGTCCAGCTTCGAACGGACCACCGATTCCGAGAGGAAGTTCTCCTCGACGAACTGTCCGAGGGAAAGGCCGATCTGGTCCTTTTTCCGCGGAATGATCGCGGTATGCGGAATCTTCAGGCCCATCGGATGCTTGAAGAGCGCCGTCACCGCGAACCAGTCGGCAAGCGCACCCACCATCCCGCCTTCAGCGGCCGCCCGGACGTACTGGAGCCAGGGATACTCATCCTGGAGCGCGAACGCTCCGAGGAAGATGACCGCCATCACCACCAGCATGCCTGTTGCGAAGGTTTTCATGCGCCGCAGTCCTGCGGCACGCTGGTCCTCGGTGCCGATTGCTTCTCCATCCACAGGTGCCAGTCTAGCCACGGCAGCCGCAGGAGCCCGGGCCGCAGGGCACCGGGAGTCGCCTTCTCGCGTAGCGTGGTAACGAAACGTCCGGGTAGAGCCGAAGGAAAGGTGCAGCGCGTGCGTCAAGTGATCTTTGCCCACCGGGGAGCGAGCGGGAAGTTCGCCGAGCACACCCGTGCCGCGTTTCTCCAGGCATTGGCCGACGGCGCCGACGGCGTGGAGTGCGATGTCCACCTGACGCGGGACGAGCAGCTCGTCTGCATCCACGACTCCACGCTGGACCGGACGTCGAACGGCTCGGGAGATGTAGCCGATGCCACGCTGGACGAGCTCCGGCAGCTCGATTTCTCCTCGTGGAAGGGCGCTGCGATTCCCTCCGAATT
>NZ_KI914820.1:3006-5076 GCF_000520535.1 Arthrobacter sp. H41
AATTCGGCGGGCCCGCCAATCAGTTGCTCACCCTGAAGGAACTCCTGAACCTGCTCCGGTTCGCTGGGCGGCCTCTTGCGCTGGCGATCGAGCTCAAGCACCCGAGCCCCTTCGGCCTGCGCCTCGAGGAGGAACTCATCGCCCTGCTGATGGATGAGGGATGGGACCCCGAAAGTTCGAAGCTGGGTGGCATCGACATCAGCTTCATGAGTTTCAATCCTGACTCGATGCGGCAGCTGGCCGAGTTGGGGCCTCCCCATGCGCTCTGCCAGTTGGTCGCGGACGTCGAGCCGGGCGAGGTGCGGGACGCCCTGAGCATCGGATCGATCGCGGAGGGTGCAGTGATCAACCTGATGAGCCGGGCAATCCGGGAGGGTGAGAAACTTCTGGACGGGCATGTCGTGGGCACGGCCGGACCAGGCATCGCCTATGTCCGGGACCACCCCGACCGCGTGCGGCGCTGGGTGGAGGAGGGCCTGCGGGTTCGGGTCTGGACCGTCAATACCCCTGAGCAGTTCAGGCTGGTCGCCTCGCTCGGTGTACAGGAAGTCACCACTGACTACCCGGCGCTGATGATGGAACTCCGCAGCGAGCCCGCGCACTGAAACAGGGCAGCACGACTCCCGGGTGTGATTGAGTTGAGGCATGCAATCCCCTATCGAGGACTACGCCCTTCTATCCGACCTGCACACCGGAGCCCTCATCGCCCGGAACGGAAGTATCGACTGGCTCTGCTTTCCGCGCTTCGATTCGCCGTCGGTCTTCGCGGCGATGCTCGGCACGGAGGACCACGGCCGATGGCTGGTGGCGCCGTCGTCGGGTAGCGCCGAAGTGGTGGGACGCAGCTACATCGATTCGACATTCGTGCTGCAGACCCACTGGCGCACCGAAACCGGGGACGTGCTCGTGACCGACTTCATGCCGACCGGTGACCGCCGCGCCTCGATCGTCCGGCGCATCCAGGGCATCCACGGCACGGTGGCCATGGGGCAGGAGCTGGAGATCCGCTTCGGCTACGGCACGATCCTGCCGTGGGTGAGCCAGGAGGGCGACGACGACGGCCCGATGCTGCTCGCCATGGCCGGGCCCGATGCGCTGATGCTTCGAAGCCCCCGCCTGACCGCCGGCGGACACCGCCATATGGGTGCCTTCACCGTGGAAGCAGGCCAGGTCGTGGACCTCGAGCTGGTCTGGTATCCCTCGCACCGGCCGTCACCCAGCGCCCTCGACGTCGACGAGGCGCTCGACGAGACCATCACCTACTGGAAGTCCTGGGCTGCGAGCTACGACGACGGCGGTAAGTACGGTCCCGCCGTACTGCGGTCCCTGCTGGTCCTTCGCGCCCTCACGCACGAGGACACGGGCGGCATCGTTGCTGCTCCGACCACTTCCCTGCCGGAGGAATTCGGCGGCGCGCGCAACTGGGACTACCGGTTCTGCTGGCTGCGTGATGCGGCCCTGACCCTCGAGGCGATGATGACGCACGGCCTCCAGGAAGAGGCGCTCGAGTGGCGTAACTGGCTGCTGCGGGCCGTCGCCGGGGACCCGGAGGACCTTCAGATCATGTACGGGGTGGCAGGCGAGCGCAACCTGCCCGAAAAGATCCTCGACCATCTGCCCGGCTATGCCGGATCAACGCCGGTCCGGATCGGTAACGGCGCCGTGACCCAGTACCAGGCCGACGTCGTGGGCGAGGTCATGGTGGCCCTGGAGAAGCTGCGCTGCCACGGCGAGCAGGAGGACCACTTCTCCTGGCCGCTGCAGAAGGCCCTGTTGACCTTCGCGGAAAATCATCTCCACGACCGTGACCACGGGATCTGGGAGATGCGGGGGGAGAAGATGCACTTCACCCATTCGAGGGTCATGATGTGGGCGGCTTTCGACTGCGGGGTCCGCGCAGTCCGCGATCACGGCCTCACCGGCCCCGCCGACCACTGGCAGGAGCTCCGCGATGGACTGCATGCCGAGATCATGGAGCACGGCTTCAACGCCGAGATGAACGCCTTCACCCAGACCTATGGCGGCACCGAGATGGACGCGTCCCTGCTGCAGCTGCCGCAGGTCGGGTTC
>NZ_KI914820.1:5176-5934 GCF_000520535.1 Arthrobacter sp. H41
GATGCTGGGCACGGTCGCGGCTCTCGAGAAGGACCTGCTCAACTCGGAGGGGTTGCTGGCGCGCTACCGCACCGAAGCCGTGGCCGACGGCCTGGCGGCGGGCGAGCACCCCTTCCTCGCCTGCTCCTTCTGGCTCGTGGAGCAGTACGCCCACAGTGGCCGGGAGGACGAGGCGGCAGCACTCATGAACCAGCTGGTCGGCTACAGCAATGAACTGGGCCTGCTGTCGGAGGAGTACGACGCCGGGCGGAGCCGCATGGCGGGAAACTTCCCCCAGGCCTTCTCCCACCTTGCCCTCGTGCGTGCCGCCGACGCCCTCCAGGAGGCGCACGCCAGGGCAGCTGCCGCAGGTCGGGTTCGTCGACTACGACGACCCGCTGATGCTGGGCACGGTCGCGGCTCTCGAGAAGGACCTGCTCAACTCGGAGGGGTTGCTGGCGCGCTACCGCACCGAAGCCGTGGCCGACGGCCTGGCGGCGGGCGAGCACCCCTTCCTCGCCTGCTCCTTCTGGCTCGTGGAGCAGTACGCCCACAGTGGCCGGGAGGACGAGGCGGCAGCACTCATGAACCAGCTGGTCGGCTACAGCAATGAACTGGGCCTGCTGTCGGAGGAGTACGACGCCGGGCGGAGCCGCATGGCGGGAAACTTCCCCCAGGCCTTCTCCCACCTTGCCCTCGTGCGTGCCGCCGACGCCCTCCAGGAGGCGCACGCCAGGGCCCAGCTGGTCGGCTGACTCTCCTGCCGTGGCTCCCGGCCG
>NZ_KI914820.1:6034-6885 GCF_000520535.1 Arthrobacter sp. H41
CCGGCCGTGGCTCCTGCCGTCACGAAGGAGCTACGGCTTGAGGATCACCTTGATGCAGCCGTCCTGCTTCTTCTGGAAGGTCCGGTAGGCGATCGGCGCTTCGTCGATCGACACCTCATGGGTGACGAGGTCGGTCACGCCGAGGGGATCGGAGGGTTCTTCGACGAGTGGCAGCAGCTCATCGGTCCAGTTGCGAACGTTGCACTGGCCCATCCGGAACTGGATCTGCTTGTCGAACATCGTCTTGAGCGGCATGGGGCTCGCCGTTCCGCCGTAGACACCGCTCAGCGAGATGGTCCCGCCCCTGCGGACCGAGTCCACGGCCGAGTGCAGCACCGAGAGGCGGTCCACCCCTGCGACGTCCATCGCTTTCTGGGCCAGTGCGTCCGGCAGGAGTCCGACGGCGTTCTGCGCGAAAGCACCGACGGGTGAATTGTGGGCCTCGAGCCCGACGGCGTCGACGATCGAATCCGGGCCGCGCCCGCCGGTCATGCTCCGCAGTTCCTCGCCGAGGTCCTTGGTGAAATCGATGGTCTCCACGCCATGGCGCTGAGCCATTGCACGCCGCTCGGGCACCGGTTCGATGCCGATCACGCGGTAGCCGAGGTGCTTGCCGATCCGCGAGGCGAACTGGCCCACGGGGCCGAGCCCGTAGACGGCGAGGGTCCCGCCCTCGGGCACGTCTGCGTACTTGACCCCCTGCCAGGCGGTGGGGAGGATGTCTGAGAGGTAGAGGTAGCGCTCGTCGGGGAGGTCCTGACCCACCTTGATCGGGCCGTAGTCGGCATGCGGAACGCGCAGGAACTCGGCCTGGCCGCCCGGGACCGAGCCGTACAGCTCCGAGAATCCGA
>NZ_KI914820.1:6985-15489 GCF_000520535.1 Arthrobacter sp. H41
CCGAGCCGTACAGCTCCGAGAATCCGAACAGGCTCGCACCCGTCGACTGCTCGCGGACCTGCGTGGTCTCGCACTGGGACTGCAGACCGCGCGAGCACATGAAGCAGGAGCCGCAGGAGATGTTGAAGGGGATGACCACGCGGTCGCCCGGTCGGATGTTGGTGACCTCGCTGCCGACCTCCTCCACGATCCCCATCGGCTCGTGCCCGATGATGTCACCGCGGTTCATGTAGGGGCTGAGCACCTCGTAGAGGTGGAGATCGGAACCGCAGATGGCGGTCGAGGTGATGCGCACAATCGCATCGGTCGGTTCCTGAAGCTGCGGATCGGGCACGTTGTCCACGCTGATGTTGCGTCGTCCCTGCCATGTCACTGCCTTCATCGGTACTCTCCTCAGGATTAGTAAGTAGGCTGTCTATTCCTACTATTCCCTGCATCGACACAAATGGGAAGTTTCCCTCCCGCCCGGCATAGCCTAGGGCAGTGAAACTCTCCGAATCGCCCGCCGTGAAAGTGGGCCTTTCCATCGCGGTGGCCACGGGTCTTTACGGGCTCTCCTTCGGTGCCCTGTCCGTCTCGGCCGGCCTCGATCTGTGGCAGACGATGGCGTTGAGCCTGCTGCTGTTCAGCGGTGGCTCCCAGTTCGCGTTCATCGGTGTGATCGCCGGGGGCGGCAGCGGGCTTTCAGCGTTGTCGGCCTCGGCGCTCCTGGGTATCCGGAACGGGGTCTACGGCATGCAGCTCAACCTCCTGCTACGGCCTGCAGGCTGGCGGAAGCTGCTGGCCGCCCAGGTCACGATCGACGAATCGGTGGCCACCGCAACCGGTCAGACCGACCCTGTCGAGCAGCGGCGGGGCTTTTGGGCCGCAGGCATCGGGGTGTTCGTGCTGTGGAATATCTTCACAGGACTGGGCGCCCTGCTGGGAGCGGCCATCGGTGACCCGGCGCAGTGGGGACTCGACGGCGCGGCCGCCGCCGCGTTCCTGGGACTCCTCTGGCCGCGGATCCAGGGATTGGAGCCCGCTGCGATCGCCGTCGTGTGCGCCGTCGTGACCGTCCTTGCTGTTCCCTTTGTCCCGCCGGGAATCCCGATCCTCATCGCCGCCGTCGTCGCCGCCGTTCTGGGACTTTCCGGTCTCGGTCCGGCGTCCGAGGGATTGGAGCCCGACGTCGATCCCTATCCTTCCGGTGTCGACTCGGAGAAACCGGCATGACTCTCTGGGGTTGGATCCTCGCTGCCTGCCTGGTCTCGATGGCCACGAAACTCGCCGGTTACCTGGTGCCCACGAAGCTGCTCGACAACCCGCGCATGCTTCGCGTCGCCGGGTCGGTGACCATCGGTTTGCTGGCGGCGCTGACCGCGGTGAACACGGTGGCCGCCGGAACCCAGGTCGTGGTGGACGCCAGGCTCGCGGCGCTCGTGGCCGCGGCAGTTGCGCTCTGGTGTCGGGCACCGTTCCTCGTGGTGGTGGCAGCCGGCGCTGCCGCTGCTGCGCTCGCCAGGTTGCTGGGGGCAGTGTAGCCAACTGCTCAGGGTGAGGGCAGCCGCGGGGCGAACATGATCACGGCGACGCCTGCCAGGCAGATCGCCGAGCCGGTGAGGTCCCAGCGGTCGGGGCGGAACCCGTCGAAGATCATCCCCCAGGCGAGTGAGCCCGCCACGAAGACGCCCCCGTAAGCAGCAAGGATGCGGCCGAACTGCGCATCCGGCTGGAGGGTGGCGATGAAGCCGTAGGCGCCAAGGGCCATCACGCCCAGGCCCGCCCACCACCACGGACGACCCTCGCGTACCGCCTGCCAGACCAGCCAGGCGCCCCCGATTTCCGCACACGCGGCGAAGATGAACAGTACGACTGATTTGGTGATCGTCATACGCCAAGTGTGCCGGAGGAAATCCGCGCGGTTGTCACTCCCCGGCGACGACGGCGGTGGTCGCCTCGGCGATCGCCGCTTCCTCGTCCGTGGGCACCACCAGGACGGGAAAGGCCGATCCGGCGGCGCTGACGATGCGGGCTTCGGTGCTGCGGGCGGCGTTCCTGGCGTCGTCGAGCACCAGGCCCAGCGCGCCCAGATTGCCCACGGTCGCGGCGCGGAAGGCGGCCGCGTTCTCACCGATCCCGGCGGTGAACACCAGCGCCTGCGCACCATTCACCGCCACGTGATAAGCGCCGATGTACTTGGCGAGGCGATAGGAAGCGACCTCCAGGGCGGTCTGTGCGCGCTTGTCTCCTGATGCGGCCGCCTCGTCCACCGAGCGCATGTCATTGGTCCCCGTCAGCCCCCGAAGACCGGATTCCCGGTTCAGGAGTGTATCGAGGTCCTCGGCCGAGTAGCCTTCGCGCATCAGGAACAACAGGATCGAAGGGTCGATGTCGCCCGACCGCGTGCCCATCACCAGGCCCTCGAGCGGGGTGAATCCCATTGACGTGTCGATGCTCCTGCCGCCCTGCACGGCGGTCACCGACGCTCCGTTGCCGAGGTGGGCGATCACGCCGCTGAAATCCCCCGGCTCGACGCCGAGCAGGGCTGCGGCTCCGCGGGAGACGTACTCATGGCTGGTGCCATGGAAACCATAGCGGCGGATGCCGTACCTGCGGTAGAGCTCGTCGGGGACGGCGTACCGCCACGCGCGTTCGGGCAGGGTCCGGTGGAACGCGGTATCGAACACCGCCACCTGGCTCATCTCCGGCCACTTCCTGGTGATGGCGCGGATCCCCTGCACGGCAGCGGGGTTATGCAGCGGCGCCAGGGGATTCAGGCGTTCGATGGCCCGCGTGATCTCATTGTCGATCAGCACGGGTTCGCTGAACCGCTCGCCGCCGTGGACCACGCGATGGCCGACGGCGTCGATCGTGCGGCCGTCGAGGGCATCGGTCAACTGCTGGTCGACGAGGTCGAGGGCTGCCGTGTGGTCGGGCACGTCGGCTTCGCCGATCCGCTGGATCAGGCCCTCGGCGAGGACGTTCCCGCCGTCCCGGACCTGGTACTTGAGCGATGAGGACCCGGAATTGATGACGAGGACGATCATGGGAGCCTTTCCTGCTGGGCCTGCACCGCAGTGATGGCCACGGTGTTGACGATGTCCTCGACGGTGCACCCGCGGGACAGGTCGTTGACCGGCTTGCGCAGGCCCTGCAGCACCGGCCCGACGGCGACGGCACCGGCCGATTGCTGGACAGCCTTGTAGGTGTTGTTGCCGGTGTTGAGGTCGGGGAAGATGAACACCGTCGCCTGGCCGGCCACCGAGGAGCCCGGGAGCTTGGAGGCCGCCACCGAGGCGTCCACGGCGGCGTCGTACTGGATGGGCCCTTCGACGGCGAGTCCGGGCTGCCGCCTGCGGACCAGCTCGGTGGCGCGGCGCACCTCGTCCACTGCCCCACCCGAGCCCGATTCGCCGGTGGAATAGGAAAGCATCGCGACGCGCGGTTCCACGCCGAACTGCGCGGCCGTTTCGGCGGAGGCGATGGCGATGTCGGCCAGCTGCTCCTCATCGGGATCAGGATTGACGGCGCAGTCCCCGTAGACCAGCACCCGGTCCTGCAGGAGCATGAGGAACACGGAGGAGACGATCCGGACGCCGTCACGAGTCTTCACGAATTCGAGCGCAGGGCGGATGGTGTTCGCCGTGGTGTGGGCTGCCCCTGACACCATTCCGTCCACGGTGCCGAGCTGCACCATCATGGTACCGAAGTATGCGCCTTCGAGCATGCGTTCGCGGGCCTGCTCGATGGACACGTTCTTGTGCGCTCGCAGGCGTACATACTCGGCGGCGTATTCTTCCCGCAGCTCCGACGTCTCAGGATCGATCAGGGTCAGCCCGGTGAGGTCGATGCCCTGGCCCGATGCGAGCTCACGGATGCGGGACTCCGGCCCGAGGATCGTCAGGTCGCAGACATCACGCCGACGGAGGATCTCGGCTGCCTTGAGTATGCGCACATCGGTGCCCTCGGGAAGCACGATGGAGCGGCGCTCGGACCGTGCCCGCTGGATGAGTTCGTGGAGGAACCGCAGCGGCGTCATGCGCACCGCCCGGGGAAGTTCGAGGCGCTCGAGCAGCTCGGTCTCATCGACCTGCCGGGACCACGCGCCGAGTGCCGCGGCGGCCTTCCGCCGTAGTCCGCTCGCGATTTCGCCGCGCACCTCGCTGACGCGGCGCGCAACGGTGTAGGTGTCGTCGTCGAGCGTGAACACCGGGAACGGCGCCTGCGCCAGGAGGGCGAGGATGTTCGGGTCCGGCGCGAGTCCGCCGGTGAGGATCATGCCCGACGGCACGGGGAACTCGGGAGAGAACGACGACGCGAGCGTGGCCACGTGGACGTCCGCGCGGTCACCAGGAACGATCACGAGCGCACCGTCCGTCAGGAGGTGGAGGAAATTGCCCACATTCATGGCGGCGACCCGCACCGAGGTGACGTCACGCTCAAGATTCGAGCTGCCGGCGATCTGGCGGGCCCCTAGTTCGGCCGATACCTCGGAAATGGTGGGCTGCGACAGTTCGGCGAGCTCGGGAATGACGTAGACCGGACGGCCGGAGCGCCCGGGCCGCACCTGTGAGGCGATCTCTCCGGCGGCGTCATCGGCGGCCCGGTTCACCATCATGGCCAGCAGCGATACCTTGGCCGAGTCGAGTTCGCGGCGTGCGACGTCGACGGTGTCCGCCGCCTCCGCGACCGACATGCCTTTCGCGCTGACCACCGCTAGCACCATCGCGCCGAGGTTGTTGGCGAGACGGGCGTTGAGGTCGAATTCGACCGCGGCATCGTTCCCGCTGAGGTCAGTGCCCTCCACGATCACGACGTCGCACTCGGCCGCGATCTCCCCGTAGATGGCGACGCACCGCGCGTCGATTTCCGCGCGGTCACCGGAGACGAGGAGCGCCCGCGCCTGGGCCCTCGTCAGGCCTCCGCGCGAGCGCTCCGGGGACAGGTTGAAACTGCGCCGCATCAGCCCCACCATCGGGTCAGCTGCAGGATCATCCCCCTCCACGATGGGCCGGAAAAACCCCACCCGGTCTGCGTGCCGGTGCAGCATGTCGGCAAGTCCCAGGGAAATCAGGGACTTGCCGGAGCCGGGGGTCATGGCGCTCACATAGATTCCGCGGGTCATTTCCCCATCCTGACAGGCTCGTTCACCGCTGGCCATCGCGGATGACGCGGGGGTTATGGAGTTGTGGTCTTCTTCTTCTTGAAAAAGCCCTTGTCAGGAAGCGCTAGCTTGAACACCTTGGCCCAGGTGGAGGCCACCTGCTTGGGCAAGGGCCCCGTGGTGTAGGGCAGCCCGTACCGGTTGCAGATCTCGCGGACGCGAACCGCCACTTCGGCATACCGATTGGACGGCAGGTCGGGGAAGCAGTGGTGCTCGACCTGGTGGGAGAGGTTACCGGTCATCAGGTGCATCAGCTTCGACCCGGAGATGTTCGCCGAACCGATCATCTGCCGCACGTACCAGTCGCCGCGTGTTTCGCCCTCGACCATTTCCTCGGTGAAGGTGTCAGTACCGTCGGGGAAATGTCCGCAGAAGATCACCGCGTGGGCCCAGACGTTGCGCACCGCATTGGCGACGAGGGTGCCGTAGAGCGCCTGCTTGCCGGAACCCGTCAGCATGGCGACGGCGGGGGTTGCCGCGTAGTCCTTCGTGAACTGTTTGACGGCCTTGATGCCCATTGCCTTGAGGTCCCGCTTCAGGTCCGCCTTGGACTTCAGGCCCTCGTTGTATTCCGGGAGCTCGAGGTCGTAGAGCGCAATTCCCCACTCGAAGACGGGCGCCAGCATCGCGTTGTACAGCGGATTGCCCAGGTTGAAGGGCGTCCAGGGCTGGTCCGCATCCATCCGCAGGAGGTTGTATCCGACGTCGCGGTCCTTACCCACTACGTTGGTCCAGCGGTGGTGGAGGTCGTTGTGGGTGTGCTGCCAGGACCTGGCGGGCGTCACGAAATCCCATTCCCACGTGGTGGAGTGGATGTCCGGGTCCCGCATCCAGTCCCACTGGCCGTGCAGCACGTTGTGCCCGATCTCCATGTTCTCGAGGATCTTGGCGAAGCTCAGCATCGTGGTGCCGGCGATCCAGGCCGCTCTGTTGCGTCCGAACAGGAGGGCGCCGCGGCCGGCGAACTCGAGGCCGCGCTGAACCTTGATGACGCGGCGGATGTAGGCGGCGTCGGTCGCTCCCCGCTTGGCGAGGATGTCGTCACGGATGGCGTCGAGTTCAACGCCGAGCTCGGCGATCTGCTCGTCGGTGAGATGGCGTGCGGCCGGCGGACGGACAAGCGGGTGGCCGGAGGCTGCCAGGGCTCCTGGCCGGGTCAGGGTGGTCGTCATGGGTTGTGCTCCTTAGAAATCGGGTGACAAGTCGGTCAGTTGCAAGTACTTCGGTCTAGTGGTCGAGATTGACGGGTCCGGCGGCTGCCGAAACGCACGTCTGGATGAGTTGCCCCGGATCGCCGTGCACTTCTCCGGTCCGGAGGTCCCGGACCTGCCCGGCCCGCAGCGGCAGCAGGCAGCTGTGGCAGATTCCCATGCGGCACCCGCTGGGCATGAGGATGCCGGCGTCCTCGCCGACGTCGAGCAGCGGGGTTTCCCCGTCCGCCTCGACCTCACGATCGGAGGCTTCGAAGGTGACCAGGCCGCCGTCGTGCCCCGCCCCGCCCGCGAGGCTGGTGCTGAACCGTTCGATGGTCAGGCTTCCCGGATCCGCTGCGCCGGGTTCCGGATCGGTGCGGGGGAGGGCCGACTCCGCTGCCCAGAATACCTCCGCGTCATCGAGGAAGCCCTCGGGCCCGCAGGCGTAGGCGGCACGGGAACGCCAGTCCGGGCACAGCCCGTCGAGGCCGGCCGCCGTGAACTCGAGCCGGCCGCGCTCCTCGGTGAACCAGTGGGTCACCCGCAGGTTGGGGAACTGGTCCGCGAGCTCATTGAGTTCCTCCCGGAAAAGGCTCACCTCAGGGGTGCGGTCGGAGTGCACGAGTACGACGTCGGCGTCCGGGCGGCGCGGCACGAGGGTGCGGATCATCGACATGACAGGGGTGATGCCGCTTCCGGCCGTCAGCATGAGGAGTGCACGAGGATGTTCGGGAAGAACGAAATCACCCTGCGGCGGTGCCAGGAAGAGGACGTCGCCCGGACGGGTGTTCCGCACCAGGACGTTCGAAACCGCACCGGCATCGGTCACGGTGATGGCGGGGTCCTGACCGGCCGCTGCGCTCAGCGAATAGGACCTCCAGTGCCGGACGCCGTCGAGCTCGACGCCGATGCGGGCCCACTGACCCGCGCGGTGGGCGTGCCAGCCCGAGCCCGGCCGGAAGTAGATGGTGGCCGAGTTTTCAGTCTCTCGCTCCACGCGGGTGACGACGCCCCGCAATTGCCTGGCCGAGAAGACCGGGTTGAACAGTGCGAGGAAGTCCTCCGGCGTGAGCGGAGTGATGAGAGCAGACGCGGCGCGTGCCAGTCTGGGGAGCCGGATCATATACTCAAGTTTAGAACGGTTTGTGTTCCAATTCTTCTATCCGGGCATACGATTAGGGCTGGTTAACTAGCTCGCGGAAACAAAAGGTCCGGTGTATAAGATGCCCACAGATCGTCTCCCGACACCCGCCCTGGACCCGCCCTGGCTCGGCCTTCCGCGCGAGGTCAGTGACATGCTCAGGCCGTTGGTGAGCGGAATCGTCGAGGCCATCATCGAGGCGGTACCGCAGCTGGTGCCGGCCTACGCACGCCCCATGGAGGGGCGGTTCGGCAGCGGTCTGCGTGGAGGAGTCGCCGTTGCACTCGACCGGTTCCTGCAGCTTCCAGGAACACGGCTGCCGGCCCTCTCCGAGGAGAGCCGGCAGTTGGTGGCAGGCCTCGGCCGGGGTGAATTCCGGCAGGGCAGGAGCATGGACGCGCTGTTGAGTGCCTACCGTACAGGGGCGCGCGTCACCTTTCGCGAGATGTCGAAAGTATCGGCGGAGAACAATCTCGGTCTCGGTGTGGTGGTCAACCTCGGTGAGTCGATCCTCGCGTACATCGATGAACTCTCAGCGGTGAGCGCTGAGGCCTATGCGTTCGAACAGTCGGAGCGCGCGGGAGCCGTGGACCGGCGCCGGGCCGAGCTCCTTGAACTGCTGTTGATGGGCCAGTCGGATGAAACCGCCCTCCGCCAGGCGGCGTCCATGGCTGATTGGGCGCTTCCTGCCCGGCTCGCCGTGGTGAACCTGCCGCTCGAGCGCGCGGAGGGCCTCCGGATGCGGCTCGGGCCGGGTTCACTGGTGATCGAACGCGAGACCGACGCCGTCGCCCTGGTGCCGGCGCGTCCGACTCCTGCGGCCCGGACGGAACTGGCCAGGACGTTGCGGGGTCGGGGGGCATCGGTGGGTCCGGCGGGCGGGTTGGAGCAGGTCCCCGATTCGCTGCGGCTCGCCATCCTCGCGGCCTCGATGCTGCCGCCGCGGGAGGGCCCCGAGGACCCGCCCATCTGGGCCGACGAGCATCTGACGCAGGTCATCCTCGGCGCGGAGCCCACCGCGATC
>NZ_KI914821.1:0-17743 GCF_000520535.1 Arthrobacter sp. H41
GAACAAGGGAGCGCACGCCCCTCCGGCTGATACGGCAAGACCGAGGGTGACCCCGGATGCAGTCCCTATATGGTTCGGTAGGTAGTCATGACCAAGGGTGGTTTGGACTGAGAACGGTAAGTACAGACCCAATCCGAGCAGCGCTACCGCCATCACCGCGACCACCATCGATGGTGCCGCGAGAAGCATGATCAGGGACGGAAGGCATAGCGCGTAACCCAGGCGGATGGCGAACAGGCGGGACAGCCGGTCCGCCAACCAGCCGCCGGCCAATGTCCCCACTGCACCGACGGCGAGGAAAACGGTGAGTGTCAGTGACCCTGCGGTTTGCGTGACGGCAAAGCGCGAGATCACGTAGAGGACAAGGACCGTTGATACGCCGAAATACATGACGGACCGGATCACGACCAGAACCGTCAGCCAGCCGAAGAGACGCCACTGATCCGGGGCTGACGCAGTGTTCTCACGATCCGAGGCCGCGGTGGTTGAGCGCGGCAGGGTGGGCGTCTTGCGGGACCGAATGCAATACAGGAATAGCGCCATTGCCACTGCAGGCAGTGCAAGGATCGGCGTTCCTGCGATGCCGAAAGCGAGTAGTACCGGAGTGACGATTACCGGGCCCAGGGCGATGCCGACGTTTCCACCAAGGGCAAACCAACTCATTCCCTGGGCGGACGGTCCGGCCGCCGCACGTGCTGCCTTCGCAGCTGCAGGGTGATAGGCAGCGACTCCGAGCCCTGAAAGTGCTATGGCGGACCAGGTCCACCAGTAGGATTCCCCGACACCCGCTAGACCGACGCCTATCCCGGCGACCAGCAGGCCCAGCGGAGTCAGCCACGGCAACGCTCTTCGGTCAGCGAGCACTCCGAATAGTGGTTGAACCACAGAGGACAGGACGGTGGCAGCCAGAATGATGCCTGCAGCCGCGGTGTAGGAGTATCCGCGGTCGAGGACAAGAAATGGGACGAGGGCGGGGATTGCTCCCTGATACAGGTCATCCACGAGATGACTTGCGGTGAGGACAGCCAATGTCCGGCGATGCACCCGCGGGTTTCTGGTGCTCACCTCACATCGACTCCGCTGCGGGGCTGTACGAGCAATCCCTCGGTTGCTGCTGCACGCTGCCCTCGTCGAATGGCCCCAGTCGGGGCGCCAGGGTGGAGGTTCATGCCCAGGTACTACGCGTGGCGCTCCTCCTGAGGGCTACCACCGTGACTCTCACCCGCCTGACTGGTCACGGTGGTCAGCAGGAACACGGAGTCCTCCAGCGCCTCGACCCCATGGCGCACGTGCGTCAGCGCAACGATCTCCCCAGCAACCACTTCCGACTGGTCCTGGCCGGTGACCCGCACTCGGCCGCGCAGAAGATACATACTCGCAGCAGGCGGCGAATTGTGCTCGGCAAGGACCTGACCAGTCCTGAGCCCGATGATGGTCTGACGCAGGGGCCCATCATGGATGAGGATTTCGGCGAAACGGCCCTTGTCGCTGGCCATGGCTTTCTCAAGGGCTTTCGCGACAGCCGATTCAATGGTGGGCATGGTGCCTCCTGGGGTTCACTTCTGTCTTGGACTCGACCGGGCAATGCAACGCTGGTGGCAACTTTATCGGCAAGGGTGGCGTTCAAGATGAACGTCCGCTGCGGGATCTCTCAGGGTGCATCCGGTTCTGCTCTCGGAACGAGAACTATTTGTGACTCGGCACGAAGCTCGGGGTACTTCAACAGAATCGGATCTCGGTCGTGGGGGAGTCGGACCATGTGCTTCATTCTCATTCGGCCCCTCCCAAAAACCAGACCACGCCCCCGCGATCGCATGGTCTACCGGCCTGAGCGTTCTGGCGACGGGGGTGGTTCTGTCAGCGGAAGGTACGGCTGATACCTGCGCCGAACTGGAAGGCAGTAAGCCAAAGGAGGAAGCGTTCTCGCTCAGTCGTCCGCCCGCGATCCCTCAATGCGACGGTTCGCCGGGCAGAGGACGGTGGGACAGGCCTAGAGGGGAAGCTCCGCATACACCCTGCCTCCGGACGCCGTGGGACCGGCGACCGCGGTTCCCCCAAGTTCTTCGGCGCGTTCAAGACCGGAACGTAGCCCAACACCGTTTCGCCATGGAGCAACCGCGGGGAGCCCGTCGTCGGTGATTTCGATGGTGAGCATCTCCGCCATACGGATCGTCACAACGCACGATTCGGCAGCTGAATGCCTGAGGGCGTTGGTGACTGCCTCAACCGCTATCCGGAAGGCGGCAACCTCGACGGCGGCCGGCAGGTCGGGCAGGGAAGCCGGCGTATCGAGGCGCACGGTCACCGAGCTACTGCCCCTGTCCTGGGGCGACGCGAATCGCTGCCGGAGCGCTCCGGGCAGCCCCAGTTCTTCGAGTTCCAGCGGTCGAAGTCCGTAGACGATCCGACGAACCGCGTCCAAAGCCTCACGGAGGCCGGCGCGGACCTCGACGAGGAGGCTCTCCGTTTCGCCGAGGTCGGACCGGAGCCGGTTACTCGCCGCGTCCGTCCGAAAAACCGCCCCGGTGAGGACCGGACCCAGGCGGTCGTGAAGTTCGCGGTGCAACTTCAACCTCTCCTCCTCGCGCGCCCCGACGATGGCGGCCCGGGACGACTGAAGCTGCGCCACCAGGTCCGTCGAGTAGAGGGCGATGGCCAGCGGCGTCCCGATGAGGGACAGGATCCGCCGATCAGCAGGATGCAGTGTGTTGTCACCGCGGGGGAGCCCGACCAGCATCGTTCCCGTCGCCACTCCGCGGTAGATCAGGGGGATAGGTACATCCGTCCCTTCGTTCAGGGGGACGCCGGCAGTTGCGATGGTGCCCTTGTCGGTCGGGAGAGAGAGCGCGGGAAGCCGCAGGACGGTCCGGGTCCGCTCCAACAGCCCATCGAGATTGTCGCTGGACTCAAGCTGCTCGCCCAACTGGCGTGCGGTACCCGCAGGATCGCCCCGTGCTCCATAGAAGATCTGGTCGATCATCCCTTGCAGGAAGACCCGCACTGGGTTGAACCCGATCGCGACTGCAAGGGCCGCTGCGACGGCAACGCCCCTGTCGGCGTCCTCGGGGACCAGGAAGGACGATCCGGCGATGAGCCCTGAAAAAACAGCGATAGCAAGCACCGACACCGCTGTGTAGAGGAGCGTCCTGGACATGACGAATCGGATATCCAGCAATCGATAGCGCACAATTGCCACTGCGATGGCTACGGGGATCAGGGTGAAGCTGAGCAGTAGCAGGATGGGGCCGTCGCCCGTAAGCCATCGCTGGGAATTGATCACCAGCATCGCCAGAACCGCGAGAATGAGCCAAAGGAGCTGGAGGCGCTCCGCCTCGGTGCCTCGAACATAGCGGACCGCCAGCGACGCGATCGTAAGCAGCAGCGTTCCGGCTGTGACCATGCCGATGCCGAGAATTGCCTGCGTCGGCATCACCAGTCCTATCGAGAGAATGGACGACGACGACGCCTCGCCGAAGAGGGTCCCGGTCCCCAGGGCGCCAAGCGAGATCTGCAGGACCGTCAGCCCCACGATGACCCATGCCAGCGGTCTCCATCGCAACGACGGGTAATGCCCGTCCGGGAAGAGGAGCAGAGCCAGGGGGAAGAGGCCGCCAAGGCCCAACTGCCATGCGCTGAGGAAAATGGTGGTGAGGGTTCTGGTCAGCGGGTCCGGCCAGTGCTGTTCGAGGCCGAACAGGATGACAGGTCCGAGCCAGGCAGTGGTCAGGTGCCCCACTCCGCCTGCGAGCAGAATCCAGGCCACTGCATTGCGTGGCTGGCTGCGGCCGATCAGCACTCCACTTACCAGGAAACCGCAACCGACCACCAGGTTCGTCAACGTATAGCTCTGCACAACATCGTTCCAGCTCAGCCCCATTGCAAGAACTGCCGTCACGGTGGCAACTGCCAGCACTGCACCGAAAACGGCGAGGACAGCAACCGCCTTCCGGCCCCATGCACGAGGGACCCTGGTCCCGCGCGACGCGCTCACTGAGGATTCCCCAGCCCCAGCCCCTCTACCTGACAGCCGTGCTGACGGGACGGCTGTGGCTCCGATCTGCTCGCTTGAGGACTGACGGCCGTCGGGATGGCGTACCTGGCGTGGTAGCTGGTGAAGCTGCCCGATGACGAATGGGAGCTTCGCCCCGCCGAAAGGCGCAGCGTCCTCCCCCTGGAGGCTCCCCGACCCAACCGGTTGCCGAGGTAGGGCAACACCCCGCAACCCTTCGCCGCGGGGCGATCCCTACGCCCGGCAAGGGCATTTCAACGCCGCTTCGTGCCGCTCAACCGCTCACGGGCGTAGACGGAAACTTCCTCCGGAGATTTCTGTGCACATGCGCGGCCGATTCCGCTCCCGCGGCCGCCTCGTGGGCCAGTCCCACTGCATGAACGGCCCCTTGGCCTACTCTGACAGGCGAAGATGAGTCGAGCAGGTCAACGGCCAGCAGAACTTCGATGGCGAGGATGTCCGAAAGTAGCCCGAGGGCCTCGTCGGTCTTCCTGACGCTCACCACCGCTCCGGTGGCATGATCCTCAATCCCCAGGTCCAGTACTGTCGAATCCAGCGTGGCGGGAGCAGCCAGAAGCTTGAGGGCCGTGAAGCACGCCGAAGCGGCATATCGGAGCTGGGTTCCCGGCATGGAAGCCGGACCCATGGACAGCGGTGGCACCCCATGTTGCATGGCTCCCATCACGGCGTCCCACAGATGGCTCATGCGCCTTTCGCTGAGCTGCCCGGTGTGGACGATAGCCACGCGCAAGGCGTCGAAGGCAACGGCCATCACCATCGGGTGGAAGTTGCCGTTGCTGACCATCGTTCCGGATTCGACGTCGGCCAGGGGGTTATCGCCTGCGGCGTTCAGTTCAACGTCCACTGCTCGCCGGGCAGCATCCAGAAATTCGCGAAGGGCACCGTGTACCTGGGGAATGACCCGGAAGGAGAGCGCGTCCTGGACGGAATATGCTGTCCCGGCGTCCAGAAGCCGGCTGCCCTGAAGCAGTTCCATGAGGTGCGCCGCTGCGGCTATCTGCCCGGGATAGGGTTTTGCGCGGCCGACGGCGGCGGAAACGATCGAGGGATTGCCGCCTGTCGCCTCGAGGGATATTGCTGCGGCTTGATCGGCGGCGTCGGCGGCCCGAGCGGCCCGGGAGAGCACGATAGCGCCATGACCGATGGACACTCCATTCGACGAAATCAGCGCGAGGCCGTCCTTGCCTTCGAGTCGGAGTGGCGGGATACCCGCACGGCGCAGGGCCTCTCCTCCGGGGAGGATCTCGCCGTCGTATTCGGCTGTACCGGCGCCGATCGCGACCTGGGCGATGCCGGCCATATGGCCAACATCTGCAGCTCCGATGGAGCCCGTTCCAGGCAGGACCGGATGCACCCCGGCGTTGAGCATGGCCACCAAGGTGTCGGCTGCTGCTGAACTGGCTCCGGATCCGCCTTTCGCCATGCCGTTAATGCGCACCATCATCGCCGCACGAACAATATCTTTCGCGAGCGGCGGGCCGAATGCCCCTCCATGGGTGGCCACCAGCATCTGCTGCTGCCGTTCGAGCTCCTCATGGCGAACCCTCGTGTCCTTGCCATGGCCTACCTGGGTGTTGAGCCCATAGATCGAGATTCCCGATGCTAGTGCCGCGTCGACCACGGCGCGGCCGGCCGCGATCTGTGTCCGTGCGAAATTGCCGATCGTCACAGGCGCGCCGTCGACGGCCGCCAGTAGCTCCTCGATCGACAGGGGCTGGGCATCGACAGTAATTCGGTCCATCATCGTCCTCCAGATTCAGTCTGACCCTGCTGAAGGAGCTCGGCAACTATTCGGCGTCGATGCCTCTGGTGCAGACGTCTCACCAAGGTGAGTATCGGCCGCCAGTCGAAAAAGCGGTGCTGCTGCGGCGTTCGGCATGATGTTTTTGCAGGTGTCCATGGACCTGGCATCAGGGCAAACGCTGGCCGATAGTTATCCACAGGCCTATCAATCGAACATGCGTACTAATAAAATTGGTGCATGGACACCACGACGATCGAGGAGCAGCTCAGCACGGAGCAGTCGGTGGAGTTGGTGCGGTCGCAGTTGGTAGTTATTGGAAAGCGGTTCGAGGCCGAGGCGTGTTTCACGTCCACCGCTGAGCTGGCTGGTTCGCTTGCTGCTCTTGAGGACCTGGCGCGGACCGGTACCTGCAGGTTGTGGGGGCGGCTGCGGCCGAGCGGCAGGATATCGCCCGGGTGGGAGAGAGGACCTGTGCGGTGAATTGGGTGATTCCGGGCGTCGACGGCCGGAACTTGTGCGAGTTTCGGGACACGGCCGATTACTCGCGGGCGAGGATTCGGATCAGCCGGGCAGAAGCACGACGGCGGCTGCGGGTGGGACGATCGGTAGTTCCCCAGCCCACCGCCACCGGGGGCGCCTGTTCTCCCATGTTCGAGGTTGTGGCTGCAGCGTTCAAGGCCGGCACGATCGGGGCTTACGCGGCCACGCAGATCAGGGACGGCATCGAGCGGGTCCGTACCAGCGCTGACCCACAAGCGTTGCAGGCCATGGAGGAATCCCTGACCGCTCAGGCGGTCGAATCCGATGCTGACCTGCTCACCGTGGTGATCCGCCGGTGGGAATCAGCCCTTGATCCCGATGGCGCCGAGCCCACGGAGGAAGCGTTGAAAGTGCATCAGGGCGTGTTCGTCCGGGGCAGGCGCCAGGGCCTGCAGCGGCTCGAGATCGCAGCCGACGATGAACAGTTCGAATACCTGCTTACCGTCATGAACACCGCCACCAGTCCCCGCATTGCCGTTCCACCTCCCGGCCTGTCCTCATCTCTCCGCGGCACGTCCTCGCCTCCTCCCGGCGCGCCATCACTTCCCCGCGGCACGTCCCACGACGCGTTCATTGGCTCATCCGCGTCCCTGGGCTCGTCTCTGGGCTCGTCTCTGGGTAGCGAGACGGCTTCGGATGAGGGTGCGCCCGGGTGGGAGACACGCACCCGGGCTCAGCTGCTGCTCGACGGGCTGATCGGTGCCTGTCAGGTGGCGCTGGCCACCGATACCCTGCCCGCTACCGGCGGGNCCCGGCCGCAGGTCATGGTCACCATCGATTACCGTGCCCTCGCCGGGCAACTCGAGGGACGGCTCCCGAGCGAAGCGGGGTACCGGGATGCGCACGAGCGCCCGGGCACGAGCGATTTCCCGGTGGAGGGGTACAGCTTCCCGGCGGATGGGTACAGCTTCCCGGCGGATGGGTACAGCGTGTCCGGCGGCCCGATCAACGCGCGCACCGTGCGGAAGATGGCCTGCGATGCGGACCTCATCCCCGTGGTCCTGGGCGGTCGCGGTGAGATCCTCAACCTCGGGCGAGCGCAACGGCTCTTCGGCGTCGCCCAGCGACGGGCACTGGTGGCACGGGACCGGGGTTGTGCCTTTCCTGGCTGTACCATTCCGGCGGTCTGGACCGAAGCGCACCACATCACCTCCTGGCTCGACGGCGGAGCAACCGATGTCTCCAACGGTTGCCTCCAGTGTTCCTTCCATCACCGGCTCATCGAACGGGGCAACTGGAGCATCGAGGTCAGACAGGGAATCCCGTGGTTCATCCCACCGCCCTACATCGACCCCACCCGCACACCCCGCAAGAACCAGCACCGGGAACTACTCCTGCAGTGAATAAAACGTCTGGAGTAAGCGGAAATGCTGGCCGGCCGAACCGCAGGAGGATGCTGTTGTCCTACCCGATCGCGGGACGCCGGGAAGGAAACGGGATGCGGTCGAGGTCAGCGGCGGCGATGACCGTTGCCGCTCCGGCTTTGGCCCGGGCCTGCTCGGCCAGCACCCCGACGTCGTCGTATCGGGACGAGTAATGCGTCAGCACCAGGGTTCCTGCGCCTCCGTTGCCCGCGTGGGCACCCGCCTGGCCCGCGGTGAGGTGCCGGTACTGCTCCGCAAGGGCGGCGTCGTCGTCGCTGAAGGTCGATTCCGAGACGAGCAGGTCCACACCATCGGCCAGTTCCTCGGCACCCTCGCACGGTGCGGTGTCCATGACGAAGGCGAAGCGTTGACCGGTCCTCGGCACGCTCACGTCCTCCAATCGCACCCCGCCCAGAATTCCCTCGCGGTGGAGGAGGCCGATATCGGATCCGGAAACGCCTGCTGCCGCCAGCCGTTCGGGCAGGAAGGTCCGACCGTCCGGCTCTGTGAGGCGGTAACCGTAGGTCTCGATGCGGTGAAGTAGGGGGCGCACCTCAAGGCCCGGAGCTACCGGCCCGGCGGCTCCATGTGGATGGAGCCGGAGGTCGAGTCCCGGCGTGGCAAGCGATACAAGCGATCGGACCACGTCCTCTCCCGACGCCGGATAGTGCAAGTGCACCGGGTGCGCGGCGCCGTCGAGCACCATCCGCGAGAGCACGCCGGGCAGCCCGAAGCAATGGTCGCCGTGCACGTGCGTGAGGCAGATACGTGTGATGCGGCTCGCTGATACTCCCGCGTGAATCATCTGGCGCTGGGTGCCTTCGCCTGGATCGAACAGGATCCCTTCGCGCTCCCAGCGGAGGAAGTAGCCATTGTGGTTGCGCGTCCGGGTGGGAACCTGGGATGCCGTGCCGAGGATGACGAGCTCACGCATGGTTCCAGTCTGCCATCCGACTGGGACTGCTGAGCTGATCAGGAAGGAAGCGGAAGTCGCCGAAAGCCGTGCTCCTGCGGTTCGCAAACTTGCTGTTGCCAAGGCAACCGGACAGGGCCAAAGTGAGGTGACTAATATCCAGGCCGGGAGCCCGGCCGCTGTTTCTGACGGAGCCGATACCTGATGTGGAGGTCAATATGAGCACAACGTCCGATCGAGTGTTCGACGCAACTCCCGAAGGTGACGGGCCTGAGCTCAAACGGGTCCTCGGTCCCAAACTGCTGCTCCTGTTCATCGTCGGTGACATCCTGGGTGCCGGTGTCTACGCCGTCACCGGGACCATGGCCGGCACGGTCGGAGGCCTCGTCTGGCTACCGTTCCTGCTCGCCTTCGTCGTGGCAACGATGACCGCGTTCTCCTACCTGGAGTTGGTCACGCAATACCCCCATGCGGCCGGTGCTGCGCTCTATACCCACAAGGCGTTCGGGATCCACTTCATCACCTTCCTGGTTGCCTTCGCCGTCGTCTGTTCCGGGATCACGAGTGCCTCCACATCAGCCAATGTCCTTGCCCAGAACTTCTTCGGGGGACTCGAGATCAACGGCTGGATGGCGATGCCGGGGCAGGGCGTGATTACCGCTGTGGCACTGGGCTTCATGCTGCTGCTGGCGGTGATCAACCTCCGCGGCGTGGGGGAGAGCGTGAAGTTCAACGTGGTGCTCACCCTGGTGGAAGTGGTTGCCCTCTGCATCGTGATCGGCGTCGGCTTCTATGTGATGGCACAGGGAAACGGGAACCTCGCAGAGGTGACCGTCTTCACGGACTACCAGGACAAGGGGCTGTTCCTGGCGGTCACCGCGGCCACCTCCATCGCCTTCTTCGCCATGGTCGGCTTCGAGGATTCGGTGAACATGGTCGAGGAGACCCAGAACCCCGAGCGGATCTTCCCCCGGACCATGCTCACCGGCCTTGGTATCGCCGTCATCGTCTACATGCTGGTGGCCGTCTCGGTGGTCACGGTGCTTTCGCCCACCGAGCTCGAGGGGATCAGGGAGGCCGAAGGCGCGGCACTCCTCGAAGTGGTGGCCAAGGGATCGCCGGACTTCCCCATTGAGAACATCTTCCCGTTCCTGGCGGTCCTCGCGGTCGCCAATACCGCGTTGATCAACATACTGATGGCCAGCCGCCTGATCTACGGCATGGCCCGCCAGGACGTTCTGCCGCGCCCACTGGGAAAAGTACTCCCCGGTCGCCGCACGCCGTGGGCCGGCATCGCCTTCTCGACCGTCCTGGCGCTGGGGCTGATCTGGTACGTCACCAGCGATCCGGACAGCAACATCGTCGCCAATCTTTCCGGAACCACGGCGTTCCTGCTGCTGTGCGTGTTCACCGTGGTGAACGTGGCCTGCGTGGTACTCCGTGGCAAGAGGGATCGCAGCCGCAAGGTGTTCTTCACCTCCCCGGGGCCGCTTCCGATCATCGCGGCACTGCTGTGCGCCTTCTTCGCCGGTCCGTGGGTGGGCCGGGATATCGTCCAGTACCAGCTTGCCGGGGGACTGATGGGGATCGGCGTCGTGCTCTGGGTCGTCACCTGGTTCGTCAACCGGAAGACCAACACCGGACCGGGTGAACCGGTCGGCATGCAGAACGTCGGTAAGGACAACTAGCTCCCGCAGCAGTCCGGCCCCCGACCGCCTCCCACGTCGGACCGAAAGCGGTTCCAGCGTGCGAACGCCCGTTTTCGCCGTCGTTCATCTCGCCACGCTTCCCAAAACCCGGTCCCATGATCTACAGTGAACCGAAATAAATGAATGTCGTTCATTTTGTGGTGTAGATCATTTGCAAGGGTAAGGAAGCTATGAGAACCGTCGATAGCGACGTCGTCGTGATTGGGGCCGGGCCGTCGGGGCTGACGGCAGCGAGGGAACTGAAGAAGGCCGGTCATTCGGTGACCGTGCTCGAGGCAAGGAACCGTGTAGGAGGGCGGACCCACACCGACATCATCGACGGCGCCATGCTGGAGGTCGGTGGCCAGTGGGTGTCTCCGGATCAGACGGCCCTGATCGGGTTGCTCGAGGAGCTGGGGCTGGAAACCTACTCCCGCTACCGGAAGGGTGAGTCCGTTTACATCGGCACTGACGGCAAGGCGCAGCGCTACACCGGTGAGATGTTCCCCGTTTCGCGGCGCACGGCCGGAGAGATGTCCCGGCTGATCGACCTCCTCGACCTCCTCGTCTGGCAGACCGACCCGAAGGCACCCTGGGAGCATCCGCAGGCACGCGAGCTGGACACCATCTCGTTTCACCACTGGCTCCGCCAGCAGTCCGACGACGAGGAAGCCTGCAACAACATCGGCCTGTTCATTGCCGGCGGCATGCTGACCAAACCCGCCCACTCCTTCTCCGCCCTGCAGGCCGTCCTGATGGCGGCATCGGCCGGCTCGTTCTCCCACCTCGTCGACGAGGACTTCATTCTCGACAAGCGCGTGGTAGGAGGAATGCAGTCCCTCTCGGAACGGATGGCGGCCGACCTCGGGGAGGAGCATGTCCTTCTCGACAATCCGGTCCGGACCCTGCGGTGGTCGACAGACGGGGATGGACGGACCCAGGTGACGGCAATCTCGGACAGCGTCACAGTCAACGCCCGCTTCGCCGTCATGGCGGTGCCCCCGAACCTGTATTCCCGGGTCTCCTACGAACCTGCCCTGCCCCGGCGCCAGCACCAGATGCACCAGCACCAGTCGCTCGGCCTGGTCATCAAGGTCCACGCGGTCTACAAGTCCCCGTTCTGGCGGCGCGACGGACTGTCCGGCACGGGCTTCAGCCCCGGGTCGATCGTGCAGGAGGTGTACGACAACACGAACCACGATGATCCTCGCGGAACGATCGTCGGGTTCATCTCGGACGAGAAAGCCGACGCGATGTTCGCCCTCGAGCCTGAGGAACGCCGTCAGCGGATCCTCGAATCGATCGCAGGATTCTTGGGCAAGAAGGCGCTCGAGCCCGAGGTGTACTACGAGTCGGACTGGGCATCCGAGGAATGGACCCGGGGAGCCTACGCCTCCAGCTACGACCTCGGTGGGCTTTCCCGGTACGGACCCGACCAACGCACCCCCGTGGGACCCATTCACTGGTCCTGTTCGGACATCGCGGCAGAGGGCTACCAGCACGTCGACGGTGCCATCCGCATGGGCCAGGCCACCGCACGGGCCATCACCTCGGCGCTGGCAGCCCAGGCCGCCGTAACCGTCGGCTAGCGATCCCACGGCACTACTTACTCCCAGAACCACCACAGATGTTTGGAGCACCCGTTGAAAGAAATTCTTGCGCTTGATCCCCTTCCCTCACTGAGCCGTGCAGAGGGCAGCAGCAGGCCGCCCCTCAGGGTCGGCGTGGTACAGCACCGCTGGCATGCCGATCCTGCCGCCCTGCGGGAAGAACTGCTCACCGGCATCGGCCGCGCTGCTCGGCTCGGCGCGAAGGTCGTCTTCCTCCCGGAGCTGACCCTGTCCCGGTACCCCGCGGACACGTTGCCCGACTCGACGCCGGGGGGCACCGCCGAAGACCTGCTGACCGGGCCTACCTATCGCCTCGCAGCGGAAGCCGCCGCCCGGTACGGCGTCCTCGTCCACGCATCCCTGTATGAGAAGGCCGACGGCGACGACGGACTCGGCCTCAACACCGCCGTCCTCGTCTCCCCGTCGGGCGAGCTCCTCGGCAGAACGCGAAAGCTCCACATCCCGGTCACCGCGGGCTATCACGAGGACAAGTACTTCCGGGCGGGCCCCGCCAGCGCGGACGCGTACCCCGTCTACGAAAGTGCGGAGCTGGGAGGGGCCACGCTGGGATTGCCGACCTGCTGGGACCAGTGGTTCCCCGAACTGGCCCGCCTGTACTCCCTGGGTGGGGCCGAGATCCTGGTCTATCCCACCGCCATCGGGTCCGAACCCGATTTCCCCGACTTCGACACCCAGCCGCTCTGGCAGCAGGTCATCGTCGGAAACGGGATCGCCAACGGACTGTTCATGGTCGCACCGAACCGCTGGGGGGATGAAGGGAATATCACCTTCTACGGCTCATCCTTCATCTCGGACCCGTACGGCCGCATCCTCGTCCAGGCACCACGGGACGAATCAGCTGTCCTCGTCGCGGACCTCGACCTGGACCAGCGCCGGGACTGGCTCGGACTCTTCCCGTTCCTTGCCACGCGCCGCCCGGACACCTACGGCGCCCTGACCGCCCCGATCCAGAAAACCGCTATGGGCGTCGACGTCCATCAGAAGAGCGCACCAGTATGAGGTGGACCATGCCCGCGGAAACGGCACCGCAGGACCGCACCTGGATGGCCTTCCCGTCGGGCGGGTACACGCTGGGCGAGACCCCGGAGGATGCCCACGAAGCACGGGACACCTGGTCGGCCGTGGCCCACGCGGTCGCCGAGTTCCAGCCCGTCACCATGGTGGTGGATCCAGCCGATGCGGAGATCGCGAAACGCTACCTTTCCCCGGACATCGACGTCGTTCGGGCACCACTGAACGATGCATGGATGCGCGACATCGGTCCCACCTTCGTCAAGGATCAGGCCGGTGCGCTCGCGGGCGTCGACTGGACCTTCAACGGCTGGGGCCGGCAGCACTGGGCGCGATGGGACAAGGATGCCGCCATCGGACAGAGCGTCACCGAGTGGGCGGACGGAGAACTCGTCGATTCGTCCCTGGTGAATGAGGGCGGAGCCATCCATGTGGACGGCCGCGGCACGGTCCTCGTCACGGAGACCGTGCAACTTGACCGCGACCGGAACCCGGAGGCCACCAAGGCGAGTGTGGAAACCGAACTGGCCCGCACCATCGGTGCCACCAATGTCATCTGGCTTCCCTGCGGCCTCACCCGGGACGCGGAGGAGTTCGGCACTCGGGGACATGTGGACATGACGGTGACGATTCCTTCCCCTGGAACCCTTCTCGTGCACTCGCAGGAGAACCCTGCGCACCCTGATTTCCTCGTCACGCAACGGATCCTCGAAACCCTCCGGCAGTCGACCGACTCCGACGGAAACCCATGGATCATCATCGAGGTGCCCGCTCCCACCGTCCTACAGGACGCCGAGGGCTGGGTCGATTACAGCTACATCAACCACGTCGTAGTGAACGGCGGGGTCATCGCCTGCAGTTTCGATGACCCCGCAGACCAGGCGGCCGGCGAAATCCTCGCTGCCGCTTACCCAGGACGGCGGGTTGTCAGTGTCGACGCCCGGCCGCTCTTTCGCAGAGGAGGCGGAATCCATTGCATAACCCAGCAACAGCCAAGCTAGACCGCAATACCGGCAGGCGTTCCCAGGAGGGCCCCGGCCAGGGAAGCCCTGGCCAGGAAAACCCCGTGACGTCAGCCAAAGGACTGGCAACGGGCCAGCTCGGGCTGCTGGCGATCGTCGTCATCGGCATTTCGACTATCGCCCCCGCCTATGTCCTGACGAGCACGCTCGGCCTGACCGTCGCGGAGATCGGGGTCCACCTTCCCGCCATCTTCATCGTCGGCTTCATCCCCATGTTCCTCGTCGCGCTCGCGTACAAAGAGCTGAATGCCGACTCGCCGGACAGCGGCACCACGTTCACCTGGGTCACCAAGGCCTTCGGCCCGTTCGTCGGCTGGATGGGCGGGTGGGGGCTCCTCGCGGCCAACATCATTGTGCTCTCCAACCTGGCCGGCGTCGCCGTCGACTTCTTCTACCTCTTCCTGGCCCAGCTCACCGGCAATCCCGGCCTCGCCGACCTCACCACCAACAAACTCCTGAACATCGTCACCTGCCTGGTCTTCATGGGCCTGGCTGTCTGGGTGTCGTGCAGGGGAATCCGTACCACCAGGTCGGTTCAGTACGTCCTCGTCGGCTTCCAGCTGCTCGTGCTCACCTGGTACACGGTGCAGGCCTTCGCCAGGATCACTGCCGGCAACGCCTCGGTCCTCGCTTTCAGCTGGGAATGGTTCAACCCGCTGGGCATCGAAAGCTTCTCGGCCTTCGCCGCGGGGCTGTCCCTGTCGATCTTCGCCTTCTGGGGCTGGGATGTCTGCCTCACCGTCAGCGAGGAGGCCACCAACGGACGACGGACCTCCGGGCTTGCGGCCACCATCGCTGCAGTCGCCATCCTGGTCATCTACCTGGTCGGATCCATCGCCACCGTCATGTTCGCCGGAGTCGGAGACACGGGGCTCGGACTCAACAACCCAGAGAACTCCGAGAACGTCTTCACCTCACTTGCTACGCCGGTGATGGGTCCGTTTGCGATCCTGCTCTCCCTGGCCGTCCTGTCCAGCTGCGGCGCATCGCTGCAGTCCACCTTCGTCTCGCCGGCCCGGACCCTCCTCGCGATGGGTTTCTACAAGGCACTCCCCGGTCGCTTCGCGCAAGTGAACTCCCGCTTCAGTTCACCGATCTACGCTACGGTTTTCGCCGGCGTCGTTTCCGCTGCGTTCTACGTGCTGATGCGCATCATCAGTGAGAATGTCCTCAATGACACCATCCAGGCACTCGGGCTGATGATTTGCTTCTACTACGGCCTCACGGCGCTCGCCTGCGTCTGGTACTTCCGGGCCTCACTCTTCAGCAGCGCCCGGAACTTCATCTACCGGCTGTGCGCGCCGCTCCTCGGTGGAATCGGGCTGACCGTCGTGTTCCTGCAGACCGCCGTCGACAGTTGGGACCCCAGCTTCGGCAGCGGCTCGGAGCTCTTCGGTGTGGGGCTTGTCTTCGTCATCGGCATCGGGATCCTGGTTGCCGGAGCCCTCGTGATGCTGGTGTTCTACCGTCGCAATCCGGACTTCTTCACCGGCCGGACGCTGACCAGAGATACCGAATCGCTCGTCATCCCCGAATAGGAGCGGGCTCATGTAACAGCGGTAGGGCACGACGTCGGCGGCTCACCCTGCATCACAGGCCCCCGGCCACCCGGATGTTGGCGCCCGTGGTGTAGGCGGCATCCTCGGAGAAGAGCCAGGCCACCGCTCCGGCGATCTCGTCGGGCTGCCCGGCCCGCCCCATGGGGATGGTGGTGGCGACCTTCGCCGGGCGGTCCGGGTCCTGATGGAAATCAGTCCACACAGTGCCCGGGGCTACGGCATTCACCCGGATGTTCTCGGTGGCGAGCTCTTTGGCCAGGCCGATCGTCAGGGCATCGATACCTGCCTTGGCCGCGGCGTAGTGGACGTAGGTTCCCGGACTGCCGAGGGTCGCAGCGGATGAGGAGATGTTGACGATGCTGCCCGTGCCCGCTCGCTTCATCGGTCCGATAGCGTACTTCGAGCACAGAATCGTCCCCAACAGGGTGGTATCGAGGTCCTGACGGATGGCTTCTACCGCGTTGTCCTGCAACCGGCCCACCGCGGACACGGAGCCGGCATTGTTGACGAGGCCGGTCACTTCTCCACGCCCCTCGGCGAACCGGAAGAAATCGGCGACCGACGCCTCATCGACCGTGTCCACCTGTGCTACCCAGGCGCGGCCTCCCGCGCCGAGGACATCCGCCGCCGTCGACCGCGCGGATGCCTCGTCCCGGTGGTATCCGATCACGAGATCGTGGCCATCAGAACCCAGCCGACGGCTGATCGCGGCGCCGATACCGCGTCCGCCGCCCGTCACGATCGTGAGACGACCTGGCACTCCTAGCCCGCCCCGTTCATGGAGGCGATCTGGATGAGGTTCCCGACGGTGTCATCCAGCACTGCCGTAGTCACCGGCCCGCCCTGTGTCGGTGGTTGGGTGAAAGCGACTCCCAGCGCGAGGAGCCGGTGGTATTCCGCCTCGACATCGTCGACGGCGAAGGAGGTGAAGGGAATTCCGTCGGCGATCAGGGCCTGTTTGAAGGGAGGCACCGCGGGGTGCTCCGATGGTTCGAGCGAAAGCTGTGTTCCTGCTGGGTCTTCGGGCGATACGAGGGTGATCCACCGGAACTCACCCACGGGGACGTCGGTGGCCACCCTGAAACCGAGCTTGGTGGTGTAGAACTCGACGGCGGCATCCTGGTCGTCAACGAAGATGGACATCAGATTGATTCTCACGGGGATTCCTTGGGGGCCGGCGCCCGGTTGCCCGGGCGGGTGGGGAAGGGCTGATGGACGTCGAGACAGTGAATGCCTTGAAGACAGGTCACCATAGGCAAGTCCTCACTCGTACGTCAACAGCCTCGGGACGCACCACAGCGTTTTCCCGGATTCCCCGCTGCATCCGGCCAATGCAGGCACCGCTCTGATGCCGTTCGTGGCGGCGGCCCAGGTTGACGTGTTCATTACCAAGACCGTCAATTCGGCGTTCATGGGGGACCCGGATCTCCACTCCAGGAGATCCGCGGCGAGGATGCCCGCGTGAGTGCGGCAGCATGATGATTCCGGCAGCAGTCATCGCCTGCGCTCTCCTCGCTCTCCTTGCCGTGTTTCAAGTGCTGCTCATCGCAGGCGTGCGGCTCGGGCGCTTCGCCTGGGGTGGCCGGCATGAGGCGTGGTCATGAACGGCAGGTCGCAGAGCAGATACGAGCGCTATACGATGACGCCCCTCGCTCTGGTGCTGGCACTGCTCAGCCTGAGCATCGCCCTGGCCTGACGAGAGCCACGAGAGCTATGAGAGCTGTAAGAGCTATGGGAGCGCGCCGCCCCTTCAAGGCGCGGTGTTCGCGCGCTTCAGCGCACGTCGATGGTCCTTACGATCTTCCCGCGGAGCTGCGGCACCATGTGGTGCAGCCCCATCAGGCCCAGACCGTACTTCCGCACCCGCCTCATCGAGGTGGCCACCGTCAGCTGGGGATCGATGCAGATCGCGGAGCGCCCGAACAACCTCGAGATCTTGACCGAGAAGTCGATATCCTCGTCGCGCTGATCGATGGAGGTACGCCCGAAACCCCCTACCGCTTCGTAGGCCATCGCCCGTGCAGCCAGATTGTGCCCGGCGACGAACCTCAGGTAGTGCGGGTTGAGGTAGCTGACCGCCATCATCACGCGTAGGGCCTTCAGGGCCGACGGCATCACGACGTCGTCGCTTCGCCGGTAGTACTGGTCGTCCAGCGGCACGCTGCTGCCGCCCACCAGCTGGAGGGCAGGTGTGCTGCCGAAATGATGCTGAATGCGCGTAGTCCAGTCCGTCGACGGAAC
>NZ_KI914821.1:17843-23035 GCF_000520535.1 Arthrobacter sp. H41
GCGGCGGAAGCCGGTATCCGAGGCGGCTCCCGTGCCCTTTTCCGCCTCGTCGAGGATGGTGAGGGGGAACCCGTCCCTGGAGCGCAGCCAGGATTCCAACAGCCCGCGTGTGCCGTCAGTGGAACCGTTGTCCACCACGTAGTGCTGGACCGAACGCCGTCGGTCCTGCGCGAACAGCGAATCGAGGGTCCGCTGGATGAATGGTTCGTTGTAGACGGGGACAACAACCGCCAGCCGCTCGCCGCGACCCTTCAAGGAAGGTGCATCGAGCCGTGCATTGTCGTCGAATCCCATGGGTTAATACTAAGCGTGCTGATTGAAGCGCACTGCACCGGGACTGTTCCCATCCCGTGCATCAGGTGGAACAGTAGGAGGATCCAGGCTCTCCGACGTTCCGCTGGTGCTTGCGCCGGGAGGACCCGGGGGCCGCGCCGTTGTGTTTCAAGGAGGTTTCGTGAATCTACTGCACGCCATCATCGACACCATCGAGGGACTCAAACCGCTCGACAAGGTCGCGGACCCCGTGGCCGCCGCGGTGAGCAGGGCCGTCCAGCCGCGACACATCCGGAACACCCTGAGCGGTGCCGCCATCGGGCATTCCGTCCATCCCGTGCTCATCGTCGTTCCCGCCGGCGCCTGGGTTATGGCCTCGTTCCTCGACTTCGCCGGGGGAAAGGACTCACGCCATGCAGCCGGCCTCCTGGTGAACGTCGGCATCGCTTCCGCGGTGCCTGCCGCCATCACGGGTCTTCACGACTGGTCGGACACCCAGGGCAAGGAGCGCCGGGTCGGCCTCGTGCACGCTGCCGGCAACAGCGTCGCGTTGATGCTCTACGGGGCGTCCTCGACGGCACGCGCCGGGGGCCACCATGCACTGGGGAAGATCCTCGGCCTCGCCGGTCTCGGGACCATGGGCTTCAGCGCCTACCTCGGTGGCCACCTCGCCTATGGCAGTGGCGTGAACGTCAACCGCACCGCCTGGCATGAGGCTCCGACGGAGTGGACACGCGTCGCGAGCGACTCCGACGTCGTCGAAGGCGGCCGCCACACCACCGAGGCCAACGGCGTACCGATCCTGCTCCTGCGCAACGGCGGGAAGCTCACGGCCATGGACAGCGTCTGCAACCACCTGGGCGGTCCCCTCGAGGAGGGGACGGTGCAGGACGGCTGCATCGTGTGCCCCTGGCACCAGAGCATGTTCAGGCTCGACGACGGCAAGAACTACCGTGGTCCGGCGAGCGTGCCCCAGCCCGTCTTCGAGACCCGGGTGACGAGCGACGGTTTCATCGAGCTGCGGCAGCCGGTGTCCTGACCCGGCATGGGAGAAGCCCGCCCGGAACTCCGGACGGGGCTTCTTTCCAAGAGGGTCAGTGCAGGGGTGACGGTGCGTCGATCGATTCGGGCTTCCGCACGAAGAACGAGGCGACGACGGCGACCAGGAAGATCACCGCTCCGTACAGGAAGGCGGCCCGGATGCCGCCCGCCATCGCGGGGAGCTGCGCGGCGCCGTCGGACGCGAGCGCCGTGGACTGGAGCGTCATGACCGAGATGAACAGTGCCGTTCCCGCGGCACCCGCGAGCTGCTGGGTGGTGCCGAAGATGGCGCTTCCATGCGAGTACAGGGCGGGCTTGACGGACCCGAGCGCGGAGGTCAGCAGGGGAGTGAACATCAGGGCCAAGCCGATGCTGAGCATCACGTGGGCAACGAGGACCAGGTAGACCGGCGTCGACTCGGTCACCTGCGTCAGGCCCCAGAACACGGCGCTCACCAGCAACGCGCCCGGAACCAGCAGGATCCGCGGCCCGCGACGGTCGAACACGCGTCCGACGACGGGCCCGAGCAGTCCCATGGCCAGACCGCCCGGCAGCAGGAGCAGGCCGGACGCCAGCGGATCCATCCCGAGGACGTTCTGCATGTAGATAGGCAGGAGGATGATGGTGCCGAACAGCGCCATCATGCTCACGGCGATGGCGACGATCGACACCGTGAAATTCATCGAGGTGAACACCCGGAGGTCGAGCAGGGCGCTGTCCCTGCGCTGAAGTACGATCTGGCGGATCACGAACAGGGCCAAGGCTACAAGGCCGACGGCAAGCGGCGCCCAGGGCGGCAGCGTGCTGCCCTCTGACGCCTCGCCGAGCTGGCTGAATCCGAAGATGATGCCGCCGAAGGCGAGGGCCGAGAGGATCACCGAAAGAACATCGATGGACGAGCGTTTCGGCGTGGTGACGTTCTGCATCTTCGCTGCGCCGATGGCGAGGGCCCCGAGGGCAATCGGCAGGACGAGCCAGAAGATCCAGCGCCAGTCGAGCACGCTCAGGATGGCCCCCGAGATGGTCGGGCCGAGCGCTGGTGCCACGGAGATGACGATCGAGATGTTGCCCATCGTCCTACCGCGGGACGCCGGTGGCACGAGGGTCATGACGGTGGTCATGAGGAGCGGCATCATGATGGCGGTGCCGCTGGCCTGGATGACACGGCCCACGATGAGGACGCCGAAGCCGGGCGCCAGGGCGGCCACGAGGGTACCGAGGCTGAAGAGGGCCATCGCGGCAAGGAAGACCGGACGGGTGTGGAAGCGTTGCAGGAGGAATCCGGTGACCGGAATCACCACGGCCATGGTGAGCATGAAGGCGGTGCTGAGCCACTGGCCGGCGCCGACGGTGATTCCCAGGTCCTGCACCAGGCGGGGGATGGCAACGCCCATGATGGTTTCATTGAGGATCACCACGAACGCTGAGATCAGCAGCAGGGTGATCACGAGCTTGTCGCGCGCTTCGGTCCCCTGTGCGGCGGCCGGGCCGGAGAGGGAAGTAGAAACAGAGGGAGCAGGCAGGTCGGTCGGTCTCGCGTCCGCGAGCTGGGGAGGCGGGCTTTGGGGCATGAAGGTCCTTCGGGCATGGGAGGATCGAAAAATGAGTACGCCACACCTGCTCGTTCCGAGCACAGGGCCATCTGTGGTTCCAACGCCCCCGGTTTTCACTTCTATTCCTGCTTCGCACTAAGGATGGCTCCCATGACAGATTCCTATTACCGCACCCTGGCACCCGGGCGCTTCGAATCGACGATCCACGCCCAGGGCGCCTGGAACCCCGAGGAGCAGCACATGGCTCCGATCTCCGGCCTGCTGGCCCAGTGCCTCCTTGACCACGAACCGCGCCCGGGAATGCAGCTGGCACGCATCAGCTTCGAGATCCTGGGCATGATTCCCGCCGGCAAGTTCGCCGTGGAAACCCGGACCGTCCGCCCGGGGAGCACCATCGAGCTGCTCGAAACCGAGATGTCGGTGGAGGGCCGGCCCATCATCCAGGCCCGGGCCTGGCGCCTCGCGGCAGGAGACACTGCCGCCGTCGCCGCCGTCGAGGATTCCGCCATGCCCGGTCCGGAAGCCGCCGGCCCCTTCGACGGCATGACCCATTGGCCCGGCGGGTACATCGAGTCGCTGGATTTCCGGGTGGTCGAAGGCCACCGGCCCGGCCGCGGCCAGGTGTGGCTCCGGACGCCGTATTCGATGCTCGAGGACAAGGCCTCGCCGGACCTCGTGCGGCTCGTTGGAATGGCCGACGCCGCCAACGGCATCGCCAGCAGGGTGCCCCCCGGACCGGGCAGCTGGATGTTCCCCAACGTGGACCTGCAGCTGCACTTCCACCGCATGCCGGCAGGGGAGTGGCTGGGCCTCGACACCGGTGTGACCTTCGGCGCCGACGGCGTGGGGCTGACGTCGTCCGTCCTGCACGACGAGACCGGTCCCTTCGGCCGTTCGGAACAGATCCTCACCCTGCGCAAGCTCTGACGCAGCCCCGACCCGACTACGCTTTTTCCACACGCAACACCACCTCGAACACCAAGGGAGATTAACGATGGAGTACCGGAAACTCGGGAACAGCGGAACCGCCGTATCCGCCTACGCGCTCGGCACCATGACGTTCGGCGCGGAATCGGACGAAGCCGAGTCCCACGCCGTCCTCAGCGATTACGCTGCAGCAGGCGGGAACCTGATCGACACCGCCGATGTCTACACCGCCGGTGCCTCCGAAACCATTATCGGTTCCTGGCTGGCGAAGAACCCGGCAGAGCGCGACACCATGGTTCTCGCCTCGAAAGGGCGCTTCCCGATGGGCGAGGGCGTCAATGACCTCGGGCTGTCCCGGCGCCACCTGCGCCGTGCACTCGAGGCGTCGCTGACCCGTCTGGGCGTCGACCACATCGACCTGTACCAGGTGCACTCATGGGATCCGCTGACGCCCCTCGAAGAGACGCTCGGTTTCCTCGACGAGGCAGTGCGCAGCGGCAAGATCAGCTACTACGGCTTCTCCAACTACACCGGCTGGCAGCTGACCAAGGCGGTCCTCACGGCCCGGGCGCGCGGCTTCAGCGTGCCCGTCACGCTTCAGCCCCAGTACAACCTGCTGGTGCGCGAGATCGAGGCGGAGATCGTCCCGGCAGTGCTCGACGCCGGCATGGGCCTGCTGCCCTGGTCGCCGCTGGGTGGCGGCTGGCTCACCGGGAAGTACAAGCGGGACACCTCGCCCACGGGGAACACGCGACTGGGGGAGGATCCCGCGCGCGGCATGGAGGCATGGGACAAGCGCAACGCCGAAGAGCGCACCTGGCGCATCGTGGACGCGGTGGTGGACCTCGCCGCGCAGCGCGAGGTGACGCCGTCGCGCGTCGCACTCGCCTGGGTTGCAGCGAAGCCCGCGGTCACCTCGGTGATCCTCGGGGCGCGGACGCAGGAACAGCTCGCCGACAACATGGGTGCCGCCTCGCTCAGCCTGTCCTCCGAGGAGCTGGAACTGCTCGACACCGTCAGCGCACCGACCTTCGGCGACTACCCCTACGGCATTCCCGGGATCGAACAGCGGAGCAGGAGTATCGACGCCGGCAGCTAGGTCGGCCACCAGTCGGGCATCACCCTGATACGGGATCCTGCGCTATAAATGAGGAGACAGATCTCAGCTTTACAGGTGACGCACGAAATGGAGCCCGGCCACATGACGAACGCGTGGTCGGGCTCCGGTGCTCTGACGGTCCATCGCCAGACCGATTCGCTCGGCGCGGTCGGTGACCTCGACGCGGGCATCGAGTTGCTCCGGAACGTTGCTGCGGGCAGCAGCGGTCCCACGCTTCGGCTGTACCGGCCCGCTCCCACTGTGGCCTTCGGCCAGCGGGACTCCCGGCTGCCGGGGTT
>NZ_KI914822.1:0-11943 GCF_000520535.1 Arthrobacter sp. H41
TTGCGGACCTGCAGACCGCCGGCTACCTCACCATCCAGCGCGGGCGGTACGGTGGCGCAACGGTGAGCGCTGAACTGCCGAGCGCCCACGTCGATCGAAACGCCGCGACCCTCAGGCGGGCGGATGTCGAGGACGTACTGACCTTCCGGGCGGTCGTCGAACCTGCAGCCGCCGGTCTGGCCGCAGGCGCGGAGCGGTCCGCGTCCTCCCGCAGCCACCTCCTCGAGTCGCTGGACGCGGTGACGCGGGCCGAGCCTGCGCAGTACCGCCCGCTCGACGCCCGGCTGCACCTCGCGATCGCTGAACTCTCGGGGTCGCCGTCCCTGACCCTCGCCGTGGCCCAGGCGCGCTCGCGTGCCAACGACCTTCTCGACCGCATCCCGTTCCTCGCGGTCAACCTCACCCACTCGAACCGGCAGCACGCCTCCATCGTTCGGGCGGTGCTCGGCGGGGACTCCGAGCACGCGCGGAACGCGATGACGGTGCACCTCGACGGTACGGCTTCGCTGCTGCGGGGGTTCCTCCTCGACGAGGCGGAGGAGGCTACCTGTCCTGCTCCAGCCGACGCTGGATAGCCTCGAGTTCCTCGCTGAGCGCCGAAAGTCTGCCAGTGCTGTTCTCGACGGCAAGGGCACGCACCAGTTCGTCCTGGCGGGCACGGAGGCCGGATACTGTCGTCGGAAGTTCGGGAGTCGGCATGCTCCCATCCTTGCAGAACCCGTGGATGGAGACGGGCAGGGGAAATAAGCCGGTGCTGTCGATCGTTCCATCCAAGGTGTATCCAGAGCATCCAGCAGCGGTTGCTTCCCGCAGTGAAAGGTCTACCCGCAATGACTGTTCCCCTGTCCATCCTTGACCTCGCGCAGATAGCGGAGGGGTCGACGGCGGCGGAGAGCTTCGCCTCGAGCGTCGCCCTCGCGCAGCGCGCCGAGGAGTGGGGCTATACCCGCATCTGGTACGCGGAGCATCACAACATGGGAAGCATCGCCTCCTCCGCCACGAGCGTGCTGGTAGGTCATGTCGCAGCGCACACGAAGACGATCCGCCTCGGATCCGGTGGGGTGATGCTGCCCAACCACTTGCCGCTGACCATCGCGGAACAGTTCGGCACCCTTGAGACCCTCCACCCGGGCCGCATCGACCTGGGGCTCGGCCGTGCGCCCGGCAGCGACCAGAATACGATGCGCGCCCTCCGCCGTGATCCTTCCGCCGCGGACACCTTTCCGCAGGATGTCCTCGAACTCCAGGGTTACCTCAGCGGGGAGACACGCGTGCCCGGCGTGCAGGCGACGCCGGGCGCCGGGACGAATGTCCCGCTCTACATCCTCGGGTCATCCCTTTTCGGTGCGCGGCTTGCGGCTGCCCTTGGCCTTCCGTTCGCCTTCGCCTCCCATTTCGCGCCCCAGGCCCTGCTCGACGCCGTCGCCATCTACCGCAGGGAGTTCCAGCCCTCGGAGCAGCTGGAGCGTCCGCACGTGATGGCGGGGGTCAACGTCATCGCTGCCGACACGGCTGCTGAGGCCGAGCGGGAATTCTCCGAAGCCAAGCGGCGGCGGGTCTCCCTGCTCCTGGGCCGGGGGCAGCAGTTCAGCCGGGAGGAGTCGGACGCGATCCTCCATTCCCCTGCAGGCCAGCAGATCGGGCAGATGGCGCGCTACTCGGCGGTGGGTACTGCGAGCGACGTTCGGGACTATCTCGCCTGGTTCACCGACCATGCGGCAGCCGACGAACTGATCATCGCGACCCAGGCCGGATCCACCGAAGCGTGGCTGAAATCCTTCGAATTGGTGGCCGGGACCGTCCAGCCGGTAGCAGCCTGAACGTTCCGAATTAAAGTTCGTTCCCGATCCTGCTTGCCATTACCCACCTAGGTTTGGTTAAGTAAGACGTGGTTGTAGTGTTGCGCATTTGTATTTCGCGCGGTGCCTCCCTCCGGGTGGTGCCGTGTTTCTGAAAAAGCGGACAAGCACGCCGCGACTGGGGCTTTCCGAAAGTCGGATTGCGTCTGAATTTCAGAAGGATAGATAACAATGGCAACAGGTACCGTAAAGTGGTTCAACGCTGAAAAGGGCTTTGGTTTCATCGCTCCTGACGACGGAAGCGCAGACGTGTTCGCACACTTCTCCGCCATCAACGCGAGCGGCTACCGCTCACTTGATGAGAACCAGAAAGTAAGCTTTGACACCGAGCAGGGCCCCAAGGGTCCCCAGGCGTCAAACATCCAGCCTCTCTAAGGCAGTCCAGCCTTTCTAGGTTCGGATGGATGAAGCAGGGCGGGACTTTTCCCGCCCTGCTTTTTCGTGCCCGGACCAGTCTGCTGTGCGCCACACCGCTCAGGAACGAGCCGCGGCTACCATTGCCACTGCGGCAAGGCCCGCCAGGCCGAGGGCCATCGCGGAGTAACTTCCCAGCTGGCCGGCAAGGAGGGGTCCCGCTGCCGGGGCGAGTGCCGCCATTGCAGTGATGGGTGCGATGAACACGCCGTGGACGGCGCCGAAGCTGCTGGTGCCCCACCTGTCAGCGATGGCGGTGGCCTGCAGGAGCGTGTTGCAGCCGCGGAGCATTCCGGCGACGATCACCACTCCCACCAGCACGACGGCGGGTCCCGGCAACACTCCCAGCAGCGCCAGGCACAGAGCGCCGGAACCGGTCAGGATGACGGTGCGGCGAACGGGAGGAGTGTGCTCCTGCAGCGCCGCGTAGCAGAGGCGTCCGAGAACCTGGCCCACGCCGACCAGTCCGAAGACCAGCGCCGCCGTGCGGTAGTCGAACCCGCGCTCGAGGAGGAGCGGGATGAGGTTGAGGGTCACGGCGAACAGGGCGAGGGTGGTCAGTGCCATCGCGATCTGGAGCATCCGAAAGCGTCGGCTCCGGGTGATCGCCCGGATTCCGGCGGCACTGTGGAACCCGGCGGCTGGATGTGCGGTCCACCTCGCGTTGAGGAAGAACCAGTGCAGTGGGAGCGTGACGGCGGCGAGTGTTCCAGCAAGGACCAGGAAACCCGTTCGCCAGCCCACGCCTTCGATGAGCAGGGCGGTCAGGGGTGAGTAGATAGTGGAAGCGAAACCCGCAACCAGTGTGAGGATGGTCAGCGCGCGCACGCGATGAGGGCCGTACCAGCGGGTGATCACTACGAAGGCGGGCTGGTAGAGGACTGCCGCCTGCGCGCACCCCGCGATCAGCCAGGCCAGGACGAAGAGTGGAAAGTTGGGGGCGAGGGCAACCAGTACGAGGGCCGCTGCGCCGACGACGCTTCCACCGGCCATGACGGCCCTCGGTCCGCGCTTGTCCAGCAGCTTGCCGATCCAGACGCCCACCGCGGCCGACACGATCAGTCCCGCGGAGAATGCGCCGGTGACGGCGGCGGCGGACCAGCCGGTGTCCCGCACGATCGGGATCACCGCCACCGGCAGCGAGTAATACAGCAATCCCCAACTCGTCGTCTCGGCAGCACACAGCGCAGCCAGGCCGCCACGGGGGAGATCCGAAGTGTCGTTCACCACGGGCCCCAGCCTACTGTCGCCGGCCTTCGGTTCAGGCTCCCGGATGAAGATTCTGCAGGCCGGTGGCCGCGTACGCCTCCCGTGCCTCGGAATTCGTCAGGTGGCGGACGAGGTTCTCCGCTGCGTGCCGGTTCACCGTACCGGAACCGACTCCAACGGAGAACTCGCTGTAGTGCTGGAATTCTTCCGGCAACGGAGCAACGACGCCGACGCCGTCCACGAACATCAGTTCGCTGACCTGCTGCAGTGCGAGGTCCGCCCGGCCGTCGGTCACGGCGGCGCCTGTGAAGCCCGTGTCGAGCGCAGTGGCCCGGGAGAGTACCTGGTCCGCGATGCCGAGGCGGCCGAGCAGCTCCTGGAAGAAGATTCCGCTCTGCCCTGCCCGTGAGAAAGCAACCGAGCGTGCGCCGAGCAGGGCGTCGATGAGGTTGCTTTCGGTCGCGATCACCGGGCGGGGAGCTCCTGCGGCCACGCCCAGCCCGATCGCGGACCGCACCAGCGGCAGGCTGCTTCCGAGGACGACGGACGATCCCTCGAGACGCAGCAGCGCTTCCCGGGTGCCGATCAGTACATCCGGTTCCGCGCCGGCCGCGAGCCGTTCCAGGAGGATGGTCGTGGGGACGTATTCCGTCCGGAGCGAGGAGCCGGAAGCCTGTTCGTATGCCGAAAGGACGCCGTCGTCCAGGGCTTTCCGGACCACGAGGGAGCTCATCAGGGTAAGGGGAGTGGCATTCGGACGCAATGGCATGGTCGGTCCTTCCGGATGGAGCCGCCGCCGGGCCTGCCGGCCGTGGTGGCTAAGACGAGTGTCGAACTATATATCCTTGAAGGCAACCATATACAGTTGCGGGGAGTCCGCTGCTTTCCGGTACGACGCCGACGTCAGAAGAGGAATACTAAGATGACAAGCTCCGTTGTTGTTGTGGGCGCGGGCATAGTCGGGTTGGCCACCGCGTACGAGCTCGCGCTCCGCGGTAACCGCGTGACGGTGGTGGACAAGGAGCGCCGGCTTGCGGAGCACCAGACCGGCAATAATTCCGGGGTCATCCACTCGGGGCTGTACTACGCGCCGGGAAGCCTGAAGGCGACCCTTGGAACCGCCGGCGCCCAGTCGATGCGCCGGTTCGCCGAGGAGCACGGGGTGGCGGTGGAGATCTGCGGAAAGCTGGTGGTCGCCACCCGCGCGGAGCAGCTTCCAACGCTTGAGGAACTGCACCGACGCGGCCTCGCCAACGGAGTGCCCTGCCGGCTGGTCACCCCCGAAGAGGCCCGCGTCTATGAGCCCCATGTCGCCTGCGTTGCCGCCCTCCGGGTCGAATCGACGGGAATCGTCGATTACCGGGGTATCTGTGAGGCCCTCGGACGGCTGATCACCGAGGCCGGAGGCGAGATCATGCTGGGAACGGAAGTCACCGGGATCTCGGCGGGCAGCGGCTCAGTGACCGTCTCCACCACCACGGGAGAAATCACCGCCGACGAGTTCATCAACTGCGCCGGCCTGCACAGCGACCGCATAGCACGGCTGGCCGGCCTCACCCCCGAGGTGCGGATCATTCCGTTCCGCGGTGAATATTTCGAGTTGACCCCGGATCAGTCCCACCTGGTGCGGGGCCTGATCTACCCGGTGCCGGATCCGAGCTTCCCCTTCCTCGGCGTCCACCTGACGAAGATGATCGGCGGCGGCGGTGTACACGCAGGGCCCAACGCCGTCTTCGCCCTGGCGCGAGAAGGCTATACCTGGCTCAGCATCAACCCCCGCGATGTCCTCGAGAGCGCCGCCTGGCCCGGGCTCTGGAAGCTCGGCGCAAGATTCTGGAAGGTGGGGCTCTCCGAAGTGGCACGCTCCCTGTCGCAGAAGAAGTTCCTGGCGAGCCTGCGGGAACTCGTGCCCGAGCTCGCGGACGACAGCCTCGTGCCCACCCATGCGGGAGTCCGGGCGCAGGCGATGCGCAGGAACGGCGACCTCGTGGATGATTTCTACTTCGAGCGGGCACCCCGCCAGATCCACGTGCTCAATGCGCCCTCGCCGGCCGCGACCGCCGCGCTCGAAATCGGCAGGCGAATCGCCGATGAGCTGAAGGAGAGCAACCGATGAACGACGGAACCCCGAACCGCTTCGACGCAGCACAGCTGCACCGGCAGATCGTCGGAATTCTCAGCGCCTGGGGAATGCCGCCGGAGCCCGCGGCCGCCACGGCCACGGTGATGGTGGAGACCGATCTTTCCGGCATCGATTCCCACGGCGTCTCCATGCTGATGCTGTACGAGAAACTCCTGTCCGAGGACCGCCTCAGGCTCGACGCCGTTCCCCGGGTGGTTCGCGATGCTCCTGCTTTCGCCGTCGTCGACGCCGGTGCGGGCCTCGGGCACCCGGCCGGCCTCTTCGCCATGGATCTGGCAGTCCGAAAGGCCGCCGCCAGCGGAATAGGGGCGGTCGCCGTCGGCAATTCACACCATCTTGGAGCGCTCGGGTACTACGTCCGGAGCGCCGCGCAGCGCGGCCTGATCGCCCTGATGACGACGACGACGCGCACCCCCGTGGTGGCCGCCCTGGGAGGAACGACGCCGATCCTCGGGACGAATCCGATCGCCTTCGCCGCACCACGCATGGCTGGAGGGGAACTGGTGGTCGACATGTCCACAAGCGTCGTGGCGATGAACAAGGTCAAGGCTTATGCCCTGAGCGGCCGCGACCTCCCGGCCGGCTGGGTCAGCGACCGGGCGGGCAGCACCATCACCGACGCCTCTCTTGCCTACTCGCTGCTGACCACGCAGGAGGCGACCATCAGTCCGCTCGGCGGCCCGAGCACCGAGACGGGCGGGCACAAGGGCTTCGGGCTCAGCCTGATGGTCCACGTCCTCAGCGCGTCGATCTCGGGAGCCGCGTTGCCGTTGCATGACGGGCCCAGCGACGACCTCGGGCACTTCGTCCTGGTCATCGACCCGGGCAGCGTGGCCGAGGGCGGGGCCCCCGCCGGGTATGTCGACGAACTCGTCCACCTGATGACCAGGGACGAGCCCGGCGTCGTCCTTCCCGGCGAACCCGAAACCGAGGCGCGCGCCAGCCGCAGCCGGGACGGCATCCCTCTTCCCGAGAGTCTCCTCGAACACCTGCGGGCGATCTGCGGGAGGGCGGGAACCGACATGATCCTGACCCCGCTCGGGTAGGGCGCACCCGGCGCTCGGGCGCCGGGGTTGGTCATCTGTTCGGACGCCGGGTTGGTCACCTGTTCGGGCGCCGGGCTGGCCATGTGCTCAGGACCCGGCGGTACCCGCGTCCTCTCAGGGCTCCGCGGTCACCACACGGCGGTCCTGGAGGGCGCGCGCTTTCGCGTTCTGGATGTGGGAGCGGATTGCTGCGGACGCCGCCTCGGCGTTGCGCTCCAGAAAGGCGTCGAGGATCGCCTGGTGCTCGGCGATGGTGGTGGCGGGCGCCGTCGAACTGGCTTTGGCGTAGAGGCGGAACCGCTGCGCCTGACCGCCGAAGGATTTCCAGGCGTCCTCGAGGAACCGGTTGTTCGCCTGGCGGGCGATTGCCGCATGGAACTGCTCGTCCGCCTCGAGGAAGCTCGGAACAGGGGGTTTGCCCGGCGAGTGGGCACCGGTTTCAAGGGACGTGATGGTTTCGGCGAGGCGGTCGAGGAATTCCGGTGTGACCCGCAGGCCCGCTTCGTAGGCCAGGGTCGGCTCGAGGGCCAGACGCGCGTCCATGAGCTTCCGGAGGTCCTCCAGACTGAAGAGCGGGGCCACACGGTAGCCCTTGTGGGCTTCGCGGATCACCAGCCCGGTGTGCTCGAGCCGGGCCAGCGCTTCACGGAGCGGCGTCTGGCTGACGCTGAACTCCCTGGCAAGGTAGACGAGGTTCAGCACCTCGTCCGGTTGCCGCCGGCCGTCGAGGAACTGCGCCAGGAGTGCGCTGTGGACCTGATCGGCGAGGGGCTGCCTAGTGGTCCGTCCCGCCGGTGTCCGGCTCACGCGATGGTGAACGAGAGTTCGGCAACTCCGTCGATACCGGCGGTGACCGAGCTTCCGCGGGCCAGGGCTCCGACGCCGGCGGGGGTGCCGGTGAAGAGAAGATCCCCTGGGCACAGTGTGATGGATCGGGAGAGATGCGTGATGATTTCGGCGACCGTCCAGATCTGGTCGCCGAGGTCACCTTCCTGCCGGAGCTTCCCGTCCACGTCCAGCCAGATCCTGCCTCGGTCGGGATGCCCCACCTCACTGACCGGGCGGAGCGCCGAGCAGGGCCCCGACAAGTCGAAGCCCTTGGCGAGGTCCCAGGGGCGCCTCAGGCTTTTCGCCTCGGCCTGCAGGTCGCGGCGGGTCAGGTCCACTCCGACGCCATAGCCCCACACGGTGCCCAGCGCGTCGGCCGGGTCGATCCGGGTGCCGCCCTGCCCGAGCGCCACCACCAGTTCTACCTCGTGGTGGAGATCCGCTGTCTGGGGCGGGTAGGGGACAGTCGGTGAAGTGCCACGCGCTCCTTCCGGTGCGAACACGGCGTCGGCCGGTTTCAAAAAGAAGAACGGCGGCTCCCGGTTCGGATCGGCGCCCATCTCGCGTGCATGGTCACCGTAGTTGCGGCCGACGCAGAACACCCTCCGCACGGGAAAGAGCGTATCGCTGCCGCTGATCGGGAGGCTGGGCGGCGTGGGAACCGGGACGGCATAGGTCATGGAGCTCCTTCAGGGGCTGGTGGCCGGAATCGCCGACCGGGGAGTGCGCTGCGTGATTAACATGTTACTTAGGGCGGGAATGCTTTCTGCACCCCGATCTCCGGCGGACTAGCTCTCGGGTAGGTCCGGGCCCGTCGTCGTCAGTGCGGTGATCATGCGTTCCAAACGGGCGACGCCGGCGAAGCGACCCGCGTTGTCCGTCACCAGCAAGGGCTCGAAGCGGCTTCCCTTCTCCCGTGTCATGGACCGGGCCAGTGCTTCGGCCAGTGATGTGTCGAGGTTTGCGCGCATGCCCTGGCTCACCACGCCGAGTTCGGCCGCACCCGCGTCAAGGATCGACACCGGCCGCAGGTGATCACCGAGAAGCACCACCGCCTGCAGTCCCGGGTCGGCTTCGAAGGCGCTTGCCGCCTGCCCTGTGCTGGTGGCGGTCGTGGCCGGTTCCACGACGTCGCGGAGAACGGTCTTGAGCTCCACCTGGCGGTTGACGGCGAGGCGGTGCGCCAGGTCCAGATCAAGGCCGGCCCAGGGCGGGGCAGGCCGGGCCAGGAGGTAGCCCTGTACCAGGGGGACGCCGAGGGTGACGAGCGCATCGAGTTCCTCCACCCGCTCAACGCCCTCCGCAAGGATCCAGGCATCCACGCGGCTGGCGAAAGTTCCGAGCATCTCGATCAGGGCCCGTTTCGCCTCATCGCGGTCGACGTCCTGGACGAGTTCCCGATCGATCTTGATCAGGGAGGGCCGCAGCGCCAGCAGGTGCCGAAGCCCCGCATAGCCGGCGCCGGCGTCGTCGACCGCGATCAGGGCTCCAGCGGCACGCAACTGGTTGAGGTCGGGCTCAAGCCCTACATAGGAATCGATGGGTGTCTGCTCCGTCAGTTCGACCACGAGCCCACCGAGGTTTCCTTCGTCGCGCCACACGCTCCGGATCTCCTCGGAGGTCAGCAGCTCGGGGGAGACGTTGATGGTGAGGAAGCAGTTGGGCGGCAGTGCCGCCCGGGCGGCGAGTGCGGCACGCAACGCTGCCGATTCGAGTTCTGCGGATTTCCCGTGTGAGCGCGCAGCGGAAAACCAGACCTCCGGGTTCTTCTCGGCGAATCCGGGAAACCTGGCAAGTGCTTCATAGCCCACCACCGTGCCGCGCGCGGTGTCCACGATGGGCTGGTAGGCCGCGGAAAGGCCTTCGCCGCGGCAGGCTGCCACCAGGAGCGCATCCCAGCCCGGTGCCGTTCGTGCTCCGGGCTCGGGCCGGGACGCGCCGTCCGCAGGAATCAACTAACCGGGACGATAGCTCTGCGAACGGACTGGACGAGGTCGACCGGGAATTCGGTGAGCCCGTGCGTGGATGCAGCGTGCGCTCCCACGTTGACCAGGATTTCATCATCAGTACTGCAGACCCAGCGGGCTTCGCAACCAGGCACTACATCTCCACATGCAAAAGACTTCACTTGAACTCCCTGTATTCGACGGTGAACGGCATAACCTTACGTGATCTGGCAACGGTCTCGATTCGTTGTGCGGCAGGGCCTGGATTGCCCCACTGGAGCAGTTAGCTGGCTCAGGCCTTTTACCCGTTTCCTTCCCTGAAGTGGAAGATGCATGGTGCGCTATCGGTGAGTTATGGTCGATAGCAGTGACACGGGGTGCTCCACCGGAAAATCGGTTGGGGCTGAGATGAAACCCGTTGAACCTGATCCAGTTAGCACTGGCGAAGGGATGTCCTGCAACGGTCAGGTTGTCTGCCGGCGGCATTGCTTTGCCTTCCCCAACAGGTCGAAAGGCGCGTGTCCGATGCCGATTGCAGCATCTTCCCCCACCAGTTTCCCTATCCGTGACCAGGTGGTGTTGATCACCGGCGGCGGCCGGGGGCTCGGGGCCCGGTTGGTGGAGTCCTTCCTCCGCGAAGGCGCGCGGGTGGTGGTGAATTATCTGCACAGTGCTGAAGCTGCTGATGCAGTGGCGGAAGCTTATCCGGAGCAGGCGGTGGCCATCCGCGCCGATGTTCGAAACCAGGACCAGGTGATTGCGCTGGTTGAGCAAGCTGAAAGCCATTTTGGTTCACCGATCTGCAGCGTGGTGAACAGTGCGCTTGTTGATTTCTCGTTCAACGGTGACGCCCGTCCCCACGCGGACGCGTTGCTTTGGGGGGACCTCGATCAGCAGTTCACCGGCACCGTGCGTGGTGCGTTGAATACTATCCAGGCGACTGTGCCGGGAATGCGTGCCGCCGGGTTCGGCAGGATCATCAATATCGGGACCAACCTTTTTCAGAATCCGGTGGTTCCGTACCATGACTACACGGCAGCCAAAGCGGCTTTGCTGTCACTTACACGCACGCTGTCCCATGATCTTGGTCCGGATGGAATCACCGTGAACATGGTTTCGGGGGGACTGCTGCGAACCACTGATGCCAGTTCGGCCACTCCAGAGGACGTCTTCGACCTAATTGCTGGCGGCACTCCGCTTCGCAGGGTGACCACTCCGGAGGAGTTCGCAGATGCTGTGCTTTTTTTCACCTCGCCCTGGTCCCGGTCGGTGACCGGACAGAATCTGGTGGTCGACGGCGGGCTGGTGAAAGGCTGATGGCTATTCGCTTTACGCCGTCTGATTGTGCTCAACTCCTTGAAGAATTACGGATCCGGAGCCCCCTCGTTCAGTGCATCACCAATGCTGTGGTGACGAACTTCACCGCGAATGTCCTGCTGGCGGTCGGTGCGGCTCCGGCGATGGTCGACATTCCGGAGGAGGCCGGGCAGTTCGCGTCCGTGGCGTCGGGTGTGCTGGTCAATCTCGGGACTCCGCAGCGGGAGCAGCGGGCCGCGATGATAGAGGCCGTTTCTGCTGCCGATGCTGCCGGGACTCCGTGGGTCTTGGATCCGGTGGCCATCGGAGCCCTGACCGTGCGCACCGAGTTGGCGCATCAACTGGTCGGGATGGGTCCGCGTATCATCCGTGGCAACGCCTCGGAGGTACTGGCTCTGGCCGGGGCGGGAGGCGGAGGCAGGGGAGTGGATTCGACCGAAGGCCCCTTGGCGGCCCTTGAGGCTGCGCAACATCTTGCGGCTTCCTTCTCCTCGACGGTGGCGGTATCAGGTGCGGTGGATTTGATAGTGGGGACCGATGGGGAGTTTATTGGCGTGGGGAACGGGCACTTCCTGCTGACCCGGGTGACCGGTGGCGGGTGCGCCCTGGGCGCGGTGATGGCCGCTTTCGCTTCGCTGACCGATGATCCGCTGCTGGCGGCATCAGCGGCCACGGGTGTTTACACCCTTGCGGCGGAGCAGGCCGCAGTGCGGGCGCAAGGTCCGGGAAGTTTCGCGGTGGAGTTCGTCGACCGGCTGTCGGGCATCACTCCCGACGACGTCGTCGCCGGACTGGACCTTCGCCATACAGTTGCGCCGGGTGGCATTCGATGAACCGGCCGGATATCAGAACAGGTCCCGGGCAGTCCTGGAGGTCGGCATTCAAGCCTCGACTAAGGCAATACCTGCCCGTGTATCTGGTGACCGACACACTCCAATGCAGCCCACGAACGGTGACCGCTGTTGCTGTCGCGGCGGTGGCAGGGGGCGCAACCATTGTTCAGGTGCGCGACAAGGAGGCCTCTGCCCGGGACTTGTTGCAACTGCTGATGGCGGTCGCGGAGTCCGTAGGGGACCGGGTTCCTGTGCTGGTTGATGACCGGGTGGACATTTTTCTGGCGGCGCGGGCGGCAGGAGTGCAGGTGGCCGGACTGCACATCGGCCAGTCCGACCTGCCGGCGG